>PKCZ01000183.1 GCA_002862405.1 Pseudomonadota bacterium
GACCGGGTGGCGGTGTACGGCGGAAGCTACGGTGGCTACATGGTGCTCGCCAGTATGGTGCACTATAGCGATCGTTTAGCGGCAGGCGTCGATATTGTCGGTATTTCAAACTTTGTAACTTTCCTTGAGAACACCGAAGACTATCGGCGTGATCTGCGACGCGTGGAATACGGTGATGAGCGAGACCCCGAGATGCGTGCGCACCTTGAGTCGATAAGCCCGAGTAACCAGCCGGAAAAGATCACGGCGCCCTTATTAGTAGTGCAGGGTGAGAACGATCCACGAGTCCCCGCATCAGAGGCGCGGCAGATAGTCTCAGCAGTTCGAGGCACCGGTCAGGACGTTTGGTTCATGAATGCGCTTAATGAGGGGCATGGGTTCCGTAAGAAGGAAAATCGTGACCTATATGTCGAGGTGGTCAATCTCTTCTTCCAGGAGCATTTTGAAAAGTAGCCTAGCGCAGCATGACCGGATAACCGGGAGTGGAGCCCCTTGCGCGATTGCAGTCGCTTAGAGATCAAATCTTGCTCTCAAGGTCATGCCCAAAAACCATCGGCACTCAAGACACAGCCGTTGACCGGAGACTGTTTTTTATACTTGAGTGGATAAGAGCTCCCCGCATCGATTTATTATTCACTCATGTGGTAAGCGCGCGATAGAGAGAGCGAATGAGCACAATGAGCCTACAAATAATGATAGCTTTTACAATCCTTCTCGCCCTTGGAATCTTGAACATTGCCAAACACAGATTAGGAAAACCGACTATTCCCCTCGCTTACTTCTGGTTAGCCCTCATTACATGTTTATTTGTTGTTCTAAGCGTGGGCCTCGTACAAGTCCACTTTGATTGCATGTCGCTGTGGGGTGAGTGTTACGCGAGGGACTATCCCGGTTGGATAATGGCGTTTAAGCCACTTTTACTGTGGTCACCCAGTCTCTGGACCTTCGGCGCACTTGCGTACCTTCTATTCAATGTCTTGTGGTTGATAAGAGACAGATTGCTAGGCCGGGACTAAGGCGATAGACGTCGGCTCATAAGTCACTGCGCCGACTTACCGTAGGGCTGTCATAACGGTCCCAGTCAATTTCGGTATCATCGTTAGACTCAGTAGCTTCTCTGTGGAGCTTTTTGCGTCTCTCCTCTCTGCTTTCTCCGAAAGTTGCGAGATGAGCCGAATCTATAATCGCTTGTGCCTCGACGCTAGTAATCAACTGAATCGTTTTTCCCGCTTCGATAAATCCATCCATCTTATTTGCCAAGTCCGACCAATCTCTGGATGTACTTTCAGACCCTCCAATGGCATATAACTCAAGGGACATCGCCTTCAATTTATCTGTAAAGAAACGCTTGGCCACCTCCTCTGAATACATTTTTACCTGCCCAATAGTCCCTTTATGCCTATCATGATCACACGGCTTTAGCTTAAATTAGTAGCTCCCAGCATTCTACGAGTCCCATGTCTCAGATAAGCATATCCAAGAAAAGCTACCTAACTAGTCTCCGCAATCGGCTGAAACAACTATACGAAGCGCAAGAGAGCGGATACACGGATATCAACGAAGATTGGATCAGTGGCTTCATGGCGGCTGGTTATCACAGCGGCTTGGTAACACTCTCGGAGCTTAAACTTGAGCATCTGTGTGCTTACCGAAAGGTATCAAATGAAATCATGTCTGAGGAGAGAGAAGCAGATCTAGAAGTTTGGCTAACCCGTTTGTGTAAGCCTACATTGCAGTCCAAGCGCCGAGGGGATAGACCGAGTGCAGCGATGCAAAAATAATAGCTTTAGTGCGGCGACTGGCTTCAACCATTCAACCGCCACTGCTTCACGTGAGTAAACACCCAGTGGATACAGAATTTTTTCTAACTATCGGAACTTTTTAATGAAAGTTTTGTAGGCGAGGCCAGAGTCTCGCGTAATCACCCCGAACCTCTAGCCTTCCTTTAAATAGTTGGTCTACCAGACGACTCTAGTTTTCAACTGGCAAAAGCACCGTGATATCAAGATCCGACTGACTGTCTACTAACTCCAAAGTCTGGGGAGAAGACAGGCCGCCCAATCGTCCACAGGCCTCACCATTTTCACAGCTAATACCGTCGCCATTAGTGTCTGTACTCGCCGTAATTTGATAAGAGCCCGCGCCCGGCAAGCCCACCCTATATGCGTAGTCGTCAGCTGCGGACGCGATGCCGGAGGCAGTCGTGTTTCCTGAATCACTGTCTGTAATAAACACATTAATTACTCCCAGGTCACCGCCAGCGGACTTCCCTACACGCAATGAAACATCAATGCTTGTAACCAGACTATTCCCCTCATCATCTATCGCATTATAGGTCACAACACCCGAGTAAAACCCTGCCTCAAGGCCGTCTCTATCAACGCTCACGTCCCATCGTCCAACCTCTCCTGGTGCGGTATCGGTGCGCTCTGAAACTGTTATCCAGCCAGCGTCGATATCTACAGACGTCATCTCCAAACCAACCTCTCCGGGATTAGTCGCGCTGACTACTGCTGTGGTGGTGGGACCGCCAAAATACAACTCATACGTCGATAAAAATAAGCGCGCGGGCATCACAAACGTTCCATTGGCATCCGCGAGCGCTACCTCAACCGCTTTGTCGGCCTTGAGTAACCCCCAGCCACTATCATTATCGAATCCTGGATCTCCTAGATCTTCAGTGAGTGCACCGGATGCTAGTAGCGTCTCCAAACGTTCTACGCTCAATGTCGGATGCACGCTCTTCATTAATGCAAAGATAGCGGCGGCATGTGGCGTAGACATCGAGGTCCCCGACGTAGCGGCATAAGTGAACTCGGGATTGCCATCAGCATCTGTGACTTTCGCGAGACTTAGTACTCCGCCACCACCTCCACCGCCGGGTGCTACCAAATCTAATTTCGGACCTTGATTCGAGTAACCGGCCACAGTGGCATCGAAACCCGTCGCCCCGATTGCAAAGGTGTTTTCATACGCCGCGGGAAAACTCACCGAGTTTGCTCCAGCGTTACCACTCGCAGCGACGACTATGACACCCTGCGCGGCAGCTTGATTGATAAGCTCCTGAAAAATAGTCGACGATCCGCCACCACCCAACGACATGTTTACAATGCTAGCGGGATTATTAGGCAAAGTACCGCTATCGTTATCAGCGCCAATCGCATAAAGCAGTGATTGATAGATGTCATAGGTAGAGCCACCGCAGTCGCCATCTAGGGCGCGCAAATGCATTAGTGTGGATGTATAAGAGAGACCCGCAATTCCCTCTGCGTTGTTGCCGGTCGCACCGACAGTTCCTGCCGTGTGAGCGCCGTGATAAAACGCATCATCTTGCGCACAATCATCGAACGACGGAGTGGCATCCTCGGGGTCCGCGTCGATTCCGTCTCCATCATAATTATCGGTCGCGCTTACGAAATCGTAGCCCTCGGTGGTCTGTCCCAAAAAATCCGGGTGCTGCGCTACTGTCCCCGAATCTATAACGGCGATCACGATGTCGGGAGCTCCTGTCGTGGTATCCCATGCGGTGCTAGCGTTAACCTGCTCGAGGTGCCACATTTGCTCCAGCAATGGATCGTTCGTAGTCGCCTGCCTGTGATAAATGTAGTTAGGCTCCGCAAATTCAACATCTGGGTCAGCTACAAGCGCCTTAATCAGGTGTGCCACGTTTGAAGCATCCCGAAGCTCCTGACTTGCAAAAGCGGCAAATTTAGCATCGGATTTACCGCGCTTTGCGCTCGCTCTCCCATTGTCCAATCGCATCAAACGTAACTTGCCCTTTGAGCTCGCTAGGGGCTTGAGTTCGTGCCGCGATGCTACCGTATCGAACGCGCGCGCTAGTTGTAGACGGTTGTGACCCATTCCTTTTTTTAAGCCAACAATTACCTCGCCCGGGCGAACAACCCGCTGCGCACCGGGAGCACCTCTGAAGTCAGTCGTGACCGTATAATTCGACGCAGTAGGAAACCCTTGAAATGAATAGGCGTAAATATTCAAGAAATAACGACCGGTACTTGGCACCGTAAGTACTTCTTGAAAACCGTCTGAATCGACAAATCCAGGCGGATTCTCTGACGCTGCGATAATCTCACCGGTTTCGTTATATAAGTAGAAGTCTAAGTCCTGAGCTTCATCGGGGATCTCGAGAATAAAGCGTTGGCCCTCGAGTGCATCTACGATAAAAAAGTCATCGTCGTCCCCTTCAGCTTGTAATGGACCATCAGCTCCCGCTAGTGCTTTATTGACGTAACCGTGCAAAATGAATGGTGACGTCAGTGGCTGCGCAGTTTCCGGATCTGGCGACAAATCACCCACGATATTATTTCTCGTAAATGCGTTTTCCGGATTGTTGGTGTCAGAATCAAGCACCGTCTCAGGATTAACAACAAGTTGACCAGACACAAACAGGCCAGTCGAATCTGGGTCAAGTGGTGCCCCGTCATCCTCATCATTGACACCATCGTCGTCGTCGTCCTCGTCTTCATTATTTCCTACACCATCGCCGTCCGTGTCCAATGTTTCAGTGGGGTCATTTGGAAATGCATCACCATTGTCACCGACACCATCTCCATCGGAGTCCGCGCTCTCGTCCGCATCATTCGGGAAGGCGTCCGCATTATCACCGACGCCATCACCGTCAGAATCCGCTGTTTCACTAGGATCGCTCGGGAAAGCATCCGCATTATCACCGACGCCATCACCGTCAGAATCCGCTGTTTCACTAGGGTCGCTCGGGAAGGCATCCGCGTTATCGCCGACCCCATCACCGTCAGAATCCGCTGTTTCATTGGGGTCATCGGGGAAGGCATCACTGTTATCTCCCACCCCATCATTATCAGAATCTAGCGTCTCGGTTGGATCGTCGGGGAAAGCATCACTGTTATCGCCAACGCCATCGCCGTCTGAGTCAGTCGTTTCTGAGGGGTCTTGCGGAAAATTATCAGCGTTATCACCAACGCCATCACCATCCGTGTCCGCCGACTCGCTTGGATCGGTTGGGAAGGCGTCATCGCCGTCCCGAACTGCGTCACCGTCGTCGTCGGCATCGAGTAAATTAGGAAGGCCGTCACCGTCAGTGTCAACCGCATCAGCACCCACATCAATTCCCAAGAAAAGTGTGTTGAGAGAGGCGGCAGTCTGGAAAGCTGCAACGTCGTTGTTTTCTGCTAGTGCTAATACAGATGCTTGAAATGCCTGTTGAACCGCAGAGGCCACGTCGCGCGCAACCGCCGAGGTAGGCTCAAGTGCGTCCTGCGCCAATACCGTGTTTAAGTCAGCCATAGCCTCAGAAAATGCATCTAATACATCGCCTTCCGGTGCCATGAGTCCCAGTGCCGTGTGCGACCTGGTGATCAGCGTATTAAGTGTTGTCTCGTTGGCTAGTGACAACGGCTCCGTGGTGACCACCGCAAGGACCGCCACTTCTGTTGCCAGCGCGGAAATTACATCTAATGGCAGTGCAGTCTCGCCTATGAGATTGTTTATTGCAGAAAATAAAACTGCCAGCTGAAAGTTAGCACGTTGCGCCGCACCAGCAAGCGGCTCACCATTTTGAGCAAGCTGCCAAATATCAGTGACAGCAATCTCCTCAGCGCTGTACGAAATCGATAAGCCGCTGAGCACTTGGATCCGGTCCTCCGACGATACCTCGGCCAACAAGGTTGTAATAGCATTTACTTGTGCGAGTTGACTACCGGTGTTACCTACTTCGCCAACCAGTACTGAGTCCGGGAGTGCATTACCTGTGAAGGTATCTATTCCACCAGTGACAACTAGGCGCTGACCGCTCGCCGTTGTTACATCGCCGAAATTAAAAAACCCCTCGGAGTCGGTTACGACGGTTTTTACGGTTTGCGAACCAATGGGGGCCAGCTCAACTTGTGCATCGCTGATCGGGCCGTCAATCACGCGACCGTCGAGTGCATCGGTCACGGTTACACTAAACGACTCGCTATCGCTGGCATTACTCGGATCATTTACGCGAACAACGAGTTCATAAGCATTGTCCGCGTCTGCATCAGTTGGAAGCTCGAAGTCGGGCGCTTGTGCGAAACTAAGGTTACCCGATGCGTCGAGCTCAAAGAGCGAAGAGTCGTCACCTGACAACGAATACGTCAAGGTATCGCCATCGCTATCGGAGGCCGAAACCGCCGCAACCGCCACCTCACCTTCCATCACTGTCACGTCGCCTATGGCCGAGAGTACGGGGGCCGCATTCTGAATCGCGGGGGGGGTTGCTTCGGACGGAGTGCTACTGCCACCACCACCGCCGCCACAGGCGCTAATAATTGCCATCAAGAACAAAAAGGGTAGGGTCTTAAAGGTCATAAACCATCTCTCACCACAACGCTGCCCATCTAAAGTACTATTCATCACAGAAAGTTCAACAGCAGAGAATCAATCGTAATAAAGCCTACTCGACGGTTATTTTTATCTGCTGCAGTCAAGTTCGTTTTTTCATCACGAGTCTCGACGCTCGAAAAGCGTTTCAAGCTCTGAAATAGATTCAAAGTCAAAGCTCTGTCGTCAAAGGGGCCAAAAAAAGCTACTGATCAATTTTTTGAGCACCGTTAATAACGGTTAACTTTTTTACCACCTAAAACCTTATTTCCGGTCGACCAGGGCAACCGGAATAATTTCAATGTTAACGGTGTCTCTGCCGAGCAGCGTCTAACAGCGAATACTCAGTTAAGTGAAGGTGAGGTTGGGAGTCCTGCAGGTCGCTTATGCAAAGGGGCTGGAGATGCAAATGGCGAAATATTGCGGAGGCCAAATTTAATAAGTGATGACGACAAGTTTCATTAATGATTTTTAAATCCCGCAGTGCTGGGAACCCAGCCTGTTTTCCGTTTTAGGGAAGTGATGAACGCAACAGCCATTGAATTAGTTTCATATACGCAAGTCGATTTGAGTGAAATGAGCACTAGGAGCACGGCGTATCACCCTCATTTACCGCGCCATCCTCGCGGATGCTTGCATCCGTAATACGAATGAAAACTACTTGCATTCTCTTCCTGTAACTCATTGTTATTTAACAATTTTTTGGCATTAATATTAGACAGTATCCATACACTCCTGCCTTTCATCCCCGCAGATCCGTTAAGTTGAGATCTTAATATTTTCTTTTCAAATACGGAGTAATTTTTATGTCGCAAATCACACGAAGAGCGCTCGTAAATGCAACGGTTGCGGTGGCAGGCACCGCCCTCATCGCGCGGGTAAGTCATGCACAGGAGATCGTTTCCAATGACGATGCGACGGCTCTTGCGATGGGATATGCCGCGGATCACACGACAGTCGACACGGCAAAGTGGGCCAAGAAGGCGGCACCCGGTGGCGAAAACCAAAAATGTACCAACTGCACGATCTATCAGCGCATTGACGATGACTACGGACTCTGTCCTATATTTGTTGGTAAGCGTGTACACGCTAATGGCTGGTGCAACGGCTGGATAGCGTAAAGAGGGGTAATGATCCATGGATCTTTTACTCTTCGGCTCTCCGGGCACGGTGGTAGAAACGGGCCGGCTAGAGCGGCTCGCCTTTAACGCGGCATTTGATGAGCTCGGCTTGGGTCTCTATTGGAATGTAGCGACTTACTGCAAGCTTACTGGACTTGCTAGTGGTCCCGAGTCGTTGACGACGTTGGTCGGTGAAGAGTGGGCCACCGGGCTTGTCGAGGAGGTGCTTGAATGTAAACTCAAGCATTTATCTACGTACTTAGAAGGGGGCATCGAGGCCCGCGAGGGAGTGCTTGATACGATCGCTCTCTGCAAGCAGGAGGGTATACGTTTGGGTTGGGTGATCGACCGCCCCAAAGAGTACGTTCAGCTAATCCTCGAAGCGACCAACGACCTCAGTGGAGACATGTTCGATCGAATTTTTACAGCAGAGCAGTTACCGGCTCGGAAGCCCGATCCGAGAATATACCCTTTCGTTCTCGGGCAGTTCGGTTTTTCGACAGACAGTGTGGTGGCTGTAGAGGACTCCTCCTTGAATCAATCCTCCGCATTAATAGCGGACATTCAGTGTTATCTGTTCCCTAGCGAGTACTCGTCGGTAGAGCACGACATTCTCTTAACACGGAATTTAATGACAACGGTTGATATGGCACACCGATCGTGGATGTGTGGGACTAGCGAAACACAGATTGCCCCCAGTCAGCCGCCTGTCGCCCGGCGCGTATGACTCAACCAGAAACCAGTCAGTCCAACCTACAGACCAAACGGCTCGACGCCAACGAAGTCGAGGTTGCCCGGTATAATGCGCTCGCGGAGCTGTGGTGGGATGAGCACGGTCCCATGTGGCCGCTCCACAAGCTCAACCACCTTAGAGTACCTTTTGTGCTCTCGGCAATCCGCGATACGTTTGGTTTTGGCCAATCTACAGAGGAAGACTTAGCAGGTCTCACGGTGCTGGACATTGGTTGTGGCGCGGGCCTCTTGTCAGAAGCGATGGCTAAAAAAGGCGCAACAGTCACGGGTGTTGATGCCGCTGAAAAAAATATCAACATTGCTAGAGAGCATGCGAATTCGGGTGGTCTTGATATCGAGTACCTCCATGGCACGGTAGATAAAATTCGCGGCCGACATTTCGATGTGGTGCTGAACATGGAGGTGGTGGAACATGTTGTCGACGTTGCGGCATTTATATCCTCGTGCTGCGACTGCGTTAAGCCAAATGGCATTCACGTTGTCGCCACCCTCAACCGAAATCCAAAATCTTGGTTGTTTGCCATTGTGGGTGCCGAGTACGTTTTACGCTGGCTGCCGCGGGGCACTCATGATTGGAAACAGTTTGTTAAACCCGACGAGCTCAAATTTTTGCTTGAAAGCAAGAACATGCAACTCACGCAGTCTGCGGGGGTTTCAGTAAATCCGCTGACTAAACGCTACTCGCTCACCTCAGATCTCAGCGTTAATTACATGCTGGTAACAAAAAAGATAGGCGTCAGTTGATAACGGTCGCAGCCCTGTTATTAACAGCGTTTCTTTTCGGAGGAATGCTGCTTTATTCCTTTGGATTTGCGGCTTTTGTTTTTACGACGCTTCCGGCTGAGCAGGCGGGCCGATTACTGCGAGAGGCCTTTCCGCATTTTTATGCTTGGTGCATTGTAACCAGTGTGGCGGCAGCCCTATCCTTTTATTTTGTCGATCCGCTGAGTGCGGGAATTCTTTTTTTTGTTGCAGTTACAACGATCCCCGCGCGACAAATGCTAATGCCCGCCATAAACAGCGCGACGGACTCTGGGAATAAGTCTCAATTCAATGTCTTACACAGCGCTTCGGTCACGCTAACGCTATTGCAGATAGGCGCTGTTGGCTATTGCCTGACGAGGCTGCTCTAAAAACTAGTAACGTAAGTAGGGTGCGCAAATGACACGTTAGGGTTGCGCAAATGTCGTGCTGAGGTGTAGCGGCAACAGACTTCAAGGAGTTAGTTAGTTAGTTAGTGCTCATTTGAAAACCTAATGAAAGCTGTTCTAAAGCAGGAGTTGGAGATCCACCCAATGCGTTTCGCTGTTATTCCGCTGATTATTAGCGCCGCGTTGCATGTACTAGGTTTTATCCTTGTAGACTTTGCGTATGAGAGTTTATTTCTCATCTTCCCAGCAGTTGTCTACTGCGTTTTGTCAGTCTTCCTGTTGCGGGGCAGCAAACGAGCCACATGGTTGGCGCTCCTGTGCATGGTTGGAGGTATAGCTGGTACGTTTATCGAATTCATGGGACCGCTCATCGCCCCATCGCCTGTGTTAGTTGGGATTATTGCCTCGGACGCAGCGGTAGCCGGACTATTGGTCCGAGTGCTCTGGCTAGATCGCAAGGCGCACGAAACTCAATGAGAAGGCAAAGATCCCACGCCAGTCTTCAAATGTTTTTCCAGGTAGTCGCCGCTCGCACTTGCTTAGTATGGAAAATTAAAGGCTCATCGTGCAAATAACGATTAAGTTACCCCCCTATCAGTGCGAGTACTTGTATGACGTGCGGCTCAGATGACATTGATGACGGCTTATCCCGTGCAGCCTAGCAAATAAAAAAATTGTGAGCTGTAAGGATCGTTGCGCTCTTGCGCGGTTTACCAACCTAAGTTACTAGCGTTGCAACACTTGGCGTAACTGGGAGCACCTTGAAATTCAATAATACTTTTAACCGCTTAACTCAGTTACTAACCTCAGGTTACAGACTCCCACCGACTCGACCAAATATAAATAACCAGACTAACTTTCGATAGGTTATAGGCGCCGTCTACAAATTCGAAGTCGCAAAAAATCTAGCGGCACTAGGTGTTCCTGCCTTTGGTATTCACGATGAATTTAGCGCTCCTTCGAGCATGGAGGATTCGGTATCGAAATTTATTTATACGACTTGGTCTTAAAGACCAGCCTTAGACATTTAAATCTAGCTCTTACCCCCATCGTTACGAAAATCTGATGGAAATTGCGCAAAGACAGATCATACTTCGGGGGCTGCATTCGGAGTCCCCTAAGCAGTACCAGAGCAACCAACTAAACTCGATAGAGGAATAAATATGAAAGTAATGGCCTTTTTAAGTGCACTTCTATTCTCTGCCAGTGCCCTAGCAGATGACCACGAGGACAGTGGTCCTTACTATGCGTTTTTCCATATGCAGGTGGCTGACCCGGCCGCGGTAGTCGATTCCATGGATCGCTTTTGGGCATCCGACTGCGGAAAACAATATCCTGCCGATGTGGCGTTATCGCAGGAAGTGTTCAATGGCGGATATACGTCAACTCACTTCATCATAAATACCTTTCAAAACTCTGCAGATCAGGCGAAAGCGGCTGAGTTAATGAGAACGTGTGCGAGCAGTATTCAGTTTTTACAGGAATTGGCTGCAGCTGGAACAGTTCCAACCACACAGTACATGGGACCTGCGGCGGTAGACGAAAATGATTGGGGTCAAGATTCTGCGTTTTCAAAGTTTGACATCATCGTGGAGCCACAAGATCAGGCTGCTTACGCTGCTGCCTACGGAAAGATGATGAAAGAGGCGGCCAAGGACATAGATCTGCGATCGTATGGGCTAGGCGCTGTTTACTTTGGGCGAGACAAGTTCACACATTGGGTTTGGACAGGTGGTAGATCCATTCCCGAAGTAAATGCCATAAGCGAGCAACTAATAGCGCATCCTGCCTTCGCCGAGTTCAACGAAGCTGTTGGTGACATGAGAACGGTCGTGAACACATCACAAGTTCAAATCCTGAAGGGTTACGCAAGACAGTAACTTACCAACTTACACTGCTGCTCAGGCGTCTCTATGACGTCTTAGTGGCCGTGTCTTTTGACTACCGAGTCGTGACTGACACTGCTTAATGCAGTGCGCTCGTCGCTGAGTCCTTTGGCTCGGTCACGACAACGAATCTCAAGATAAACGGTCACAATCCAGCGAAGACGGATAGCTACTAGTTAGAAGCAATTCCACTGATCATCGCGCTTTTTTTCACTTGCCCCGAAAGCTAAGATCTAGGTATGCGTACTTCTAGTGTCAAATACGATGAGCCCCAAAACACGCCAGATGATTATCTGCTGTTTAATATCGTCTACTGCAGCCAGATGCGCCCCGGACTCGGCCTCACCGATGTCGACGCCATTGTCGCTACGTCACACCGGCGTAATCCAATACTAGGAATCACAGGTCTTCTCACCTTCGGCAGTGAGATATTTTTTCAATGGATTGAAGGTCCAAAACTTGAGGTGTTAGATCTTATAAAACTCATAGAGACTGATAATCGGCATGAAAATATGGTGATACTAAGTTCTGACGAGGAAGTCCGTGAACGGATTTTCCCTAACTGGGATATGGAGCTTGTGTCTGCAGATGACATTAAAGAAGTGTTGAACGACGCGCTACGCACGGCACGAGAGAGGGGTAGCATCGACGCACTAAAGCTGCTACTCGCCAAGGTAGAGCGGCACTAGACGACGCAACTCATCAGTGGCTTGCCCTAATTCAGCGACACATCTCCTAATGCCGGTCGAGGACGGTCGCGAGAATCCATAGATTCGCACTAGGACTTAGCCGATAGTACTTTTCAACCCCACACCGGTTGCCGTTTTTCAAGAAATGCCGTGATCCCCTCTTTTGCATCGTCACTCTGCAGGCAGGCGTCCAGTTGTTCGCGCAGGTAGGGTAGAGCCTCGTCGAATTCCATCGCGTCCTGCGCCACATAGGCGGCCAGCCCCAAGCTCATGGTGCCGGGTGCCATACTGGTGAGCTCTTTTGCCAGCAATGCCACATGCTCGTTTAAGGCTTCCGCCGGAACTGCCTCGTTGATCAAACCCCATTTCTCAGCCTGGACCGTATTGATGGCGTTACCTCGCATCACGAAATCTAGGGCAGCGCGTTTGGGCATGATGCGGAACAAGCCGCCCATTACCATGAAGGGCCAGATGCCGCGTTTGATCTCGGGGGCCGAAAACTTCACGCCCTCTGCCGCTATTGCGTGTGTCATATTACAGAGGAACAACAGTGCACCGGCGAACAGGTTGCCTTGGACACAGGCGATCGAGGGTTTATTGAGATGGCGAAAGCGCAGAGCGATGTCATCATTGCCACCTCGAACTGGGACCGTTGATTTATCCTCATTGCCTTGGCCGCTCATCTGCGCGAGATCGCCACCAGCACAGAATACGTCTCCCTTGGCCTTGAGCACCACGACACGCACATTGCGCTCTTGCTTGGCGTAATCTAGGGCGTAAATGATCTCAGCGCCCATGGTCGCGTTGATAGCATTCTTGCGCTCCGGGCGGTTGAGACAGATGGTCATAATATAATCTTTAATCTCAAGTTCGATGGCTTCGAAGACTAAGCCTTCCAGGGATAAAATTTCGTCTGACATGTTTTTCTCGCTCATTTAACTTGTGCCGCGAGAATCGCTGGCACATCTATGGTTTTGGCTCGAAGGTATTCGCCCAAGGTTTTTGCCTGTGGGTCGGTGCGAACGGAAGAGGCCACGCCCTCACCAAGGATGCCCTTGATAAAGAAATTCAGCGAACGGACATTGGCCAGCTCGTAGCGATCTATTTCAAATTCGGCAGTATCCGGTAGGAGAGCTTTGAGTCGTTCAATGGTCAGAAAGGTGTGCAGAAAGCCGTAGGCCTCATCATTTTTTGCCCAAACTCCGAGGTTGGCGCACCCGCCTTTATCGCCAGATCGGGTGCCGAACAGCCGGCCAAAAGGAATGCTGACCATGTCACCCGTTGGGGCTGCCGATACCCTGGCAGGCTCAAAGTCGGCGACGACGGCAGGTAGGTCTTGCTGACTGGTAGGCGAAACTTCTATTATCTCCTCGTCCACGTGCACGTATTCAGTGATGTGAGAACTATCGATCAGAGCCGGCCAGTAAGCGAGGAAGCTCGCTCCGTCGCCGATAGGATTGCTTGGGCCAAAGCCTGGGATGTTGGCCAAAGCAATCTCTATCATTTTGGCATTAAATAGGCGACCCACTAGGTCCTTGTTGCGTGACTTCACAACCACTCTCAGACGGGCGAAAGCTTCTTCATTACGTTGCGGGTCCTCTTTATCAGAGCGAACTAGTTCGATGCAAACATCGTCGAATTGCTCTTTTCCGCCGACGCTGCTGAAAAAGGTATCGGTGACAATTTTCGCCTTCTCTTCAATATCTAGACCAGTTATCAACATCTCAAAGCCGTTTCGGTATCCGCCCAAGGTATTGATACACACTTTGTGTGTAGACGTTGGGGAAGAGCCCTTGACCCCGGCGACATAAACGCGGTTCTCCCCTACCTGGTCGATAGTAAGGCTATCGAAGTGACCGATAACGTCTGGGTTCTTGTAAGCCGGGTCCCCGATCTCATAGAGCAGTTGTGCGGTTACTGTGCCCACCGACACCAGTCCGCCAGTCCCGGGATGTTTACTTATGGTGAAGTTCCCATTCGCTTCGATTTCCGCAATGGGATAACCAGGATTTTGGAAACTTGGTACTTCCTCGAAGAAGGCATAGTTGCCGCCCGTGGCCTGCTGGCCGCACTCGATGACATGACCGGCGGCGAGCGCGCCTGCCAGTGAGTCGTAATCATCTCGCTCCCAGTTGAATTTCCACGCAGCCGGGCCGATTACCAACGCAGCGTCAGTGACCCGCGGGCAAATCACCACATCGGCACCTCGATCCAGGGCTTCTTTGATACCCCAGGCACCAAAATAAACATTCGAGGTCAGCAGGGTGTTTTTGGTGTCAGCAAGATTGACACCCGTATCCATATTTTTAAAGGCTTCCCCGCCCGCCATCAGCTCTTCCATACGGGGCAGCAAGTCGTCACCGTCGACATAGGCGACCTTAACATTCAGTCCCTGTTCCTCGGCGATCCCCCTGACGGCATCGGCCATCGCAGATGGATTTAGACCGCCTGCATTGCTCACGATCTTGATTTTTTTTTCTACACAGGATGCCAGTACATCCTTAACCTGCTTCAGAAAGGTGCCTACGTAGCCGCCGGTGTCGCGTGTCATCTTTTGGCTGTATAGAATCGCCATGGTCAGCTCTGCCAAGTAGTCGCCTGTCAGTACCTCAATGGGACCGCCCTCGACCATCTCTCGAGCAGCGGAAAGTTTGTCCCCATAAAAGCCGCTGCAGTTCGCGATTTTAATTACTTCAGTCATCGCCCTACTCTCCCTCGACCGTTGCTAGTAGTTGCCTCGATTTGACTTGCTGCCCCACCTCGCAGCTCACAGCCGTCACGGTGCCACTAATACCGGCTTTAAGCGCGTGTTCCATCTTCATAGCTTCCAGTACAACCACTGTCTGCCCCGCCTCGACGGTGTCACCCTCTCGAACCAGTACATCCACGATAGCACCATCCATAGCAGCTTTGACCTGACCGTTGCCTGCGCCACCCGCCGTCTTAGCAGGTTGGTACGTGACATCCTCGAGAATGAAATGACCTGTGCCGTCATCGAGGTAAAGGATATTGCCTGCGAAGGCGAAGCGCATCGTTTCACGCACCCGATTCTCGACGTAAACGCACTCGCTCTCGTCGATACTGACAAGGTTAAGGATGAACCTTTCCGCACCCGTAACGATTTCAAAGTGGCCATCACGGTCAGTAATTGACACGGTTTGGATGTCGCCGTCGAATGCTAGCCTGTAGCTTGTAGCTGCAGCCGCTGGGTTATGCCAGTCGGCTGTTCGATCGCGCTTGATGTCGACACCGTGGTGGAGGAGGAGCAGGGCTGCGTGCGCGAGCGTCGCGCTGGAGGGCGCCTTCTGATCCATACTCACATCAGAAATGAAAAACTGTTCGATGAACGCCGTGGTAGCGTCGCCTCGCTCGAACACCTCGTTTCGCAACACGTTCTGTAAAAACAGCTTGTTGTTGTTAATGCCAAGAAGCTGGGTGTCCTGTACGGCAGAAGCTAGGCGGCGAATTGCTTCAGGACGGCTCTCACCGAAAGCAATGATCTTGGCGAGCATAGGATCATAAAAGGGGCTAACTTCCTGACCCGGATGTATACCATGATCCACACGCAGACCAGCGCGCGTCGGGTAATGCCATAGACGCACCGTGCCGGTCTGCGGCATAAAATTATTGCGAGGATCTTCTGCATATAGGCGAACTTCTACGGCGTGGCCGGTGAGAGTCACCTCTTCCTGAGTTAGGGGTAGCTCCTCACCAGATGCAATTCTCAGCTGCCACTCTACAAGGTCCAGACCTGTGATGAGTTCGGTGACCGGGTGCTCTACTTGAAGGCGCGTGTTCATTTCCAGGAAGTAGAAGTTTTTATCCTTGTCGACAAGAAATTCAACCGTGCCGGCGCCACAGTAGTTGCAGGCCTTGGCTGCGTTTACGGCAGCCTCACCCATGCGCTGTCGCAGCTCGGGATCAACAAAGGGTGAAGGCGCTTCTTCAACCACTTTTTGGTGACGGCGCTGGATCGAGCAATCGCGCTCACCTAGGAATACCGCATTGCCAAATTCGTCGGCAAAAACCTGAATCTCGATATGGCGTGGCTCCACAATGGCACGCTCTAGAATCAGCTCGCCACTACCGAAGGCGTTCTCTGCCTCTGAACGCGCGATCCGAATATTTTCAGCGAGCTCGCTCTTTTCAAATACCAGACGCATACCACGACCACCGCCACCGGCGGACGCTTTTACCATCAGCGGGAAGCCAATCTCAGCGGCCCTCGCTATCAGGGTATCCTCAGACTGTTCCGCCTCCTGATAGCCAGGAATACAGGGCACACCAGCCTCGATCATGGCGATCTTTGACAGGCGCTTACTGCCCATCAGCTCGATCGCATCGGCGGGGGGACCGATAAATGCTACACCCATCGCTTCACACGCCTTGGAGAACTCGGCGTTTTCCGAAAGGAATCCGTAACCCGGATGGATCGCATCTGCGCCCGTCAATTTGGCGGCGTCGAGGATTTTCTCACCGACCAGATAGGATTCGCCAGTGGCCGCAGGGCCAATGCATACAGCCTGGTCTGCTTCACTCACATGAAAAGCGCCTGCGTCCGCAGCACTGTAAACAGCAACCGTACGGTAACCAAGGCTTCGGGCAGTGCGGATAACGCGAGCCGCTATCTCGCCACGATTTGCGATCAGTATTTTTGTAATTTTGCTCATGGGTCTATGTCCTACAGACGACCGATACCAAAGGTATTGGTGTTTACAGTGCGCTCGTCGCCCTCGCGGCAGACGCCCAGTACAAAGGCAATAACCGCGCGGGTATCGGCAGGGTCGATTAGGCCGTCGTCCCAAACCCGAGCGGTGTTTGCCAGTGCATTGGAGCGCGCCTCCATGTCAGAAATAGTTTTCTGCTCCATGGCATGTATGGCCTTCGTGGTTTCTTCATTCAACTCACCGCCAGAACGAAGGACCTTCGCCTCGGCCACCTGGCGGAGCACACTGCCCGCCTGGGCGGGGCCCATTACAGAAACCACGCTGCGCGGCCAGGCAAAGAGGAAGCGCGGGGCCATGCCCCGCCCGGCCATCGCGTAGTTACCCGCGCCATAGGAGCCACCGACAATGATGGTGATTTTGGGTACCTTGCAGTTGGTTACCGCTTGAATGAACTTTGCACCGTGCTTGATGATGCCAGCTTGCTCGGGCTCCGTTCCTACGAGGAAACCGGTGGTATTGGTAAGGAACAGCAGTGGCGTACCTGATTGCTCGCACAGCTGGATAAACTGAGCGCCTTTCGCGGCGCCTCTAGCGGTAATAGGGCTGTTATTACCGATCACACCGCAGGCCTGGCCTTCGATGTCGATATGACCGCAGAGAGTGCCATTGTCAAATTCGCTCTTGAACTCTAGGAAGTCGGATCCGTCGGCGATGCGGGCGATGACTTCACGCATGTCAAAGGGGGTTTTCGGGTCCACAGGCACAATGCCTCGCAACTCGGCTTTCGGATAGAGCGGAGCTTCGTAATTCACTACAGGGCGGACAGGCAGATTTTTGTTCCAGCCGAGTTTTTTCATCACGTCGCGCGCGATGCGAATGCCGTCCGCATCATTTTCCGCGAGATAGTCGTTGGTGCCGGCGATTTCACTGTGCATCTCTGCGCCACCGAGTTCCTCATCAGAGGCAATTTCCCCGGTGGCAGCTTTTAGCAGAGGGGGGCCCGCCAGATACATGGTAGATTGCTTCCGCACGAGTATCAGGTAGTCAGAGAGGGTGGGTTGGTAAGCACCGCCCGCGGTAGCGCTACCATGCACCACAGTAATCTGGGGGATGCCAGCTGCCGAAAGGCGACACTGCATGGCGAAACCTTGGCCGGATTCGCCAAAAGTGTCACCGGCAAGCTTAAGGTTGCCGCCACCACTCTGGGACAGATTTACCATGGGTAGCTTGTTTTCTAGGGCAATGGCGAGCATGCGCCCGCGCTTCTTGCCACCCATGGGGCCGATGCTACCGCCCTTTGTGAGGTAATCGTCCACCGCAGCAACGCACCGCACACCACCGATGTAGCCAATACCAGCGATGTAGCTACCGCCAGCGCCAGAGCCATCAGTATCCTCGTCCTGCATATAGCCGGCGAGAGACGAAAGTTCAAGGAAGGGAGCTCCGGCATCGAGCAACAAGCTCAGGCGCTCACGGGGCGGGATAAAGCCCCTCTCGATGTAGCGTGGCGCTTTAGACTGCGCTGTTTCAATAACCCGGCGTTCAATACTGCGAAACTCATCGACCGCCGCGGCCATTTCTCTCAGGTTGCTCTGGTAGCTTTCGGACTGGGTGTCCAGCTGGGTTTCGATAACAGCCATTTATTCGTCGTCTCCTTTACAGCCAGATTTATGCGCCAAGCACAACAACCTTCTGAAAAGCTGGGCGCTCACGCATTCGGTTGAGGTAGTCGCGGACCTGAGGCTTATAGCGTTCGTCGATTCCCAGTGTCTCACCCAGGTGAAGGGCGTAGCTGATGTCGATATCAGCGATAGTAAAGCGGTTGTCCACAAGGTACTCTCGGCCGTCTGCTAGGAAGCGGTTCAGACGTCTTAGACGCGCGTGATACCACTTCGCATAGTCGGTTGCCGCATCACCGAGACCGCGCTCGGGCGGTTCCTGCAGGGTGTAGCGGATATAAACCGTCTGTGGAAATGTAAGGGTAGCGTCGCTGTGAAACAGCCAGTTGATGTACTCACCATACTCCGGGTGGTCCGAGCGCAGACCAAACTCGTGCTTGCCGTATTTCTCCACAAGGTAAAGGGGAATACCTGAGGATTCAGTCATGTGCACATCGCCATCGATCATATAGGGGATTGTCCCGAGCTCATTGGTATTTAAGAAGTCGGGTGTTGTAAACCGAGGCGGGAAGGCCATAACTTCAACTTCATAGTCGAGGCCCATTTCTTCTAGGGCCCACAGAGCCCTCAGGGACCGAGCATTGTGGCAGTGCCAGACCTTAATTGGCATGTTGATACACCTCTTGTTGTTATTGGCGAACGGCCAGGTCGCGCATAATTTCCTCACAGCCGCCGACAATGGTAGTCGGGCTGACAACTACGGTGCCGAGTACTATCGACTGCGTATCTATGACATTACCACGTTGTGCCCATCTTAGTTTCACGCTAACGCCCAGTGCTGCTTTTTTTGTATCACGGGGACGCGGATACAAATTGGGGCATATTTGGGGGTTCATTTTGTCGATGAATATATAATTTATAGTGAAAACAATTACTTACTTTTATTTTTCAACTCCCGCCGCCTCCAACTGAAAAAGGAGTGATCCACAGGGTCCCCTCGTTTCGCATTTACTAAAACTGACAAAAGAGTAACTTTACGCCCGCAGTGAAAGGAGGCCGCAGACACGTGAATTTATCCAGATAGATTTTTCGCTATGCGCCCGCAAACAACTCAGTAACCAGTCAACTCAAGATATCCCACGCCCTCGTGGCTCCCCTCTACCGCAACAGGTCCCTCCCAGTAAGGAAAC
>PKCZ01000111.1 GCA_002862405.1 Pseudomonadota bacterium
GGTGATAAATCTGAAGCAAACGAAACTGAGGCTACGACAATGCTTGCAGCCAGTGCCACGAGGTTTTTAATGAATCTCATCTAGCGTTATCTCTCAAACCGAATTTACTGCTATTACGAAGTTCACACACATGCCGTTGGGGCAGGCGTTGACCTTACTCCGTGAAGGCATAGATTAGCGCAGTTCACGCCATAACCACACATACGTGGTAGGAGGGGGATCGGACGACTCATGTACTTATGTAATTTAACATAATATATATTATACGCACTTATTTGTTTAGTAATATGGGTGTATCATGAGAGTTGTAACGCAGCTATGGGCCCTCTAGCGCTATACCAATGATTACAAAGACACACCAGCCATCCGTTACTGCTTTCTTCGACGAATCGACATCAACCCTGTCGTATGTTGTTGCTGACGTCGAATCTAGGGTGTGCGCAATCATTGATCCTGTACTTGAGCTTGAGGAATCATCCGCTGAAATCACAACACGAGGCGCCGATACAATTCTCGAATACCTAAGAGTTAGCGGACTCACCTGTGAGTACATCTTAGAAACCCACGCACACGCTGATCACTTAAGTGCGGGCTATTTTCTCAAGCAGCGCTTATCCGCCCCTATCGGAATTGGTCAGTCGATTGTTGACGTTCAGCGCGTATTTGCAGAAATGTATTCCGAGACGCCGAGTTTTAAACGTGACGGTTCTCAGTTCGATTTATTGCTGACAGATGGTCAAAAATTACCATTAGGGCGCTTCTCTATCGAGGCAATGCACGTACCAGGCCACACGCCCGCCTGTGTGGCCTACAGGGTTGGTGGTGCTGTATTTGTTGGGGACACCCTGTTCATGCCTGATTCAGGGACCGCTCGATGTGATTTTCCCGGAGGAAGCGCGATCGCGCTTTATCGATCGATACAGCGACTGCTAGCGCTCCCGCCGGAGACACGTGTATTTGTGTGCCACGACTACCAACCTAATGGGCGCGAATTGGCGTTTGAAGCGACGATTGAGACCCATAAGCGGGAAAACGTACATGTGATGGACGGTATCAACGAGTCCGAGTTCGTTAGCATGCGCACAGCAAGGGACGCTCAACTGTCGACGCCACGACTCATGCTTCCGTCGATGCAGGTAAACATCCGCGCAGGCGCTCTTCCCGTTCACCCTGTTTCGGCTCGGCCCGTCATTACAATGCCAATTAATGCATTCAGCGACAGTGATTTAACAGAATTGGTCGAAAAAACAAAAAGTTAGATAGAATTTTCCAGCGTGAATTGCACCCGAAAAAAGCGTGTTACGACGTCTCGGCAACCAGCCTTTAGCCCGAAAAGCGGTCAATAATCTGCTTTCCGAGAGCCATCTGGTGTACCTGATCTGGACCATCCGCTTGACGACACCAGCGCGCGTAGTTGTAGGCCTCTGCCATCATGTAATCCTCGGTCAGGCCCCCTGCCCCATGTATTTGCATACACCGGTCGATCACCTTCTGCACTAGGAATGGAATCGTCGTTTTGGTTGCTGCAATCATATCGACGGATGCTGGAACGCCCTGTGTATCAATTTTATGACAGGCTTTAAGCAACAGCAGGCGTGCCATCTCGATCTCTGAGAAACATTTAGAGATATCTTCACGGACGCTCTGGTGTTTGCTGAGTAATCGGCCAAAGGTGGTTCGGCTATTCGCGCGGTGGCAGGCCAGCTCTAGTGAGCGCTGCGCTGCGCCAATGAGACGCATACAGTGGTGCATTCGGCCTGGCCCCAGCCGACCCTGGGCAATTTCAAACCCCCGGCCCTCGCCAAGTAAAATGTTGTCGAGCGGAACACGGACGTTTTCAAAAATGATTTCCGCATGCCCAATCGGCGCGTCGTCGTAGCCTAGTGTTGTGAGTGGCCTCACGAGCTTCACGCCTGGCGTATCTTTGGGAACCAGTATCTGTGACTGCTGCAGATGTCGGCTCGGATTCTCGGGATCCGACTTTCCCATAACAATAAGAATCTTGGTTCGCTCGTACATGGCGTTCGATATGAACCACTTATGGCCATTGAGAACCCATTCATTGCCGGCTTTTTCAATCCGCAGCTCGACATTAGTAGCGTCGCTAGAGGCAACCTGAGGCTCTGTCATGGCGTAGGAGGACCGGATGTCGCCCGCTAGCAGTGGATCAAGCCACTCACGCTGCTGAGCCTCGGTCGCGTAGTTCATAAAAACTTCCATGTTCCCTGTATCGGGCGCATTGCAGTTAAAGACCTCTGGACACCAAATCACCCGCCCCATGATCTCGGCCAGTGGCGCGTAATCGAAAAACGACAGGCCGCCATGGTCGCAGTACTCAGCATGCTCTTCAGGGACAAAGAGGTTCCACAACCCTGCCTCTTTCGCTTCGAGTTTAAGCTCATCCATCAAGGGTAACGGGGCGAAGCGATTCTCAGCGGCCTTTAGTTGATGTGCGTAGGCCTCCTCGTTTGGATAGATATGCTCATCCATGAAGCGCTGCAATCGTACTGCTAAATCTTGTGATTTCTTGCTGTGTTCATACATAGAATTGACCCTATTGCCGCTGGTGTTTTGCGCTGACTACTTTTAAGTTGGACCTGTATCACTCTGTTTTTATTAATCTTTTCTCTTAATACTGGAGCAAGCTGAGAGATTACACTGGACTGAGCACCGAGCCCCCGTCTACCACGAGCGATGCGCCATTTACGTACGAACCTGCGCCGCTCACAAGTAGTAGCAGAGGTCCCGTCAATTCATGGTACTCGCCGGTCCGCTGCGGCACGAGCCGCTGTATGTAGGCTCGGCCTTGCTCTGTCGCAAACTCCTTTTCGTTGATCGCCGTCTCAAAATAGCCAGGGCACAGTGAATTCACGCGGACCCCCGAGCGTGTGAGCTCAAGCGCCATATTTTTAGTGAGCTGATCGATAGCAACTTTTGATACGTTGTAATCGGCTTTGTGAGTACCGGACACATGGCTGTAAATAGACCCCGTATTCACAATATTGCCACTGCGCTGCTGCTTCATGCGCCGTGCCGCCGCTTGGGCAACACGCCATGCACCAGTGAGGTTAACGTCAAGAACAGGGCCCCAATCGTCTTCTGTCGCGTCGACAAACCGCAGGGGTGGATTAGCGATGCCTGCGTTATTTACGAGGATATCGAGCTGAGAAAACTGTGCATCAAAGGTCTCAAACGCGTCCCGCACGCTTTCCCGTGACGTGACATCCATGGTGATGGGGTCTGCCTTCCCGCCTTGATCGCGCAGCATTTGTACCAGCGACGTCAACTTATCTGAACGTCGAGCGGCAACCACAACATGCGCACCTGCGCCCGACAGCACCTGAGCGAAGTGCTCACCCAGTCCGCTCGATGCGCCTGAGATCAGCGCGATACGTCCTTTTAACGAAAATAAGCTCTCAAAATCGATGCGGTGTGCCATGGCGTTTTCAGTCAATACTGCTCTCTTTGGGCCGTTTTTTATAGAAAGCGTGTCTCGTTGACGCGCTTCCACAGTCGCAAAAACAGTCTGTCTGTTGCAGCTTCAGCGGCGAAACCAAACTTTTCTGCCAATTTTTGCTTGCGCTTATATCGGACTTCAATCAGGTCTCGATCCTTGGCCAGCCGCTGCAGATATCCATCTGAGGTCGATATTTCGTCAATCAGACCAACCTCGATGGCCTGTTGGCCATACCAAACTTCACCCGTAGAAATCTTATCGATATCAATGCCTTGCCGATTATCCGAGACAAACTGCTTAAATAGGCCATGAGTATCTTCTAATTCGGATTCAAACTTGCGGCGACCCTTATCGGTATTCTCAGCAAACATAGTGATGGTGCGCTTGAACTCGCCAGCAGTGAACTGCTCAACATCGACATCATTTTTCTTCAGCAATCGATGAAAATTAGGCATCTGCGCGACGACGCCAATGGAACCAAGAACAGCAAACGGCGCAGCCAGGATGCGGTCACCCACACATGCCATCATATAGCCTCCGCTAGCAGCTACTTTGTCCACGGCGATGACCAGTGTCACGCCCGCTTCTTTGATTCGGCTGAGTTGGCTCGCAGCAAGCCCGTAGCCGTGCACGACACCGCCAGGGCTCTCCAGCCTCAATAAAACCTCGTCACCGGCCTGCGCATTCGGAAGCACCGCCGATATTTCCTCGCGTAAGGCTTGTACTTGCGAGGCCATCATGTCGCCCTCAAAACTTAGTACGAAGGTGCGCGGCCGTTCGCTCGGTATATCGTTTGGGCTATCAGCCGCTTTGCCAACTTCTTTTGCACGTGCCTTATCCGTCTTCGCACGCTCTTTTTCAGCCTTTTTGTCTAATTTCGCTCGCGCTTTCGCGACTTCATCAGTGTCTGATAGTTCTCTGATAGCAGCGGTATATCCATCGAGTCGATCATTGATCGATCGCACTTCGATAAAACCTTCGTCTGTACCCTTACTCTTGTGCCCGGCACTGGCGGCAATCACCATAATGATGGCGACAATGCCCAACACAATGAGAAGGGTTTGTGCAGCGAACAGGCCTAATTCGTATAAAAATTCCAAGAGATACCCCTTTACTAATTGGATGCCGAGTCCGGCAATGAAGTTAAGACAATGATGTTAAAAAACCATTAATGAGCTGTCCCGCTATCGAGAAAGGGGGCGGTACAGGTGGTAAATTGTCCGCCGTGCACCAGATCGCCTCATCAATTTCGTCGGGGTCGATATCAATATCTCCGCTGCGCCATTTTGCCGTGAATCCCAGCATCAATTGCCCCGGGAATGGCCAAGGTTGAGAGCCGTGGTACTGGATGTCATCCACCTCTACCCCAACCTCTTCCATCACCTCGCGTTGTACTGCTTGTTCGCAAGTTTCTCCCGGCTCCACAAAGCCCGCAAGGCAACTGTAGAAACGTCGGTTGGCACCTGCTCCTGCCGCCAGCAACATTTCCTCATCGCGTGTCACGAGCACGATCACACACGGTGATATCCGCGGATAAACACTCAAACCGCAGGGCTCGCAAGCGCGGCTCTGACCTTTATCTGCTAGCGATGTCTCTCTCCCGCAGCGCCCACAATGACGATGATCTCTCTCCCAGCACAACAGTTGGTACGCCCTCCCAATGACATCAAATTGCTCACCAGCAATCCGGCCGATCAGTGCAAATAGGTTACCGCTGGTGTACTTCATCACATCCATATTGGCTGCCCCTAATATGCAGGCAAACACGGGTTTGTCATCGAGAAAGCCCACGGGCGTGATATCGGTCACTGTTGGAAAGTCGCTCATCAACTGCCCAAGCGGAATAGGCGCTCCAGGCGACCCCATCAACTCGCTCACTAAATGGCGTCCCTGAAATGGCCACACCAGGTCGGTAGCCGAAGCGGTCGACGTGGGACGCGTAAAATTCAACATATTGACTCTCCTTCAAAGGACATACTAGGGGGCCATACCAGCCTACTCAAGCAATCAGCGAACTGACCGACAGTTAGGTAGAAAACGTCTTTTATTTCTTAGTTTGCTTCGTATAACCTGAGACACTACACATACGTCCACTCTGTGCCCCGATGCGTATTTTCACGGGCTTTCTGGGCGCTCACATTACATTATAAAAGGACAACGTTGTATGAATACTGCGGTCGCTAATCCTTACTGGCAAAACTTCCTTGGGGCCTCCCCTGATTGGTATAAGAAAACGATCATTGCTTTCTTGATCATCAACCCAATCTTGCTATCCGTGGCGGGACCTTTTGTCACCGGTTGGGTGCTGATTGGGCAGTTCATATTCACACTTGCCCTCGCCCTGCAGTGTTATCCCCTACAGCCTGGCGGCCTGCTTGCAATCGAGGCCATCGCTATTGGTATGGCGGATCCACATACGGTCTTTCACGAGGCAGAAGCCAACTTTGAAGTGATCTTACTGCTGATGTTCATGGTTGCCGGCATCTACTTCATGAAGGAGCTGTTGCTTTTCATCTTCACCAAAATCTTGCTCCGAGTTAGGTCTAAAAAGCTGCTATCGGTCCTGTTTTCGTTTGTTGCCGCGGTCTTATCGGCGTTCTTGGACGCTCTTACAGTAACCGCGGTACTCATTAGCGTTGGTGTTGGCTTCTTTACCGTCTATCACAAGGTGGCGTCAGGCACCGAGTTTGATGACTCGCAACACGACCACACAACCGACGCTGCAGTCAAAGCGGAAAATGAGGGGAATCTCGAGCAGTTCAGGGCCTTTTTGCGAAGTCTCCTGATGCATGGCGCGGTAGGTACGGCGCTCGGTGGTGTCTGCACGCTTGTTGGCGAACCTCAAAACCTTTTGATCGCGACGGTGGCTGGATGGGAATTCATGGAGTTCTTTTGGCTGATGGCACCCATCACAATGCCTGTGCTCGTAGCTGGGTTACTGACCTGCCTCTTCCTTGAGCAAACCAAAATTTTGGGTTACGGGACAGAGCTTCCTCCAAAGGTCCGCTCGGTTCTCGAGGACTTTCAGGCTCAGGAGAATGCGAAAGCGACGCCCGCATCCAACGCACGGCTAGTCATACAGGCGTTGGTAGCCATCGTTCTCGTGATCGGCCTTGCGCTGCACCTAGCGGCGGTTGGTCTGATTGGTCTGATGATTATCGTGCTGCTAACTGCGTTTAACGGCATCGTAGAAGAGCACAAGTTGGGACATGCATTTGAAGAAGCACTCCCCTTCACAGCCCTGCTAGTCGTGTTCTTTGCCATTGTTGCAGTCATTCACGAACAACACCTTTTCTCGCCGGTCATCGAGGCCGTATTGAAAATGGAGAGTAGTATCAGGCCCGCCATGTTCTTCCTTGCGAACGGTATTTTGTCGATGATCTCGGATAACGTCTTTGTTGCAACCGTTTACATCGGCGAGGTCAAAACAGCATTGGATAACGGTGTAATAACGCGCGCGGAGTTCGATCAGCTGGCAGTTGCAATTAACACAGGGACCAACCTGCCTTCTGTAGCGACACCCAACGGACAAGCAGCATTCCTGTTCCTTTTGACCTCAGCGCTTGCGCCGCTGATTCGTCTCTCCTATGGGCGTATGGTTGTCATGGCCCTGCCCTACACCATCGTACTAACTGCAGTAGGTCTGACTGCCGTCGTTTATACGCTTTGAAAAGCCGGTAGTGTGGCGTCAGCGACGCCACACTGCCCCGTTTTCAGCAATCTCCGATAACTTATCTAGACGAGCCTCATGGGCTTGCGCCTCGTCGTCTGTCGCAGAAATGACCTTCAACTTGGGCCTGTCGGTTGCCAGCCGCCGAATTGCGCCTGCACTGCCTGCGGTAGATCCGGTCACATCGTCATCTGCGGATAGGCCAAGCGTGGTCTGTCCACCTGTCATCAGCAGATAAACGTCAGCCAAAATCTCAGCATCAAGCAACGCGCCATGCAAAGTTCGGTTGCTGTTATCGACGGAGTAACGCTGGCACAGCGCATCCAGATTATTTCGCTGTCCCGGATGTTTTGCCCTGGCCAACTGCAGGCTGTCAGTGATCTTACATTCAGACGCAACAAGTCGAGCGTCCGCATCTATTAGCTTAAGTTCAGCATTGATAAAGCCGACATCGAAGGGCGCGTTATGGATGATCAGCTCGGCGCCCCGAATGAAGTCCATAAATTCATCCGCAACGCGCGAAAAGACGGGCTTATCGGCCAAGAATTCTTCAGTAATGCCGTGAACTTCCAGTGCGCCTTGGTCAATGGCGCGCTCCGGCTTGATGTACTGGTGGTAGTGGCGACCGGTAAGCTTCCGATCCACGATCTCAACACAGCCAATTTCAATGATCCTATGACCTTGGCTTACTTCAAGCCCCGTTGTTTCCGTATCCAGTACTACCTGACGCATGCTAACTAGCTCCTAATTCGTCCATCGCTAAGTTCGCCAACCCATCAGCGCGCTCATTTTCAGGGTGCCCCGCATGTCCTTTCACCCACCGCCAATCAACCTGATGCCTCAGACACTCAGTATCCAGTCTTTCCCATAGATCTTTATTTTTAACCGGCTTTTTGGCGGCCGTCTTCCAACCATTGGCTTTCCAGTTACGAATCCAGCGAGTGATACCGTCTTTGACGTAGGTGGAGTCTGTCGTGAGGACAACCGCACACGGTTCGGTCATTGCCTCCAGGGCGCTGATCGCTGCAAGCAACTCCATTCGGTTATTGGTCGTATTCTCCTCCGAGCCCATAAGCTCCCGTTCGTGGCCGCCAAACCGAAGCACCGCCCCCCATCCGCCGGGCCCCGGGTTGCCACGGCAGCCCCCGTCAGTGAAGACCTCAACTGTTTTCATTCAGAGGGTTATTTCCAGAGCGCTGATGCGTCTCGGCCCCGACAGCCGGTCTCGACACAGGAATAGGCACAAGGCGAGGTCGCACGCGCCGGCGCTGAAGTCCTTTAATGCCTGCACCCACTTGCTTCTTCGCATGCACAACGAATGCACCACCCATGGGTATGCGGTGGTCAATCAGCCAATCGTCTAGCCGAGCCATCCAGCGGAACAGAGCACCTTTACCAATAGGCCTTAACACGAGTTTATGCTTGGGTTTATCGACCTGAAAATTCAACAGTGATAGCCAGTCCATCAACTTCGGTATTCGCTCCAGTTGGAGGTCACGCCATTTTCGAGGCGAAATAAATCGAGCCATTAACCAGCCCAATCCAAAAAAGCTTTCCGGATTGAAGCCCACAATGATCACATTGCCGTTGGGAACAAGTACGCGGTGAATTTCCCTTAGCACCTGGTGAGGCTCGCCTGCGACCTCAAGACTATGGAACACAACGACCGTATCAATCGTTTCAGTACCAAAAGGTAGCCACTCATCGGTGCAAACCACGCTTTGCGCGCCTTCAACCAGAGCGCCATCAGCAGAGGCCACCAGTTTGTTTTGTGAATGGGCGACATCTTTGATTGATAGATCGGGTGGCACACCCAGAAATAGCGTGTGATAGCCAAATAAGCGCTCAAGTTGGCTATCTAGCTCATCAACCACTTGCTGTCGCAACCGACGACCCACAGGCGCCGACGTGTACCACTCGTGTAAATGGTCTCGTGTCGTGATGTAGTGCTTTTTGGTGGCTTGATTTCCCATGCACCAAGGGTATCGTTTCCCGAGTTGACTGCAAATAGCTTAGGTAACGAGAAATCCTATGAATATCACCCCCATCCCTGCATTTTCCGACAACTACATCTGGATGATCGTTCATGAAGGCCGAGCCGCGGTAGTAGACCCGGGCGATCCAACGCCGGTACTTAAGACTCTAGAGGAGCAAGGCCTAGTACTCGATACCATCATCATTACCCATCATCACTTTGATCACACAGGCGGTGTCAGCGCGCTGAAAAGTGCTACTGGATGTCGGGTTATTGGTCCCAATAACCCCAAAATTGCGGACATCGACGAGACAATGATTGAAGGGGCTCAGGTCACGGTCCTTGGGTATGGATTCGAAGTCATGGAAGTGCCGGGGCACACCCTGGATCACATTGCCTATTACAACGCAGAGGATGGGACCCTGTTTTGTGGTGATACCTTGTTCGTGGGCGGCTGCGGTCGGGTATTTGAAGGCACCTTCCCCATGATGCAGCAGTCGTTGGCTAAATTGAGCCATCTACCCAGCAAGACCGAGGTCTACTGCACACACGAGTACACCATGGCTAATCTCAGCTTTGCTCGCAAAGTTGAACCTTCGAATACCGATTTAATGTCCCATATTCTGACCTGCGAGCGAAAGCGTGACAGCGATTTACCCACAGTGCCTTCGACCATCGGACAAGAACTACTCATTAATCCCTTTCTCCGCTGGTCCTCCCCCGCCATCATCGCTCAGTTAAAACAGGAAGGACGTCATACTGGCGATTCGCCCGCTGATGTTTTTGGTGCGGTTAGAGGCTGGAAAGACGAAGACTAAAACGCCTTAACGAACACAAAAAACCAACCATATCGTAGAAGCTATGAGTGGTTGGAGCGCTACTCCTGAACTGCTCGAGCAGCGTTAGCCTGAGGGGCTCGGAGCCGATGGGCTCGGTGAGGAGATAGCCTAGTGCAAAAGTTAAACGATAGAGGCTGTTCCTGAACTGTTACCGCAAATTGCTCGGAGCAAAAGGAAAGTTTCATGGGTCTTATTGTGGATGGGCAGTGGGTCGACGAGTGGTACGACACGGAGAAATCAGGCGGTCGCTTCGAGCGTCAGAATAGTGCTTTTCGCCATTGGATTGGTTCTGATCACGGCCGATTTGCTGCCGAATCCGGGCGCTACCATTTATACGTTTCCCTTGCCTGTCCGTGGGCTCACCGAACATTAATCTTCCGGTCAATCAAGCGACTGGAAGCACATATTTCAGTCAGTGTGGTCGATCCCCTCATGCTGTCAGAGGGTTGGGTTTTCTCTGAGCCAGAACCTCTTGTGGGATGCATGCGCATGTATGAGGTCTACCTTGCGGCGGATGCGCTTTACGAGGGTCGAGTAACCGTCCCAGTACTATGGGACAAGAAGCTGGGAACCATCGTCAACAATGAAAGCGCTGAGATCATCAGAATGTTGAATTCTCAATTCAACGACTCAACGGGTGATACACAGGATTTTTATCCAGCGCGACATAGATCAGAGATCGATGCCATAAACGATCGGATTTACCACGATATCAACAATGGCGTTTACAAAACTGGCTTCGCTACAACCCAGGCAGTTTATGAAGAGGAATATTCGAGGGTGTTTGCCGTCTTGGATTGGCTTGAAGAGCGACTTACACAACGAACTTTCTTGCTTGGTGATAGCGTCACAGAGGCAGATTGGCGTCTTTTTACAACGCTGGTGAGGTTTGATTCGGTTTATCACGGGCACTTCAAATTAAACCGGCAAAAGCTCAGTGAATTTCCGAGGCTTTCCGACTATATAGAGCGCCTTACGGCTGTTCCGGGTGTATCAGAGACGATCAACCAAGATCACATCAAAGCCCATTATTACGGCAGTCATACGAGCATCAATCCGACGGGTATCGTACCCTTAGGCCCGGCTTAGACCTTAACTTCGTGCAGCTTTGCTAAGGCTGAGAAATAAAGTGCTACGCGGGTATCCACCACATCCGGGTGATGACACTGGTCGTAGCGCTGCATCGCAGATTGATATCGTAGTAATTGATCTCGATATCGAGCCGCCTCTTCGTTAAAAAAATCAGTCAGTGATGCGTCATCGGCAGGACGACTTGTTTTGTAATCAATAATCCAGCGAATTCCCGTTTGGGCATCGATGAACGTACGATCTACCACAAGTTGCTTTTGAGTCTCTGCCACGAAAAGGGAGAGCTCTGACTGTGCGTCGTGGTGATGGGCCGATAGCACCCAGCGGCCCATCTCGTCACCAAGCACACGATTCACATCGATAATCAGTAAATCCAGCTCCTCTGCGATATCAGCACTGGGACTTGAAAGCTCAGTCAACTGAAATTTCATGGCTCGCGATATTGAGACAGGACATTCACTTGGGAGTGGGTCTTGGAGCGCCAGTAACTCTAGCCCACGGTGCAACGCTGTTCCGTAGCGCCTACTCCGCAGATTTCCTGACCTCAATGCAGATGCAGACGATGCCTCGACTGTTTCGCTTAAGAGCCTGTCCTGTGTTTCAACCACCCGCAGCAACTGGCTATACCCCTGCTCTGCCACAACCTTACTTTGACTCTCGCCTGGTGGATGAAATTGAACCTGAGGGGCTGCGGCGCAGAAATTAGACCAAAAGCTGCCGGTATTTCTGGGTGGCCACTGAGACTCGGACGACAACGTAGCAGTCACAGTGCAACTCTCGCGTGCGCGGGTAATCCCGACATAGTAGAGGCGAATGAGTTCTTGGGCTTCCTTACGCTTGTTAACAAACCCTAGATAGTCGTAAAGCGTATTTTCTGTGTCGGATGCAGGCCGCGCGGCAATCAAAAGCCCGTTTTGCTCATCCCGATTCCACCGCAACAGGGGTTTTTGACTAGATCGACCGGATTTCCCTGCGCCCACAATGAAGACATGGTCGAATTCGAGTCCTTTGCTCCGGTGCAAGGTCATCAACTCAACGCGCGCTGTAGTCGACTCAATGGTCGCGTGTTTTGTTTCTAGCCAGGTAACTAAACGGTCGGCGTCTAAACCCGCCCCCTCTGTTTCTTGATCCCTTAGTTGGTGGTAAAAGGCGCGAATGTCCGGCTCCTCTTCTGTTGGCAAGATGAGATCCCCACCGAGGCGTTTCCAGGTTTCCTCGACCCAGTTAACCAGGTTAAGACGATCACGCTTGCCCTCAGCCCATAGCAGTGCTGTCAGGGCAAACACGCTACGCTTCCGGCCATCCGCGGATAACTCAACGCTGCCGTCTGCTATTTTCTCAACCGAAGCTGCCAGCGAGAATCGAGTCAATATGAGGGTCAGTAAGCCTAGGTCTTTTAGCGTTAAGCCCACCATTGGACTGCGCAATAAAGCAATCAGTGCGACGGTATCGGCTGGATTGGCTAAATAACGGGTTAACGATACCAGGTCCATGACCGCCGCTCTGCGGGAGAACGAGGTGAGATCCGAACCGACGATGTCTATCCCATTATCGCGCAACATTCGGGATATCGGCTCAAGCGAGGAGCGAGTTCTTGCTAGCACACCAATGGTGCTTTCGCTCGATTGACCTAGCAGCTCGCAGATTTTCGAAAATACAAAGTTTGTCTCCCGTGCTTGATCATCGGGAAAATTATGAATCGCGACTGCCTGCTCAAGACCTGCAGATCGCGTCGCTTCTGCCATGGTCATGGGCACAACGCCAAGTCGGCGATCCCCATACTTTGGGACAATCGAGGAAAACTGTCGGTTCACCCAGTCAATCACGCCTGCTTGAGAGCGAAAGTTGCGCGCCAATGATCTGTCGTTAAGTTGAACTCCCGCGATTCCCTCCTCCCGTGCTCTGAGAAAGAGACCCACGTCTGCATACCGGAACCCATAAATACTCTGCATTGCGTCACCCACGATAAATAACGTGCGCGGATGCCCGGGGTTAATGTGATTGTGCTCAGACCAACCCCGGCAAAGTTTTTCAAGCAATCGGTATTGACCCTGAGAGGTATCCTGAAACTCATCCACAAGAATATGCGTTAGTTGATAGTCGAGCCGAAGCGCGAGGTCTGTGGGCTCTTCATCGGTTCCAAGCGCCGCTTCAGCTGACATCGCAATGTGGGTGTGATCAACCACACCTCTCGATCGAAAAACCGTCAGTAATTGAGCCGCAAGGGTCGGTAACACGCGGGATAAGTGAAGCACCCCTTGCCACTCTCGAGCATCGCTTGTCGTGCGGGGTAAATAGGCGATTTCTATCAGCAAATCCAACCAATCTGTCTGCTCCTCAAGCTCCGAAATAAGCCCCAGTACATCGTTTTTCGCTGTTTGATCGACCTTGGCCTGAAAGCCGTTATTTTTATCGAGGCGTTTTCTGGGCTTTTCGTCACCTGTAAGAATCCAACGCACTACCCATTGCCAACTACGTAGCTGAGCCGGTTCGTTACTGAGGTGAATAGGCGCTACCGGGATATCAACTTTTTGAGGCTCCACCAGTCCACTCTCTACATAAGCGTTTAAACGGCCCACAGCGGCGTTTGCCTGTTGTTCAAGGTCGTACAGCCAGTGAGCGTCGATCGTCTCTGTAAGGACTGACAGGCGCTCAAAGATGACCGCCTGAACGGTTGCAGTGAGCTGCTGGCTTGCCCCCTCAGGATCGGTATGCTGCCCCAACTCTGGTAACCAATCAGCTCGACGACCCAATAACTCGATGAGCAATATAGAGCAGCGCTGCCAATTGTTATCCATACTCAGCAGTAATTGGCGCAGCGCCTCGCCCCGACTCGACTCCTCGCCAACGAGCTCGTATAGCCCAGACGTCGCTTTCTGATAGAGCGGCAGCACATCATCTGTCACGGTGATTCCGCCGCCCAGCCCACTCAATACGGGCATGACACGGTTTAATTGCGCCGCTAGTCCATCAATCGTACGGATGTTCAAGCTCTCTGCAGTCAATCTCCAATTTATGGCCCTCGAATGCGCCAAGACTGCATCTGCCAGTGATCGGGTTCGTGCCTCATGCTCATTCTCTGCCTGAACCCCCTGCTTAGCTGCGTCCAGTGCCTCCATCACACGCTCACGCATCTCTGCCGCTGCTTTACGAGTAAATGTAATCGCCAGTACCTGCTCGGGACGCTCTACGGTGACAAGCAATGCAAGAACCCGCTGTGTCAGTAGGCTTGTCTTTCCCGAACCCGCAGGCGCAGTGACACAAAAGCTTTTTGTGGTATCTAAGACCTCATGACGGACGGCTGCGTCACTCACCCGATAACTCCTCTTCAGCATCCCAATCGGACACTGCATGAGCCCGGCAAATGGCAGCGTAGTGACAATAACGGCACGCACTGGGTGATGGGGTCGGTGTGCCGCTGCCATTAACAAAGGCGCTTACCAAAGACCTCAGATCGACCAGCCACTGATCTTTCAAGCCAGCTAACTCGCTCACACCAGCGCGATCCATGGCTTTTTTACTTTTCTTATCAGCATCATCAAGACCAATGTCGGCGCCCAGCGTCAAATAGCCGGGCTCGTTTATTGATACCTGGCCAATGGCGATTGTTTCCACGTCGGCGATGACCTGGCTGTAGCACGGAAGTTGAGGTGACTGTAAGGGGCTTTGCGACCAATCTATTGCCGACGGTCCGACGCTCGATTTGTAGTCGATGACAATCCGCTGTCCTGTACTCAGGCGGTCCACTCGGTCGACTTTCAGCGATAGATTAAGCCCCTCACAATCCCATTCGAGGGGTTCTTCACTTAACTCTACCGTGAAACTTACATCTCTGCTGCCTTCAACCTCGAGCCACGCCGCCAAAATGCCAATCAGTCTCTGACGCTCCAAGTCCAGTGTAGACAGCCCTACTCTCTCTCTGACTGGTGCTTTCAAACCCCTGGCAGCCTCATCAGCTGCCGCCTCGATAAGCACCTCACGATCCACTGCCGTTAATAAGTTGATCTGATCACTGGTTCTCAACGAGCTAAACAAGTGCTTGAGCCCCTCGTGAAGCACGCCACCGCGCTCGCCGGGTGTAAGTCCTTCTGCTTCACCCTCCAAAGGCCTTATACCCAGCTTGTGATTCAGGTGTGCTTTCAACGGGCAAGACGCTTGTTGCTCGAGAAGCGATACCCCCCCTGCTTGCTGGTTGGGAAGATTCGTGGCCAAACCTACGGAATCATCAATTGATTCAAGAGGCACAACGATACCTTTGCCACCACGAGCCTCACTGGGTGCCTCATCACGACTCAGGTCGCAAAACCGGCTGGCTAGTTTTGCCGCGCCATCTGAGACTCGGTGATACGAACACGACACCTCTCCTACCGAATTCAGTTGCCCAATCAGTCTCGCCGTAACCGTATCGTGAGTCTCCTCATCAATCTTGCTAATCTGATAAGCCTGACAGATCTCCCAGGGAATAAAACTCAACAAACTGGGCTTGGACGGCAAAGATTCGGAGGTCGCTCCAACTATCCGGATAGCTTCAAAAGGCAAGCCCGACGTGTCGGCCAGACTCATTACCTGTAGCTTCCCCACGTCCGTTTGTGGTTGAAAAAGCTTCTCGGATAGCACTGAGCGTAGACGCGAAATAAAAAGGGTTAGCGGGTACGGCTCATTATCGAGTGAATTGGCCTCGATCTCATCAAATAGCCCATCAACCAACTCCAGCTGCTGATACTCCACGGAGTCCAATCCAGCAGCGGATGGCCAGCCTGCTGTCTGCAACAGAGCCGATACGCGGTCTCTCCATTCGCAGGCAGACAAGCGCACTGATGACAACCTATCAACGCGAGCTGCGGATAACGCCGTCTCCAGAGGGCTTTTTGGCACCACCTTGCCTAGGGCTTCCAAGACATGCCGCAGTTCAAATGCGGCCCGTTTTGAGCTGAAAAGATGCGTAATAACCGTAGCTTTGTCATTGCGATCAGTGTTTAGCCAACCAAAAAACGGCGAACGGAGTAGCGCGGTTAAATCAGCGCGCCCTAGATCTTGAACGATAAGGCCTAGTAGCAAGAGAGCGTCACGAAACATAGGCACTTTGGTAAGTTCTACGCCGCGACTGAAGTTAACCGGAAGATCGGTGAACACCTGATCCGAGCTGCCAAACAACTCACGTAACTCATGTTCTAACAGTGGCCTATCGCGCTGATAATCAGCGAGAACTATGGCGCTCATCAGATTGTTCTCATGCTGGTGAAAGCCCCATTTCGCTGCCGCTGCTATCTCTGCCTCGCGAGTTGGGTATCCCACCGTAGAGATACCGCTCTCAATGGATTCAGAGTGAAACCAACGAGTTACCGCAAATCTGCTCGACAAAGCAGTTTCTACCGAGGGTACGGGCGTTTCTTCCGAGAGAAACCATACCTCGGAGTCGCGCTCTTTTCTCTCATTGGCTATCAGCTCAGGAAGGTCTTCAGGCATCACCCAGCCTTCGTGCTTTAAGCGAATATCCACTCGATCAAGCCACTGGAGGAAACATGCAGTATCCAATTCCGAAGCGAATGATGTGCGCACCCGCTCAGATGCCACAGGCACCCGATGATCCTTTAGCGATGCTCTACATCTTGCCGCCAATGCTGCAGCAGCCTCAGGCTGCAACAAACTAAACGCATTGGTTTGTGACTCATATCTCGAAATTACCTCTCGCCAGAGGGCCTCTACCTCCGAGTTAACTAATAAACGTCTAGGGGTCTCGCTCGTCTCCGCCTGCTGCCGCCATTCCTGGCGAAGCCATGCGTCTAGGGAGAGAATCTTGGGAAAACGAGACACCGAAGAGCGGTTCAGAGCCGACTCGCTGACTAAATAGCGTGCTAAACGCTGTGTCGCTGTTATTACGGTGACGCCGCCCCCGACTGCGCTCGAAATAGCGGCGACATTCGGCAGGGGCGACACAGCTGTGATAGTCATGGGGATGTTATACAGCAAGGTTTGAGTCGATTAAATTAGGAATCATCCCGTCGTAATCATGACTACGCCAATTGTTCAGGGTATGCTCCGCTCTCATTTTTTCGAGCCCACAGAAGTAATGAGCCAATCAAGCATTCACAACGTCAATGTAGCGTCGCAGCAGGCCCTAACAGCACCTGTAGCACTTCGTTCATCTGTACCTGTTGATGAGTCGATTTTCAGCTTTGTCAGAGAATCTCGCGAGGTTGTTAGCCGCATTCTCGATCGCAAAGACCACCGTCTCATGGTCGTGGTGGGACCCTGCTCTATTCACGATCGTGACGCCGCAATAGACTACGCAGCTAAGCTCAAGACGTTGTCAGACGAGCTTAAGGATACGCTTTACGTCATCATGCGTGTTTACTTCGAGAAGCCCAGAACGACTACAGGGTGGAAAGGCTTGATTAACGATCCATCACTCGATGACTCTTTTGACATTGAGGCCGGTCTCAAGCTAGGAAGGACGCTTCTGCGTGACCTACTAGCGATGGGTTTACCGACCGCTACTGAGGCGCTCGACCCCATCACTCCACAATACCTCCACGACCTAATCTGCTGGTCAGCCATTGGCGCTCGAACAACCGAGTCGCAGACTCACCGAGAGATGGCCAGTGGCCTCTCGTCAGCGGTTGGATTCAAAAATGGTACCGATGGGAGTCTAGATGTTGCGATTAATGCACTCAAATCAGTGCAACATCCACATCGCTTCCTTGGGATTAATTCTGAAGGTGTGGTTTCGATCTTTGAGACCCGTGGTAATCCTTATGGGCACGTTGTCCTTCGTGGCGGCAGTAACGGCCCCAACTACGACAGTGTTAATATTTCGAAATGTGAATCTGAACTCGCAAAAGCGGGTCTACCATCCAACATCATGGTTGATTGTAGTCACGCTAATTCGAGCAAGGATCACAACGTTCAGCCACTGGTGGCCCGTGATATTAGCAATCAAATATTGAAGGGTAACAAGTCGATTGTTGGAGTGATGCTAGAAAGTCATCTTAACGAGGGGCGCCAGGATATCCCCGCGGATTTGAGTGATCTGCAATATGGCGTGTCAGTCACAGACGCCTGTATGGATTGGGACACCACTGAAACCAGCTTGCGTGAGCTCGCTGACAGCTTGCAATCTACGTTAAGGCACCGACGAGAGGCCTAATAGTAGGCGTTGCTCCGATCTGTATGATCGGTCATATCACGAACACCGGCCAATTCGGGGATCTGCTCGGTCAGCGTTTTTTCGACGCCATCCTTGAGGGTGATACTGACAGCACTGCAGCCCTGACACCCACCGCCGAAGCGCAGGATCGCAAAGTTGTCTTCAGTGACTTCTACGAGTGAAACGTCCCCGCCATGCGCAGCAAGCGAGGGATTTACCTCGTTGTAGAGCAAGTAATTGATGCGATCTTCAATGGGGCTATCAGCATCGACACGCGGCATTTTCGCATTAGGTGCTTTTATCGTAAGTTGACCACCCATTCGATCCTTCGCGTAATCAACGACCGCATCTTCTAGAAAGGGAATACTTCGACTCTCGATCCACGCATTAAAGTGTTCGAAGTCATGCTGCTCATCGGTCGCCTGCATGTCACCTTCCCGGCAATAGGCAATGCAGGTCTCAGCCCGTGGCGTACCAGGATTGTTTATAAATACCCTAACACCCAGCGCATCTCCCTGCTTATCCAACAGTTCTTTTAAATAAACGCGTGCTGATTCGGTGATGGTGACCATGAGTTTCTCCGTCTGACGCCGCTAGGGTAACAGAAATCCTGTAAAAAGATTCTTACACTTGCATGAAGAAGGCAACGCCGGCTGGTTTATCCTAGCCGGCATTATATCGACGGTGGTGTTTATCTTCACCGTCCTAACAGTGGTAAACCTTGTTGTCGTTTAGGCGGGAAGACCCGACAGCCACTCCACAACACTCAATACAACCACTGACACAATCACAACGGCAACAACCGCATCGGCCGTGCTGTCATCAAGATTACTTTTTGCCATAAATCCCCCAGAAAACAGGC
>PKCZ01000038.1 GCA_002862405.1 Pseudomonadota bacterium
ACCTATGGGCTTCAGATTGCCTTTTTTGACTGGATGCTGATCGGCTTGCCTCTAGCGCTAATGCTCCTGCCGATTGGATGGGTTGTTTTAACGCGCCTTGCTTTTCATGTTGAGGTGCCGTCCAGCCCCGAGGCGGCCAATGTCATTTCAGGCATGCGTCGAGAGATGGGCGTTATGACCAGCCCGGAGCGACGGGTTGGGCTACTGTTCCTCGCAGTTGTGCTCCTGTGGATGTCCAGGAAATGGCTGAATGACGTGTCGGGTCTGGAGGGTCTCAGCGACGCCGGTATCGTCATGGCAGCTGCGCTCTTGTTATTTGTCATACCGACTGAAAAGACGTCCGCTAATCGCTTAATGGAATGGGAGGACGTCGCACGCTTGCCTTGGGGTGTTCTTATTCTGTTTGGCGGTGGGTTGGCACTCGCGGCTCTGGTGTCTAGCTCTGGACTGGCAGTATGGCTCGGCGAGTCATTACTTCCGGTGGCAAATTTGAGCACCCTTATTCTGATTGTTGCGGCTGCAGGTTTGGTCGTTTTCCTCACCGAGCTAACTAGCAATTTGGCGACAACTGCGACATTTTTGCCGGTCATTGCTGCTATCGCTGCGCAGTCGGGGATAGAGCCGCTGGTTCTCTGTGTGCCGGTGACATTGGCGGCGAGCTGCGCCTTCATGCTGCCTGTAGCGACGCCACCGAATGCCATCGTCTTTTCGTCGGGCGTTCTCACCATTCCAGAGATGGTGCGAGCCGGATTCCTCATGAATTTGGTCGCACTGTTTGTCCTCACGCTGTTGGCAACCCTTGCAGTGCCATTGGTTTTTTAATTGTTTGATGGGCGGCCTAGCGACAGTTAATGGTTAAGCGAGTATTCTGTTTAGTCCTGGTTATTTTTGGCCTGATAGGCCCCTCACTAGCGATTGCAGGTGAAACGTCGCTGACGCGCGTGCTGTTCGTTGGCAACAGTTATCTCTATTACAATGACAGTCTTCACAACCACGTGAAGCGCATGGCATCCGAGCGCTTTTCTGGAATGGCCAGCCGAGACTTCCAATATAAGTCGGCGACTATTGGGGGTGCGCGATTACAGCACCATGATATTGAGTGGTTGCTCACTCCCGGCAGGATAGGTGTAGATCGATCTTTCCAAGCAGTGATTATGCAGGGAGGCAGTTTTGAGCCATTAACCGCTGATACCCGAGAGATCTTTGTCGACACGGCGACACGTTACGCGGAAAAAGTGCGGGCTGTGGGTGGAAAGCCTTTTCTTTACATGACCCATGCCTACGTGAGGCCCCATCGACGCGCCGAACCGGGAATGATCAATCTTATAAGCGATACCTACAGCCATGCGGGTCGGGAGGCCGAGGCTGAGGTAATCCCTGTGGGCTTGGCTTTCGAACGATCTTATAAAGAGCGACCCAATTTTTCCCTTCATATGGCATTTGACGGCACACATCCAAACCTGCGCGGGACGTTTCTGGGCGCCTATGTCACCTTTTTCACCCTGTACGGTGAAGCGGTGGATACGCTGGACTACGATTATTTCGGGAGAATAAGCGCTGATGAAATTGCATATCTGCAACGAATTGCGAAGGAAACGGTTGCCGATTTTCGTACTAGGGATAATTGATGAGGTTTTGTTAGCATAGTGTGGACATTTGCATATTTTGGGCGAACACTATGCTGAATTCGTTTAGAAACTGGTATGAACAAAATCGCATTAAGCCGATACAAGCGGGGCTCGCGATTTCTCGCTTACTGCGCGACCCGGATGATACGGGCCAGGTATTCAAGATTCTCGAAGCGCTTCGGGGCGACTCTTTGAGCAGAGCACTTCGCCGCATGAGGAATGATGAGCGAGGTCAAGCACTGCTTGCGGAGCAACCTAACATTGTCGATGCATTGAATGATCGAGAGGCGCTTGCAGCGCTACCCGAAGGCAGCATCGGAAGGACCTACTTCGATTTTGTCCATGCTGAGGGACTGTCTGCCGACGGCCTTGTTTCATCAAGTCACGAGGCCCCTCGCTTCGAGAAAATTGGGCAGGACCAGCGCTGGTTGGGAGATCGCTTAAGGGATATCCATGACTTGCAGCATGTGATGACGGGTTACGGACGGGATACATTGGGTGAGCTGTGCTTGCTGTCGTTTATGACCACACAGGTGCCGTCTCGCGGCATCGACTTCATTATTTTCGTGGGTCGCACAAAAGGCCAAAAAGAGCAGCCAGGACTAAACTTGAAAGAGTTAGTCGGTGAAGGACGACAAATCGGGGAGGCAGCTGACTGGATGCTGTTTACGCGTTGGGAAGATCGTTTGCATGAGCCTCTAGAGAGTGTGCGAGCAGAGATGGGTTTTAAGGCGCCAGTGAAATACCGCGAGGCATTGAAGTGGCTCGAGGGTGATCAAATGATTAGCCGATCGGTGGCGGCCTAGACAGATTCGGATTAAGAGTCACTCAAAGGCTGGTAGCAAAAGCAGAGAAAGCCACGTTACTCTGTCGAAGTAGATTAAGATAAACGGCGTTAACTAATGTCGGTTTGAGCAAGGAGAATAAAAAATGAATACAGCTATTCCGGAACGCGCAAAATTCCACCATATGAAAGATGGAACGCTCGAGGATTGGACCATTATTGGTGCCGAGGTACAGGAGTTTTCCAAAACGCTGTACCAGCGAATTATCGATCATTTGTTATTGCTCGAGGGCGACTGCGGTGGTTTTCCTGTTGATCGACTCACCCACTGTTTGCAGACAGCCACCTTGGCTCACAAAGACGGTAAGGACGAAGAATATGTCGTCTGCGCACTGCTACATGACATAGGTGATACGTTGGGGCCGGCCAACCATGCAGATATCGCTGCGGTCTTGCTTCAGCCCTACGTCAGTGAGGCTAACCATTGGATGGTGAAGCACCATGCGATTTTCCAAGGGTATTATTTCTTCGAGTATTTGGGGTTGAATAAGAACATGCGGGAGCAGTTCAAAGACCACCCCCATTATGATCAGACGCTCGAGTTCATTGAGAAATATGATGCGCCAGCGTTTGATCCCGATGCCGAAACCTACCAGCTGTCGTTCTTTGAGCCGATGATTCAGCGCGTATTCGAGAAGCCCAAGCAGTCGCTGTATAAAAGTGACAACTCGACGACTTTCCAAGACTAAGTAGTGGCGGTATCTGAGGTATCTGAGGTATCTGAGGTATCTGAGGCGTCTGAGGTCCCCGAAACAGGATCTAAGTGGCCCTACAGGGTCGTGTCCCTTGTTTGGCAAAGGCGTCTTCGCGTTTGGCACCGACGTCTAGCCATAGTCACAGCCATTCAGCTCCTCTTGTGGACGGTGAGTGGTATTTACTTTGCCTTCGTTGATATTACGATGGTGCGGGGTGAGCCGCATCGTCTGACACCCGCAACTCAGTCTATTGACCTTGCCAAATTTGATTTTCCGGTCACCGCGACAAGCCAAGTGCTTATAAAACCTCGACTTCCAGGCGAGCTTGTTGTTGGTGTATCGGACCCCAAGTCAGGTCTTACAGAGTGGTTGGGTCCTGACGGTCAGCCCGTGGCTCCATTGACTTCGGAGCAGGCGATTTCAGCAGTATCGACTAAAACAGACATTACGGTAGACGTTACCGAGTGGGTGACAACCGCCGCAGAAGCAGCCGAATACAGAGGCCGCCAACTTCCTCTGTGGCGTGCCTATAGCGCGGAAAATCCGTCCCTTCGGGTCTACGTTGATCCTCGCTCGGGCGATATTGTCGCCATTCGAAATTTAGCGTGGCGAGCATGGGACTTCTTGTGGATGCTCCACATTATGGATTATGACGACCGCGATGACATTGGCACCTGGCTACTTAAGCTATTTTCCGTGATGGCGCTGCTCACCGCCATTGCTGGCATTGCCCTGTACGCAATGATTCCCTGGAGACGCGCCCCCAAGGATTAGTTCAGTGGGTACTCGCGGATCACGAATACACGGCCACAACAATGTATCGTCATCGCAGCAGCGAACGCTGTTGGAAAATTAGAGGTAAATAAGCGGCCAGAGGTAGGCAAAGAAAACGCCTGTCGCATACACCCCAACCGATACTCCCAGAAGGCGTCGGCTTAAAGCACGGAGTCGCATGCATGCCGCCGCTTGCTCTGGGTCGACAGGGCAAGGTGCATTTCTGGCTTGCCATTGCATGAAGGCTGACAAGCCCAACAACAGACCCGACGCCATAAAGAGTGGTCCCTTATTCGCGGATAGCCACATGATGCCTGGAAATGTCGCGGTCAGACCCGCCATCACTGCGCCCGCACCCACGGTAATCAAGAGGGCAGGCAATGCACAGCAAAGCAAGGTTGACGTGCTAGCAAACAGTGACAACGTAGGCCCGATCAGCGTCCGGCGATCAATGGGATTCACCCGCCCATTGCCTCATTATCTCGACGGATGGCCGCAATGCGGTAACCGGCCTGCTTGGCAAGCTTCTCAATTTGCTTGTCAGAAAGATCCGAACCATCGTTAATAACCAGGTTTAGCGTTTTTTTATCGAGGTCGACGTAAATAGCGGCGACTTCATTGCGCTTGCTAAAAACCTTGTTCATTGCCGTCGCGCAGAAGTCGCAGACAACCCCCAGCACATCGACTACGACAGGCGCGCCGCCATTGGCGAGTGCTGCAGAAATTTCATTGGTGTGGGTGATGGTGGCAGCGATCATAGCCATATCCCCATGATCATGCGCCATCGCATGGTGCTCATGAGACTCAGGCTCATGATTAGCGCCATGGTCGTGCTCAGCACCGTGAGCATGATTCATATCGGCATGATTCATCTGGCCGTCACCGTGATGCTTCATCTCTTGCTTATCGTCGTCTGCAAAAGCGGATGTTGCTAGAGCCGCTGCGATGAAGAGTGGAACTGTTTTATTCATGAGTCCTCCGTTAAAAACGGTAAGTGAAGTTAAAGAGCGGACTGGGATCCGAGAGATTATAACCCACCTCTAGGAGCGCCGGACCTTTAAAAAATCTCAAAAGCGGTGTCACCGATGTTCTTTCATCCATGTGTTTGCGGTGGTCAACTTCTAGCATTAGCCATGTGTGCAGGGCGCCTGTGTCACCTTCGTAGGGTGCCCATCCCAGACGCGCGGCGTGCATGGTTTGATTGCCGAGTTGACCTAGGTTCATTCTCCGTCCCTCATAACTAACAAACAGAGATCGTGTCTCCCAGTCGGCCATGACGCCAACGAATTTCACTCTGCCCGAGCTTTCGATACCACCAATTTTGCGCTCAGCCGTTCCGATTCCTCCAGAAAAATAGAGATTAGCTTGGTAGTCGCGGCCGAACCAGCGTTTGGCTAGAAACGTCGGTTGTATCGCAGTGACGCGCGTATCAGAGCCTCGTTGCCACTCATAGCGTGCGCCAACTGATAGGTTGTAGTTCATGGTGTAGTGCAAGAGTCCAGCAGACGATGCTCGATTCGATGTTTCTATCAGCGTCCAGCCACCTGCGTAAGACACAGGCCGCGCAACAGCCGTCGCACAGGCTATGAGCGACATCGAAACGAGAGCGATCCTGAGGATCGTATTTATCACTTTTTACCTCGCATCACTTTGATCAGCTCTTCGATCTTGGCTTCTCGCTCGCCGAGGTTGTCACCTTCCAGTGCGTGTTGGACGCAGGTCGAAATGTGATCGTCTAAAATGATCGATTCGAGACTGGATAGAGCGGCTCTGGCTGCCTGGACCTGCTGAGCGATATCGATGCAATAGCGGTCCTCGCCCACCATTCGGCGCAGTGCTTTGACTTGGCCCTCGATGCGCGCGAGTCGTCTATCGACATTGTCACGGGTTTCTTGTTTCACGCTTCACCTCCGATTTGGCGTAAGAATACCCCTAGGGGGTATTTGTCGTCAAATACCCTGGGGGGGGTATAAATTCACAGGGGCAGTTGCCTTCTCTGGAGGGTGGCAAAATAGCTCAAAGAGCATGGGCAAGTGGTCAGGATTCGGGCTACATTAGTGACAGACGAGGAGACGACTACATGACTATTTGCAGGACAGAAGGACGTGGCCGACTTTACAACGATATCGTGCAGACAGTAGGTGACACTCCCTGTGTTCGCCTCAATCGGACGGGCCCTGATCACGTATCGATGTTCGTAAAGGTGGAGTCATTCAACCCGCTGTCATCGGTTAAGGATCGTCTGGCTTTAAACATCATTGAATCCGCTGAACGAGAGGGACTGCTAAAGCCGGGACAGACAGTGGTGGAGGCGACATCGGGAAATACCGGCATTGGTCTCGCGATGGTTTGTGCCGCCAAAGGCTACCCTCTGGTCATTACCATGGCTGAAAGTTTCTCAATCGAGCGCCGGCGCCTGATGCGATTTTTGGGTGCAAAGGTTGTGCTGACCCCGAAAGAGGAACGTGGCATCGGCATGTACAACACGGCGAAAAAGCTGGCTGAGGACAATGACTGGTTCTTTGCGCGACAATTCGAGAATGCAGCGAACGCTGATATTCACGAATCCACAACGGCCCGGGAAATTCTTTCTGACTTCAAAGACGCAGCACTCGATTACTGGGTTACGGGCTATGGAACGGGCGGTACGGTTACCGGTGTTGCTAGAGCCCTGAGAAGAGCGCGCCCTGACTGCAAGATCATCTTATCGGAGCCGCATAACGCGACGCTAGTGGGCTCGGGTGTCACGCAGGAGCGCAATGAAGACGATTCGCCTAAAGGGAGCCACCCTGCCTGGGAGCCTCATGTCATTCAAGGCTGGACGCCCGACTTCATACCAAAGGTACTTCAGGAAGGAATCGATAGCGCCTTTTTTGATGAGGTTAGACCCGTCGACGGCATGAAAGGAATGGCGATGGCGCAGCACCTCGCGGCCAAAGAGGGCATTCTCACAGGGGTATCCGGGGGTTCGACATTAACCACAGCGGTCGAAGTTGCCGAAACCGCGCCAGCGGGATCGGTGATTTTGGTGATGCTGCCCGATACGGGTGAGCGCTATCTGTCGACGCCATTATTTGAAGCGATTCCCGCTGAGATGAGTGAGGAAGAGGCTGCTCTGTTTGCGTCAACTCGCTAGCATCGAACAGACATAAAAAATCCGCGGTGAACGCGGGTTGTTTTGGTCTGGTGATCGGTTAGTAGCCTCGTAGACTCGCAAATCGATCGGCATGGAAGTGATAGTCGCCGTAAGCCTGTCTGCAGACGGCCGCACGTTTCAAGAAGAAGCCAATATCGAACTCATCGGTCATACCGATACCGCCATGCATCTGCACGCCTTCCTCAGTGGCATTGCGCACGACTTTTGAGCATTTGGCTTTTGCCATGCTTGCGAGAACAGAGCGCTTTTCACTGTTGGCATCGAGTGCCTGGAGTGCGGCCAAAACAGCAGACTTACTGACTTCAATTTCCGCAAATAATTGCGCTGCTCGGTGTTGAAGCCCTTGAAAGGTCCCAATTTTCTCACCGAACTGTTCACGCTCTTTGAGGTAACCGACTGTGCGCTCGAAGGTTTCAATGGAAATCCCGAGCATCTCGGCAGCAGAGCAGGCTGCCGCCACATCAATGGTGAATTCCATGGCCTCTGAGGCACCACCGAGACTGCCAAGGAGTGCATCGCCGCTCACCGTCACATTATCAAGAGTGATATCTGCGGCACGCTGACTATCAACGATCAGGCGAGTCTCGCACGATACGCCTTCGGCGCCACGTTCTATGGCAAAGACGCTCATACCTTCGTCCCCACCGGTGACAACGAGAAGTAAATCGGCATTGTGGCCGTCGATCACACCGCGCTTGTTGCCAGCGAGCACGTAGGCACCACCGGATGCGGAGGCTGTCGTCTCAATCGACGAGAGATCGAAGTAGCCTGTCTCATCGGCCGCCAACACCGCGGTTAACTCGCCAGAGGCAATGCCCGGTAGATACTTCTCTTTTTGCTGCTCTGACCCTAGCTGGTTAATCAAACTCGCAGCAACGACTGCTGAACTGAGAAAGGGTGAGAGCGCAAGCGTGCGCCCCATCTCTTCAAGCACAACCCCTGCACCAACATAGCCGAATTCGAGGCCAGAATAAGCGTCTGGAATGACGATGCCGGGCCAGCCCATTTCACTCATTTTCGTCCAGAGCTCGGGCATGTGGTCCTCGCCTGCGTCGCGCATGGCGCGTAGTGCGGAAATCGGCGCACTCTCTGATAGGAATGCTTTTGCCGAGTCTTTGAGGAGCTGTTGCTCCTCACTTAAAATCATTACCACTTTGTTTCCCCCTACGCTGGTAAGCCAAGAATGCGTTTGGCAATAATGTTCAGCTGCACTTCTGTGGTACCGCCTTCGATCGAGTTGGCTTTACTTCGAAGCCAGCTTCTTACCAATGCGCCTTTGCTATCGGTATCAAAGTTCAGTGCGTCTGTAGCACCAATGGCCATGAAGAGTTCCTGACGAAGCTTGTTGAGCTCGGTGCCGTACATCTTAAGAATCGACGATGAGGCGCCCGTTCCCTGGCCCGCTTTGGTTTCGTCGGTAATCCGCTCGATAGTGAGACCAAATGCCATCTCATCGATTTCAAAGGAACTTGCTTCTGCCCGCAGTGACGCATCGCGAAGCCGACCATCTTTGGTACCGCGCTTGGCGGCTGCCATTTGTCCCATGCCCTTCATACCGCCACCGGCAAGTCCGAAGCCACCAATCATGGCGCGCTCGTGCGTCAGCAGGTACTTGGCAATTTCCCAGCCCTTGTTGAGTGTTCCCACAAGCTGGGCCTTGGGGACCTGAACGTTATCGAAGAAGGTTTCACAGAATGGCGAGGTGCCGCTGATCAGTTTGATAGGCTTGGTGCTGACCCCTTCCGATGCCATATCAAACAACATGAAGCTGATGCCTTCGTGCTTTGGGCAATCGAAATCAGTCCGAACCAGGCAGAAAATCCAGTCGGCTTTATCGGCATAGGAAGTCCAGACTTTCGAGCCATTGATGAGGTAGTGGTCGCCCATGTCCTCCGCTTTTGTGCGTAGGCTAGCAAGATCGGATCCTGCATTGGGCTCGCTGTAACCCTGGCACCAACGAATTTTGCCGTTGATGATGTCGGGAATATATTGCTGTTTTTGCTCTTCAGTTGCGTAGAGCAACAAGGCTGGGCCCAGCATATCCAGACCAAAGCTACTCAGAGGACGTCGAGCGCCGATGCGCGCCATCTCCTCGCCCAGGATCTTAGCTTCGGGGCCAGAGAGACCACCGCCGCCATATTCAGAGGGCCAGCGTGGTGCCGTCCAGCCTTTTGCAGCCATTCGCTCAAGCCATAGTTTCTGGCCCTCGCTCTTAAATACCCAGTTTCTACCACCCCAGCACTGATCTTCATCCGACCGCATAGGTTGACGCATATCATCCGGACAATTGGCTTCGAGCCAGTCGCGCGTGTTTTGTCTAAATGTTTCTAGATTTTCCATCGTGTGCCTTTAATTACCTCGTTATTTGTTGTTCATAGTAACGCAAGCACCAGGGCTTCGGAGTGTTCAGGACACTTTTATTGGGCGCGCAAGGCGGATAATGCCCGATCCTCCGTATGTCAGACGAGTCGGGACTGCCGTTTGCCCGAGATTAACAATAACCGGAATGGCTCGATAAATGATATTCCCGGCGCTAATTAATGACATATACACTGACAATAAATCTTGATGTAAATTGATGACCTAGTATCCGGGTTTTAATCGTTGCTTTTGAGCGGCGTGGAGCCGAATTTGATGTAAATATGTAACCAACAAATCCGTTAACGATATGCCGTCGGCAGTGAGATGCATGATGAAAAAAATAGTGGTTTTCGTAGTACTCGTAGCTGCTGTCGCTGCCTATTCACAGCGCGCGGCTATTCTTGCGGTAGTGATGGCCCGTGGTCTCGACGCCAGAATGAATCGAAATATCCTCGCGTCACTCGACGACGGACTTCATGTTGCGCTCTGTGGCGCTGGCGGGCTTGCCTCAGGAGCACTTGGCAGATCGCCGCTGTAGAGAACACCGTCGCCGCTGTCGGAACATGCAGCGATAAAGACTAGCAGGCTAGCTACCAATGCTCGGGAAATGATCCGTGTCATCGAATTCATAGTTAAATCCTGTTACTGATTTCGGTCTTAAAATTAAAATAGGGAGAAATCCGAGCTTGTTATCTCACAGCGGGCCATTTCGGAGGGAGTTAAATTCGACGACTGGGACTTTCAGTGCGATGAACCATAAAACCGCATGAAATCTTACTTTGGAAACCGGTTATCCGTCATTTTTCTGCTTGTTGGCTCGACGAGGTCGCAGTGACTTGGGTAATCCTCAACAATGGCCGCTATCCGTGAAATGGTTGCGCCTGCGCGAGCCAATCAGCAGACTTAACGGTCTGCTGCAGGAGTAACCCGTTATGGCAAACAGTACTCATACCTATGCCCCCGATGACCGCAATGAAGCGATACGCATCAATATCAACGGAGCGTTGACTCCTCGCGAACAAGCAACGGTTTCCGTGTTCGACAGCGGTTTCATTTTGGGCGACGGTATCTGGGAAGGTCTGCGCGTGCATAACGGTGCCATTCCCTTTTTGGGTAGGCACCTTAAGCGTCTTTGGGAGGGAGCCAAGGCGCTCGATCTCGATATGGGATTGTCGCAACAGGAGCTGACTGATCGGTTGTTCCAAACACTTGAGGCCAACCAAATGACAGACCATGTGCATATTCGGCTCATGGTAACCCGCGGTATTAAGTCGACGCCTTACCAGGATCCAGCAGTGACTATTGGGGGTCCTACTATTGTCATCATTCCCGAGTACAAAGCGCCCGATCCGACTCTTAATGATCGTGGTTTGCGGCTATATACCGTTTATACCCGGCGTGGTTATGCCGACGTGCAGGACCCCAGGATTAATAGCCACTCAAAGCTGAATTGCATTTTTGGGTGTATTCAGGCAGCGAAAGCGGGTTACGACGAGGCACTGATGCTGGATCCCCACGGGCACGTGGCTACCTGCAACTCCACGCACTTTTTTATCGTGCGTGATGGAGAAGTGTGGACGTCATCCGGTGATTATTGTCTCGATGGCATTACGCGACGCAATGTCATCAATGTCTGCAAAGCGAACGGTATTCCCGTCTACGAAAAGAATTTCTCACTGATGCAGGTCTACGGTGCCGACGAGGCGTTTGTCACAGGTACCTTTGCGGGTTTAACGCCCGTTTTTGAAGTGGATGGCCGTACCATGACACACACACAGCGCGGTCCTATGGTTGATCGGCTACAGGCGCTGTACCAAGAGTTGGTTGTCAGCGAGAGTGCGTTGCCGGAGAACTGTAGTCGCTGACATGACGGTTCGTATCGCCGGTTGGTCGGGCCCTCGCAATATTTCCACGGCCATGATGCGTTCATGGGACTCGCGCCCCGACTGTGTTGTGGTTGATGAGCCTTTCTATGCCTGCTATCTGCTTGAGTCAGGCGCCGATCACCCCATGCGGGATGACATCATCGCGAGTCAACCAGGGTCGCGAGCGGGGGTCGTGGATGCGTTGTCTGCCCAGTCGTCTGTAGCTCTCCAATATGAGAAACATATGACCCACCATATGTCACGAGGTGTGGATCTGTCCTGGACCCGTGATCTGAAGCATGTGTTTTTGATTCGCTCGCCCGAGCGAGTCATTGCTTCTTATCGGCAAAAGATGCCTTCCGTATCGGCGGAGGATATTGGCATTATTCGCCAACGCGAATTGTTTGATGAGATCACCGCTATCACTGGGGAGCGTCCACCAGTCGTTGACAGCTTGGACATTTTGAACGATCCGGCGCACATGCTTCGGCAGCTCTGCGTGGCGCTTGATGTGCCTTGGTACGAAGGTGCAATGACTCATTGGAAGGAAGGAAGCAGGCCTACCGACGGTGTCTGGGCATCGCATTGGTACGGGGCGGTGGAGTCATCAACGCAGTTTTCATCACCGCCCCCGTCGGTGACACAGCTCGATGCGGCAGATCGTGCTTTGGCTGCGGACATGATGGTGCATTACGAGGCGATGGCGGCGTTCAAACTGTCGTAACTATTTTTCGTAGTATCGGTTTTCTGAGGTGCCGGTTTTAGCAATGCCGCGTCAGTAACGTGGGTTTTAGTGACTTCGGGAAGGCTCGAAAACTTTATGCGGGTAGACGGTCACTTTTTTCTGACTGTGTCGCTAACGTTGTGAGTCGAGGCTAGGGCGCGATATCGGCGTGCAGAGTGAGGCCAAGATAGAGCGGCTGCCCGAGAAGGGTCGTCTGCCATGCATGACTTTCAGATTGTCTAAGAGCGCAATGTCGCCGGTCTGCCATTCTAGGTCCACGGTGTGCTCGTAGCAGACCGCTATTGCTGCTTTTAAATCATCCTGATCAATACGGCTGTAATCGCCATAACACAGCCGCGGCTCTTCATCGCTCTCGTCATTGGTCCAGCCGGCTGCGGCGGCCACAATTTGGTTGAAGAAAACTTCCTTACCGCGGCCGAACTCATCCACGGCTAGCAGTGGTGGTGTTTGAACCGATATCCCGCCGTTATCCAACCACCGGAAGTTGTACCCCAACTCTGTAAGACGCTGCTCCGCCCGTTTCCGATTCGTCACGTTGAGCGTGTCTCTCCAGCTGCGACCCTGACCCGATGCCAGGTCAGCAGAGTCGGGCATGGCATTACGATACCGCACGCCCAGGTTCCTCAGTTTCGCCACAAAATCCGGTTGCGCTGTCTCGAGTGCGGTAAGCGCGAGATCTGAGCGACCAATGGGTGTTGCTCCTCCGTCGGTCGGGGCTTGTTCACAAAAGAAAAACAGCTGACCGGGGAAGACAAGCGTTTGCGCCATTTCATGATGCAGAAAAATTTCGATCTCAGGAGGCGCCTCGTTCGCGGTAAATACCCGCGGTGTGCGATTGCGTCTGACCGCGTTAGAGAACGATTCGGCATAAGTGAAGTTGGGGAGACCAAAACACTCGATGAAGTCGTGGAACTCCTGATCGGAGCTAACGCCGTAGCCTCTAAAGACCACAAACCCATAGGGATTGATGAGGTCACTGACCACGATTTTTGAGCGGCCATCTAAGGGCGTGCCCAGCGAAATTGGCAGTTGCGCTGGGCTGAGGACAGGCACATGCGGCACAGTCACGAAGGGTTCGCCTCGTCTGGTGTATCGCTCTGATTAAACTCTGGGATGAGTCCCTCGCTAAAGGGGTCTAAACCGAGACGGGCAAGCGTCTCTCGGACATCAACCACCGTATTGGTCCTTACAGATTCCTGCGCCATCCATGCCGTAATGATAGCCCACAGCCCTTCGGCACAAGAGGCACCATCGGTTTGTTGGCCTTGAACCCTTTTGGCGAAGCGTACGTGCTCGAACAATGTAGAGCCGTAATGCCCGCCTGACTCAATAGCTTCCGGGAAGGTGCAGTCGAAGCCATCGTAGGCGGCATGCCCTGGCACCTCGACTGTGATCTTGGAGGAGGAACCTCGTCCGGGCTTAAAGCTCGCCTGCTCTTCGGCCCGAAGGGTTCCGCGGTCCCCGCTGACAGTGAGGCCCTCGTATAGCTCCTCGCTAAACATGTTGAGTGTGAATTGGCCCTTTACCCCATTTGCATAATCGACGATGACTAGAGCATGGTCGTCGATGTCCGATGTCTGACCCTGGTAACTGAAATCCTTAAAGTTCACGGCCCTACCACCTGAAGCAAATACGCGGGCCGGCAGCGATGCCGCGATGCGATTCATGAGATCAAAGTAGTGGCAGCATTTTTCAACTAGGGTGCCGCCCGAATACACAGCGAACTTATTCCATTCCTTCACTTTGGGAAGAAAGGCCGGCCGATATTCACAGAGACTGATCATCTTTACGCAGCCGACATCGCCGTTGCTGATAGCGCTTAACGCCAGCTGGTACTGCGATTTGTAGCGATATTGCATGCCAAGAAGAATTGAGGCGGGGTATCTGAGCGATGCCTCCGCTAAGTAGATGGCATCCTCTAGCGTCGTTGCCATTGGCTTTTCCAGAAAGATTGGCTTACCCGTGTGCTTTACAGCGTCGAACATTTGCCGATGTGTGAAATTGGGCGTGCAAATCAAAATGGCGTCAATGCGATCATCGTTGGTGAGGCGATCGAGACCGGTGTAGACGGTTGGCGCTTCATGTCCCGACTGTGTGAATTCTCGAATTGCCCGTTTCACGCTTCCGGCGTCTTCATCGAAAATACCGACAATACTAGCCTGCTTCAGTTGCAAGATGGCCCGAATGTGCTCTCGGCCCATCATCCCCGTACCAATGATGGCGTAGCTAGGTGTGCCGCCTCCCATCTCGCCCGCGTTGGCTGACTCAGCAGCATCCCGCCCCATACTCGCTTGTAAGTCAGAGATGATAGTGTCGAGCTGTTCTTTCACGGATGCGATGACTCCAATGCACGAGCAACGTTGAATGACCGCCACCATACGACACTATTCAACGCGAGAAGAACAGCTACCAGCGCAAGTAAGGCAGACACGCCATCCTCGCCCGCAGTACCCGCGAGTCCAATTGGCGAAAACAACAGATAGAGAAAAACCACACATGACAGGAGGGAGAAGGAACAGGCCCGAGCAAAACGCCAGGGGGTCATGTCGACAGGCGGTGGGCGAAGCGCTTTAGTGTTTTCGGGCGCCTGCTCATTGCGCGTGTCTGATTTGGGCCGCCACCACCCCACCAGGAGTAGAAGGCCAATTTCGACTGCGAAAAGAATCGCGTAGAGGTGCAGAAAGTGCAGGTCAACTGATTCTTTAAACACGAACTGAAGCAGCCCGTAGGCGACGATATGAAATCCAATCGCGAGCTTTACCCCCAATGCCGGTACATGCGTGGTGAGCATGCCCACGAGTACAACGGCGATGATGGGAATGTTATAGAAGCCAGTAAAAATGCGAATGATCTGCCAGAGGCCCTCTGGTGCAAACTGGAGCAAAGGTGCAATGCCCAGCGAAACGACGGCGATACCTAGGCTCGCTACTTTCGCAATCCGTACCAGTGTGGTGTCAGTCAGCGGCTTTTTTGACAGGGGCTGAATGACGTCAAGCGTCAACATGGTTGCCGCGCTGTTGATGAGCGAGTTGAACGAGCTGAACACGGCACCGAGCAATACTGCGAGGAAAAATCCCAGCGCCCAGATAGGCAAGGTGTCTTTTACTAACTGCGGATAGGCGAGATCAATCGAGCCCAGTCCCGGACCGTAGAGGTGATAGGCAATCACCCCGGGGATCATCATGAAAAAGGGAACCAGCACCTTGAAATAGCCGGACAGCAAGACGCCTTTTTGACCCTCCGAAAAGCTACTCGCGGCGAGCACACGTTGGATGACATATTGGTTTGAACACCAATAAAAGAGGTTCGCGAAGATCATGCCCGTGAACAGCGTGCCGAAGGGTGTGGGATCACTCGGACCCCCAATGGCATTGAGTTTTTCCGTGTGCTGACTCACCACGATGTCGATGCCGGACACCAGGTCTCCGCCTAAAAGTTTGAGTCCCAGAATCGGCACCGTGACGCCCACGATAAGCAGGCCTACGCCGTTCAATGTATCCGAGACGGCAACGGCTTTGAGCCCACCCAAAATGGCGTACAGCGCACCAACGGCACCAATGAGGAATACGGTGACCACCAGTGAGCTGCTGTAGCTCAAGCCCACGAGCTCTGGCACATCAAAGAGCTTTAAAACAGCGACGGAGCCCGAGTACAGCACACTGGGAATGGTCACTAAGCCGTAGCCCGACAAGAACAGGATGACGCTGAGCCGTCTGACGTCATCATCGTATCGGTCTGCTAGGAACTGAGGCAGTGTTGTAAATCCGCCGCGTAAGTAACGTGGCAAGAAGAAAAAGGCCATGGCCACGGTCGCAACGGCCGCTGTCACTTCCCAGGCCATTGAGCTCATGTTGTAGCCATAGGCTGAGCCATTGAGACCGATGAGTTGCTCAGCGGACAGGTTGGTCAGTAGCAGAGAGCCTGCAATGAAGGGAGCGCTTAAGCCTCGGCCGGCAAGAAAGTAGCCCTTGGAGTCTGATGTCGAGCTTCGGGACTTTTGATACGAGATCCAGCCGACAATGCCCATGAAAAGGACACAGGTCAGAGCCACATTGATTAACTCAGTCGCGCTCACGGGGCGTCCTTTTGTAGAGTGCCCTGAGGATAAGTACTCACCGAGACGCCTTCAATAGGCGCTGGCATTTTGGAGTGTTACTCTCGACGAACACGACGTTTTTCTTCCTGTCTCAGCGATCACTATCATGCCCGACGAAACACTCCAGCTATCCGTTTTCGTATTTATCACTGTCACCATTGGCTGGTTGACCTACCGCAAAGTAAGTGCGGACCTGGCCGAACAAGGGGGGTTGGGCAGCGCGCGAGAAGAGGTGTTTCTTGCCGGTAAAGGTCTCAGCTGGGTCGTCGTTGCGGGCTCTATCACGCTGACCAATCTGAGTACTGATCAGCTGGTGGGCATGAACGGTAATCAGATGGTGCTCTTGGCGTGGTGGGAATTGGCAGCCGTGGTAGGGCTTGTCATTTTGGCCAAAGTTATCCTGCCTGTTTACTACCGTTACGATTGCACGACCACGACAGAGCTTCTTGAAAAGCGCTACGACGATCGCCGAATTCGTGCCTTGATTGGCTTGTTGTTCTTGCTGGGAAATCTGTTCATTTTTATCCCCGCAATGCTTTATGGCGGCTCTCTGTTCCTTCAAACCATGTTTAACGTCGATATCCCGCTGTTGTGGATTGCCATTGCCTTTGCCCTGGTGGGGTCTGCGTATGCAGTGCTCGGCGGGTTGCGTGCCGTGGCTGTTTCTGATGCCTACAGTGGCGTGTTGCTCTTAACACTGGGCGTCGTCGTTGTGCTGCTGTCCCTATCGGCTATCGACTTCGATTTCTCAGGTATCCCTGCTGAGCGTCTGACCTTGATAGGCGATAACAACTCCCCGATTCCTTGGCACACCTTGCTGACAGGCATGGTCTTCATCCAGATTTTTTATTGGGGAACCAATCAGACCATCACGCAGCGAGCAATGGCCTCACCAACGGTAGAAGAGGGGCAAAAGGGTGTGCTCGCAGCTGCTGCTATTCGCCTCGTCATCATTCCACCGCTGGTGGTTATACCAGGGCTCGTCTCCCACAAGCTGTACGGTGACATCGGTGATGCTGCATTCGGGACGATCGTCGGCGATGTGTTACCTCTGTGGCTTTCCGGTGCGTTTGCAGCCGCCATCGCAGCGGCTGTACTGACCAGCGTGAACAGTGTCCTAAATTCATCAACCACACTGTGGGTGTGCGATATCCACGAGCCCTTCATCAATCCATCAGCTGATCTCAAAAGCCTTAATCTGGTTATTACACTTGTGTTTGTCGTTATTGGTCTCGCGATGGTTCCCGTCTACGCCACGGCGGACAGCATTATTAATCTGGTGCAAGAGCTTTATGGGCTCCTTAGCATGCCGATACTATCGGCGTTTATTGTGGGCCTCCTGTTCAAAGATGTAGCGGCGGGTGCGGCCATCATTGCGGTGGTGCTTGGGGTTTTACTCTACGGCTTCTTCTCATTCGTTTGGGCGCCACTTCACTACATCCATATGATGTTTTTCACCGTTATCTTCTGTGTGCTCTCGGCACTCACAGTGAGTCGACTCATTTTCGGAACACGGCCTGTGTTCGACCCGGTTATTCGCCTTAACTAGCTGGGATTTCTCGCGCCTTAAGTCGCAATTAGATCGCGTTTAGGTGGTAAATCAGTAGCGACTCGGGCTGGAGGATGGGGAGCGATAAGCCGACAGACATTAGCCAGTCGCCGCTCCAATGCGCGTCGGATAGTTCATCTTTGTGGTTTGTTTGCAGGGGACGCAAATCGTCTGGCCAAACCAGCTTCAATTCATAGTGGCGGTCGGCGTCCAGTCCGATTAATCGGTAACGGTTGGGGAACGGCGTTGACGGCGTTTCTAACGTTGCAAGCGCAGCCAGTGCCTCTGAATGATCGGGTGCGAGAACCATCCAGGCCTGTTCGCCTGCAGGCCGATCTACCACCTGAAAGCTTCCCCCGTGAATGAGCTCGCGGTGATGTTTGTGAAGCGTAATGGCCCGGGACAGCACCTGGCGATCCTCGTCGGATAATTGCCGAACGTCGGCTTCCACGCCCATGTGGCCCCAAAACGCGACGCCCGCTCTGAACGCCATGCTGTGTTGGCGACCGGTAATATGACAGGGGCTAGGCCCAACATGCGAGCCCATGAGCTCAGGAGGAAAAAGGCGTTGGAAGCCTCGCTGGACCCGAAGCCTGTCAAGGGCATCGTTCGTATCAGAGGGCCACACCCGACAGGTGTACTCGAGTATGCCCAGATCGGCGCGGCCACCGCCCGATGCGCACGTTTCGATGCTGACTTCCGGATAGGCTTGTTTGATTTGGTATAGGAGCGTGTAGAGTGCGCGCGTTTGACGGTGCGGCGCGTGTCGGCCCTGCGCATTTCCGGCCTGATGGATGTCTCGGTTCATATCCCATTTGATGTGGGCGATATGATGCGCTGATAGGAGCGTACTGACGGTATCGAAAAGATGCGAGACAACGCCAGGCTGCGAGAGGTCGAGAACCAGCTGCTGTCGCGCTTCATTGAGCGGTACTCCCTCATGGCGCAGCACCCAGTCCGGGTGAGTCTCGAAGAGCTTGCTTTTTTGGCTGACCATTTCAGGTTCGATCCACAGGCCAAACTCCATACCCTTTTCGTGGCAAGCCTCAATGATGGGTGTCAGTCCGTTTGGAAATTTTTTAGGATCCACGACCCAGTCACCGAGCGCACGACGATCATCGGTGCGTCCGAGGA
>PKCZ01000113.1 GCA_002862405.1 Pseudomonadota bacterium
AAAATCGAGTCCAAGAAGCAACTCGAGCTGAAAACTAGCTCCGCACGCAGCTGAACAAGATGAAAGCACGATAGTTTTGACGCTCCGCAATGCAGTCTCGAAAAAACTGAATGCTCATATGGGTTTCTGCCCTATGTCGCAGGATACAAGATCTAAGATTATTTGGCAGTCGGTGGATCTGGATCCAGTTTGTCCTGAGTGCGCAGCTCGAAATCACTGGCGTCATGCCGCTCGAGTAGCTGCGACGATTTGGCGCCGTACGGTCGGTTAACCATACGACCTCGTTTTACGGCAGACCGCTGAGATATTTCATCCGTATACCGCGCCAAATGGGTGTATGTGTGTGCTTCCAGGAACTGAGCGGCATTATACGCTTTTCCTTCAATCACTGATCCATACCAAGGATAGATCGCCATATCGGCAATCGTATACTCATCGCCGCAGATATACCGGTTGTCCGCTAACCGCTTGTCCAGCAGATCAAGCTGACGCTTCACTTCCATGGCGTAGCGGTCAATGGCGTATTCGATCTTCACCGGTGCATAAGCATAGAAGTGACCAAATCCGCCGCCTAGGAGAGGTGTTGCGCCCATCTGCCAGAAGAGCCAGTTCAAACACTCGGTTCTGCTCGCATGGTCCTTCGGTATGAACTCGCCAAACTTGTCCGCGAGGTAAAGGAGAATCGACCCCGACTCAAACACCCGCAGGGGAGTCTCCTCACTGTAATCCATAAGCGCAGGGATTTTTGAGTTAGGATTGGCCGCAACGAATCCGCTGCCAAACTGTGAGCCGTCGCCAATATTTATCAGCCAAGCGTCATACTCAGCACCGCTGTGTCCCCTAGCAAGTAACTCCTCCAGCATAATGGTGACTTTTACACCGTTGGGTGTCCCCAAGGAGTAGAGCTGCAGTGGGTGCTTGCCCATCGGCAGCTCCTTTTCTTGCTGAGCACCGGCAGTCGGGCGGTTTATGTTGGCAAACGCTTGATTGCTATTTTGTTTCCACTCCCAGACCTTGGGTGGCTCATAGGTATCGCTCATGGGATTCCCCTTATTATCCGTTGGCGCGTCTCGTCTCAGTGTAGCGACTCAATATCAATTCAGCGAATGCGGTGTTCGGGTGTTTCTTTGTCCGCCTGGGTATTGGACTTGTTACTCGATGCCTGAGGTTTCGTCATAGCCGACTGATCCATTGATTTGAGGTCTGACTCAAGTTAGATGCATTCAGTTGTCAGGAAGGCCCCGCTGTGTCTCTAAGTAAGTCGCAAAGCTTCCCAGCCAGTGGCTTCCCATGTAGTGCATATCGCCTAGTACAGCAGATAATCCCGCTTCTCGGTGCGCCTTTACCACAGCAGTTAGTGTTGAACGACGTGCATCATCACTCGGCAAGCCAGCGATAATCCCCTCAAGCATCCATGCGCGACTGGTATTTAGACCGTCTAGATGGGCTAACTTGCCATCGGTTTTGTCTGTAACAGTCGCTGGCCGCAACCAGGCTTCACCGAGATTGGCGTCAAGTTCGGGGAAAAAAGTATCGAGCCAAGCGCTGAATTCAGCTTCCGTCATGACCCTTCGCATAAGGTCTGCCTCGGCGATGCAAGGAGAGAGAAAGTCCTGACCCGATGGTTCATACGCTAGTGGACAGTCACGATCATCAAGGTAGAAGGCTAGAATGCGCGAGGTCAGTAGTGTCTCAAATGCCGCGTTATCTGCTGCGCGGCTCCAGTCCAACATAAGGCCAAAGGCGAATGCGGTCTGACTGTGTTCGCCAGTTCGAATCGGGTGGGTTAACTTGGGCAGCCATACCGTCATATTGTTAATCGCATGTGCCTCGAGCGGCTCTAACTCAGTTAGCCATGACTTAGCCTCGGGTAGTGTTGACTGTCTCAGCTCGGTCGTCAGCTGAAGTAACCAGGCGATGCCATAGGGCCGCTCGAAGGAAGCCATACCCGGCCGTTGATAATTTGCTAACTCTCCCGTGATGTTGTCACGCTTGAAGCTCTGGTTGAGTTTGCTGATCACAGCGGGCCGGTCGATGAGATTTGGATGCGTGTTAAGTAGGCGTACCAGCAGCCAGTGCCCGTGAACAGAAGAGTGCCAATCAAAGCAGCCATAGAATGCGGGATAAAGTTCGCGCGGCGGCTTTAAGTCCTCGTCACTGTTCATAAAGTGCGCGATCTTGTTACTGTATTCCTTGTGGATGCAATCCAGTGCGAGGTTTGCGAATACGGGTACGTACGAGCGGTCGTTATTGGGCGACGGCGAAAGCTCGTGCGCTAAGTCATTTGTTGGTGCGCTGGTGTCATCTACGCAGGCAACTAACAAAAACAAGAAAGTCTGTAGTGAAATTAGTAATCGAAGTTTCATGATCAAAACGTGACGTGTGTGAAGCACGTAACGTAACGTTCGGGCGTTTCGCGGTAAAGCACGGCGTACTGATTTTAAACCCTGAAATTGAACCTCAAACCTACGGATTAATGGCGAGACTCAACCTACTGGGGTAGTTACGTTTCGAAACCTTGCCAGGCAGCAGAACATGAAAACTTCACTTAATGGTCTGCCTCATTTTGGGTATGCAGATCGCAGGAGCACCGGCGGCGATAAACAATCAGTTTGCCATACCGTGGGCTCATACCGCCTCCGGTCTGTCGCCGCATGACAGACGCGCATCCCGCGTGTTAGTAATGAACGCATGACTACCTTCATTCATGCGTCGATCGCGGGTTTTACACGTTGCTTTGATTTCAACGGCCGATCATCGCGGTTCGAGTTTTGGTGCTTCATGCTGCTGTTCATCTTGTTGTACATGTTCATCGCAGTCGTTGATCAATTTCTCGTCACTTCAACAGTGGATATCCGAGAGTTGCCACTAGGGCACTACATACCTATGGGAATGGTTGACCCTAATGTGGGGGTTCTTGTACTCATCTATCGACCCATCATGGCCATACCGACCATTGCAGTCACAATAAGACGGTTGCATGACGTGGGTAAATCGGGCTGGTGGTGCTGTCTGTGGGTGCTGCCCGTACCGGTTGTTGGTTGGCTTTATCTTGTCCCGCTGCTGTGTAGGCCATCCAGTGACTAGCGTCGTCAACGGGCGAGTCGGTAAAAGAGGTTTTTAGTGCGTCTGAAGCCCGTCTATGCGACCGATCCGAATCTGGTTGATGCGCCTCTCACCGAGGTCCCGAATCAGTGGGTGCCCCAACAAGGTATTCATCTCTACCACTTCCCACTGTCTCTCGATTCCCAAAAGGTTCGCCAGGGCCTTGAGGAGCTTGGTGTTCAATGGCAGTCGCACCTCATCTTGCTATCCGCCCACCAGCAGTTTTCACCGAGTTATGTGCGAGTTAATTCTCGATGCGTCGTACCGACACTGGTCATCGATGGCAAGGTCACCACCGATACGATCAACATACTCGATCTTCTTGCTGCCCGGTTCGGTACTACCAATCACTGCTTTGAGACCTCGGCGGTGGAAAGAGCGCTCGTCAATTACTGGGTCGATAAGGCTGCGGGCTTATTTATCGAGGCGCTCACGTACGGGCTTGTCGAGGGGGTCAAGAAGCCCTTTCCAATTGGGAATGCTTCTGAGAGCGGGCGCTCCCACCAAGACAAAGTCGACCTGCTAACTAGATTGGTCGAGACCTATAAAAAAGACCCCACGCTGAAGGCGGCGTATGAAAAAAAGCGTGCCGTTATTGAAACCACACAAGAGGCAATGGTTGCGCCGGGTCAGATGTCCGCCATTGTCGACGCTACGCGAGTTGAGCTTGAAGAGTTGGCGAATCAATTAGCGTCAGGGCAGTTTGCCGATGGCGGATGGCTTGCGAGCGATGCCTTTAGTCTCGCTGATGTTCAATGGGGTGCGATCTTGTATCGCTTGCAGTGGGTGGGGCTTCAACCGCTATTGTGGGAAAAGGGCTCCATCATTTCGGCTTACGCCGAAAAGCTTTTTGCGAAAGCGTCATTTCAAACAGGCGTTGTTCAGTGGTCGAGAGTGGTTCGCAAGGTCGTCTTGCCGACCATTCGCTACAAGCTGTTAGAGGCCTTTGGTTTCAGGCCAGACATCTGAACGGTATCGGGAAAAAAAATGAGTGGTAAAAGGCACAACCTGGGGGTAGATAAAAAATGAATCAACTCGTTCATAAATGTCAGATGCCCTGGTGGCTCACGGTCATCATTGTGATCGAGACCTTGCCTATGTTCTTAGGGCCCATCTTCGCCTTGAATAACCCCGCTTTCTTGGGAGGGCCAGAGGCCACAGAGGTGGGTTTTGCCACTTGGCTTTACACCGCGCGGAACTTCGCGGTGGGTATCGCCTTCGTTGTCGCCTACCTCCTAAGGAGTGCGCCTATGCTCTTTATTTTGATTCTCATCAGGTTGCTGACAGACCTAGTCGATGGCCCCGCCGTCTTGCTGTTTGGAATGGCGAGCAACGAGATCAGACTGATAGCAATATTTGTCATTGGGTACTACATACCGGCGCTGATTGCCTTACGCTTTTTTTGGAAACAAATGACGAGCCCTATTGCGACTGAATAGCCGCTTAATAACTGACTTCAGATGGGTAACCTCAGAGTTCGGTCTGAAGTCAGCAGTACATCTGCGAAAAGGGTAGCGCCAACATCTGCCGATGATTTAACCGGACTTTCGCGCCCATCGGAGAATCACAAAAAACGACACCATAATGATGGGGAAGTCGAGGAACGTGGTGTATGTGAGCCAGAAATCTTCCGAGAAATTTTCCGCCACAAAATAATTTCCACCGGCAGACACAATGCCAACAAGACTCATGCCAATGGCCAGTCGATTGTGATGCAGTGAACCCAGCATGTAGCGCTCGAATCTTGCGCCAAAATACGCACCTTGCCTGAACAACCCGTCGGCCATACACAGGGCAGCTGTGAACAGCCCTAGCGCCGTGCCCTTCATTTGTACCCAATAGCTGTCTTGTAAAACAAGAGAAAAAGCGGTGGAGATGCCCAACATGATGGTGCCGAACACAGCAAAGCCGCCCAACAGGTCCACTTTGACGAATCGCTGTAAAACGATGAGCCCAAGGCCTGTAACTCCTCCAACAATAGCAGCGAGAACCAGATCCTCCGTGACTTTGCCCACGATGAAGAACAAAGCCCCGAGACCGAGGTCGGCATAAATGGAATATTTATTTTGCTCCCACTTACTCTCCCCAGTTTCCGGGGCCACCTCTTTCATACCATGTAGGTCTTCCATAAGTGCTTAGCCATAACCTAGATCTTTCCCTGGGTGGCTTTCATGCACTAAGCGGCCATTTTCAGTTACGGCAATGCCTATATTCCACCAATTGAAATACCCCGACTCGACCTTTGCCTCAAAGCCAGACTTGGTCTGTAACGGGTGTAAGAACGTGGTGAGCCCTTCGATGTATTTGATGGACTGTTCATCAACGAGGAAGTCGTCGACAAATAACGATGAGATCGTTTCACTGCCAGTCAACGTGACCTTAACCTCGCAGCTATGGCCGTGAAACGTAAATGGCCTCGAATAACTCCAAATTTTCATGTGGTAGTGCGCCTAGGCCAAAAGAAGATTCCTCACCATTTTTGCACGCTTTCACTATTCGAGGGGAGGTTTTACCACGGACTTTTGCACGTCAAACGCCCGCCAGATTCTGGTCAATTGCCGTTGGTAATTGAATCCGACGGACCCTTTTGCTTAGCGAGGCCGGAAACTACCCTGCATGACACTCCCACAGATCAAACACGCTCGCATTGCCTTGGATCCGTTTATATATGATGAGCCGTAATCGCTTCGTGCATTCACTGCGAGATTAGGTTGTGCCTATTGGGTCAGTGCCTATTGAGAATCATTACCGATGGGTTTCGTTCGTTGAAGCAGCACCGCGGGCAGTACGCCCAGAATCACGATCAGCAGCGCGGCGCCTGATGCCTCGGCTAGCCGTTCATCGCTGGCTAGTCGATAAACCTGAGTCGCTAGGGTGTCGAAGTTGAAGGGCCGCAATATCAGGGTTGCCGGTAGTTCCCGCATAACATCCACGAACACTAACAAGCAGGCCGCAAAGATGCTGGGCCTTAGTAGAGGGAAATGGACTTTGCGGATCATCTCGTTCGTCGAGGTACCGAGTGTTCTAGCCGCCGCATCGATGTCGTGAGAGATACCCGCGAAGCCCGAGTCAACCGATTGATATGCGACCGTCAAGAATCGACAGACGTAGGCATACAGCAGTAGGAACAGACTTCCTGACAGCAGTGGCGTGGACAGGCTTGACCACGTTTCCATCAACCACGCATCAAAACCACCCACAGGCTTGAGTAATGCAACGGCCAATAGAATACCCGGTAGGGCATAGCCTAAGGTCGATACACGGATCAGGCCATGGGTGAGTGGGGTTGGGCGAAGGCGCTTTACGTAGGCCAACACCCAGGCAATAAGGGTAACGCCAACAGCGGCCGCCATGGCTAGCGATAGGCTATTTAAGGCCAATTGAGTGAACTTAGCTTGGGTTACCGCATTAACGTTGTCAGCAGCGTAGATCGCTAGCGTCACTGCTGGGATCACAAACCCCAACAAGATCGGAAGCACACAGGCCGCAATGGCGAAAAACGCCCTGATACCAGTCAGATTAATCTGCGAGGCTGCGGCTATATCACTGCGATCGACAGCCCCCCGCCGATTACTCTCTTCGAGTCCTACCAGCACAATCACGAACAGGAGCATAAAAGAGGCTAGTTTCAATGCGGCCTGAGGGTCGCCTAATCCAAGCCAGGTACGAAAGATACCAGTAGAGAAGGTGGGTACTGAGAAATAGCTAACCACGCCAAAGTCGGCCAGTGTTTCCATCAGCACTAACGCGAGACCGCCAACGATGGCCGGCCGCGCGGCAGGAAGAGCGACACGGAAAAAGGCGCTGAACGGGCCATGGCCAAGCACGCGCGCAGCATCAAACTGGACACCCGATCGCCCCGCAAAGCTGTTTCGGCAGAGCAGATAGATGTAGGGATAGAGAACGAGCGAGAGTAAAACGGCAGCGCCTGTAAGGTTACGAATAGGTGGAAACTGGAGATCGTTTATCCCTAGCGAGAGCCATGAGCGTAACGTGGTCTGTACGGGGCCGGACACTTCGAGCAGGTCCGTGTACACGTAGGCAACGATATAGGCTGGCGACGCCAGTGGCAGCATTAACAACCAACTTAAGGTGGCTCGCCCGCGAAACTGGCAGGCACCGATGAGCCAGCCGGTGCTGACGCCCAAGAGCAACGATAGTGCCCCGGTCAGCATCATGAGAGCCAGCGTGTTTAACAGATACTCGTTTAGTACGGTGTCCCTGAGGTGCTCCCAAATAGGACCGGCGGGCTGGGCTAGAGAGAGCAAGGTGACAACAAGCGGCAACGACACCAACGCGGCTATAAATAGCGCGGGTAATACCAGTAGACCGCTAGCTTGTTGTGATGGAGTAGGCATAGACTATTGCGAATGATTGTCGGCGAGTAGTGTATTCAGGTGCTTGTAGTTAACAAAGTGTCGCATCGATTTAGCAAGAATGTGGCCTTAAACGATATTTCTTTTGAGTGTAAGGCCGGTGAAGTCACCTGTTTGATTGGGCACTCGGGCTGCGGCAAGACCACCTTGCTCCGACTGATGGCCGGGTTGCTGCCCTTGCAGTCCGGGGAGATTGCGCTGAACGGTTCCACAGTTGCCAGTCCATCGGTGATGGTACCACCCGAGCTCAGGTCGGTCGGTATGGTCTTTCAAGAAGGTGCCTTGTTCCCCCACATGAGCGTCATCGACAACGTCGCTTTCGGGTTGCGGGAAAATGGAGCCAAAGAACGCGCACATGAGTGGCTGGCCCGTGTTGGGTTGTCTGACTGCGCGGAGCGATATCCCGATAGCCTCTCGGGCGGGCAACGCCAGCGTGTTGCACTGGCGAGAGCCATGGCACCCGAGCCTGCAGTCCTGCTCTTCGATGAGCCCTATGCCAACCTAGATGTACCTCTGCGAAGAACGCTTCGCAAAGATGCGCGGCAAATCATCCGCGAGACGGGGGCGGTAGGTGTGTTCGTCACTCACGATCCGGATGAAGTATTGGCAATGGGCGACAACGTCGTGGTGCTCGATCAGGGCGTGATGGTTGAGAGCGGTACGCCCCAAACCTTGTATGAAGCGCCTAAGTCACGGTACACCGCAGAATTATTCGGTAACCCTCAGATGCTTGAGGGCATTATTCATGATGACGGCATTACGTCGCCACTGGGTGAATGGGACAGGAATGTTCTGACTGACCCCACCATAGCAAACGGGCCGGTCACGCTAATCGTGGATGCTAACCAGTTAATGTTGGAAACCGATAGCGAGGGCCCTCAAATCACGCATATCGATAACATCGGTGGCTTGAACCGAGTGACAGTCAAGCATGGTCTGGAAGATGCATCGCGGGACTTTGGATGTCCGAGAGATCTGTCTGCAGACATTGTTGTGGGATCCCGCATTCGGGTAACACCCAAATTTGGAACCGTTTTCGCAGCAAGAACATTACTCGATTGATCAAGAGAATAATTCTCATTATCATTAAAAAAATTAGCAAAAGGTAATCACATGCGTTTCTCATCGCTATTATTCGTCTCTTTGATCGCTTTTTCCACACTAACGGCGTGTTCGGATGATGATGCCTCTGACGGCGCTAGCGCAGGTGAACTCAACCTGTATTCATCTCGTCATTACGACACCGATATTGCGCTCTACGAGAACTTCACCGCGGCGACAGGCATCAAGGTCAATTTGATTGAGGCTGGCGCTGACGAGCTGATTGAGCGAATCAAAAGCGAGGGCGAGGCGAGTCCTGCTGATCTCCTGATTACTGTTGACGCTGGTCGTCTGTGGCGCGCAGAGCAGGCCGGTATTTTTCAGCCCATTGATTCACCTATTCTGAACGAGCGTCTGCCTGAAAATATGCGACACCCTGATGGCTTGTGGGTAGGACTGTCCAAGCGGGCCCGGGTCATTGTTTATAACGCCGAGGCCGGCCTACCCGAGCCGCTGAGCGACTATTCAGATCTGGCTGATCCGTCGCATCGGGGCAAGGTTTGTATTCGCTCTTCAAGCAATATCTACAATATCTCTTTGATGGCGGCGATGGTGTCTCGAATGGGCGAGGCCGCGGCTGAAGAGTGGGCTGCCGGGGTGGTCGCGAATTTTGCGAGGACACCACAGAGCAATGACACAGGTCAGATCCGCGCTGTCGCAAGTGGCGAGTGCCAGATTGGGGTTGCGAATACCTACTATCTGGCGCGACTGGCAGCGTCTGATGACCCAGCCGACCAAGCGGTGTCGTCAGCCGTGGAGATCGTGTTTCCGGGTCAGGAGGGCAATGGAACCCACGTCAACATTAGCGGTGCTGGCCTCGTGACCACGTCGCCAAACCCAGAAAATGCGATCAAGTTTCTTGAATACCTGACCAGTGAGCCGGCTCAGCTTCTATTCGCCAATGGCAATAATGAATACCCGGCGGTACCGGGCATCGCCGCGACATCAGCGGTGGCCGGATTAGGTGAGTTTAATGAGGATATGTTGAATGCCTCTGAGCTGGGTATTAACCAGGCTGCGGCAATCATGGTCTTTGACCGTGCTGGTTGGAAATAGGCCTAAATGAGGGTCTAAACCACACACAAAAAGCTCGCTTTAGGCGGGTATGGGTGATGCAAACGATGGCCAAAAATAAAAGAAACATATTGCTCATCACTACGGATCAAATGCGGTTTGATGCCCTCGGCTGTAATGGTGGGCGGGTTGCACGAACGCCCTGCATCGATTCGCTCGCGGCCGAAGGCATCAATTACAAGCGCGCTCACAACAACCATGTGGTATGCATGCCAGCTCGAGCGAGCATCATTACCGGCCAGCATGTCGGAACACACGGGGTGTGGATGAATGGCGTGACGCTGCCCGAGGATTACCCAACGGTTGCTCATGCCTTGGGTAAGGCAGGTTATAACACCGCGCTCATCGGTAAGGCACACTTTGAACCCTGGCTAGGTTCTCCCGATGACTTCTATGAGAATCGAATGGCTCAGCTTGGCGAGCGCGGGCCTCATCGAGGTTTTGACCATATGGAGCTAGCTAATCATTTTTTTGAGGGTCACAGCCACTTTGACCTCGCCATGAATGCGCACCCTGATGTGAAAGCTAGGTTTTACCCGATGATCACTGAGAGAGGGCAGAATACTGCCAGCACTGGAGAGACGGGTGCGGTGCAGGTTTGGCCGATGGATGTGCCGCGCGATCTTTACCACACAGACTGGGTTGCGGATCGAACCCTTGCTTGGCTGGGAGAGCAGGGCCAGTCACCCTGGTTTTGTTGGATGAGTTTCCCGGATCCACATCACCCCTGGGATGTGCCCCGATCAGAGCTTCACCGTGTGAATTGGCGCGACCTTGACTTGCCGCCCGCCTATCTCGACGGAGGTGAGGCTCGGCGAGTGCTCGCGAGCAAGCCCAAACACTGGCTCGGATATTACGAGGCAAGCCTGTGGAGTAACCTTGAGTCGCCCCGAAACTATGTCCCCGCGGACATGACTCCTGATCAAGTGCGCGAAATCAATGCGATGACGCATATCGAAAACGAACTGATCGATGAGGCATGTCAGCGGGTCATCGATTATCTGAAAGCACACGATTTGTACGACCATACCGATATCTTCTTCACCACTGATCATGGTGAATTGCAGGGCGATTACGGGTTGATGTTCAAAGGTCCCTATCATGTGGACGCCCTGATGCGCCTTCCATTCATTTGGAAGCCCGGTCAGATAGGTGTAGAACCGCAAGTGATTGATGAGCCCGTCGGGCATGTGGACTTGGCGCCCACTTTTTGTGCCATTGCGGGGATCGAGCCAGAGCATATGGACGGCGGGGTCTTGCCTACATCGGCTGATGAGGCATCGCAGCAGGGCAGAGAAACCACCATGACTGAATGGGCGTCTGAGCATGGCCCGGTGAATCTCTCGCTAGAAAGCCTGTATCACAAGGATGGCTGGTTGTTCACACGGTATCACCCAGGTTCTGTGTACGAGGGCACTGAAGGTGAGCTCTATCAGATGACAGAAGATCCGCTGCAAATGGAGAATCGCTGGGATGACCCCTCATTGGCATCAGTGAAATCCGACTTACTTGCCGAACTCAGTCAAGCGCATATCCCCATGCGAGAACCCAAACGCCCCAGGCTCGCGCCCGTGTAACCGACTGCAGCAAAACGAGCAGCCCCAACCCGGCAGGACATACAGACATGAAAATTGGATTTATTGGTCTCGGCAATGTGGGTAGCAAACTCAGCGGAAGCCTAATCCGCAATGGATATGACGTCACGGTGCCGGATCTGAATCCAATCCTTATGGCCCAAAAAAAGTCGTTACGGGCGCAAAGGCAACAAATAACGCGGCCAACTCCAGAAACTTAACAGCACCGCGATAAAAAGTGGCGAAAAGCAGGGCTTGTTCTACGCTGATATGGCTGGCTGAAGAGGTGCAATCAGGCTAGAAATGGCGAGACTCGATCTCGTATTTATTCTAAGAAAATGTAAGGGGAAATCATGAACAAATTCATAGCTATAGGATGCATTGCGGCATGCTCTTTTGCCCCCGCGTTGGCGGACGACCACGGCGCAGAGTCTATGGGAAATGGTGCCTTCACAACCTTGTTTGTCGCGGCTGCGGATGTTGATGGTTATATTGATTCTGTAAAATCTAGCACCGCTTTGTTTGAGGCCATTGGCAGTGATGCGGCGGGGTATTGCGAGACGATTTCTGGACGTGACGAAGTCGGTCAATTGATGATCTGGAATTCGTTTGGAAGCGTGACTGATGCGCTGGTCGGAGGCTCTAAATACGACGCCAGTAAGGCGGCCCCTGATATGGCGAGTCAGAGAGAATTCAAGTACACCGCGACGTGGGCTCCACTTAAGCCATTCCCGCGTTTAGATCCCGGCTACGAGAGAGCCATGAGAATAAAACTTAAGCCAGAGAACTTACCGGCATTCATTGCCGCCATTACAAAGATGGAGGCCGAAATTGTTGCGGCAGGTCATGAGACCTTTATGAACGGCTTGTTTGTCGCCATGGGGGGAGGCTCGACTGAAGCGGGAACTTATTATCTCAAGTCTATTGCTTCATCAGTCGAAACCCATGGAGCCGTGATAGACGACTACTTTGCTGGGGCATCTTGGGGAGCTACGTATAACGAAGCTTCGGCAATGATCGACGAAGTTGTAAACGATCAATTTGAAGTCTGTGAACAGTTCTACACGGCAAACTGAGCGCAATTGAAACGGGGGGTGCTCAGCCCCTCCTTTTTTAGAGTTTTTAGCTAACCCCCTCTTCTTGGTCGGTTCTTTCCAAGTAGCGATCGAGATAACCATCGAGGGTTCTGACGGCGCGTGAACAGGAACAGATGCGATTCTAAGGCAGTCACAACGATAGTTTTAGATCCACTCCACGCGACTGTCACAATTTGTTGCCTGACGACGGATGGCGACTGCGAAGTAACTTTTTATTTAACGAGGAGAGTTCGATGAAAAAAGCTATTTTTGTCTTGGCGGTAATGATTATGGGTGTGGGATGTGCCAAACAGGATGACATGGAGGTTACGACACCTGTAGCGGTCGCTCCTGAAGTGGAAGAGATGGCGGCCAGTGATGGTCCCGACGCCTATTACGAGTACTTGTGGTGCAACGAGGGAGAGGATTTTTCACAAGAAAAGTTCGCCGAGTTAACTTCAAATTGGAACGCGGTCATCGATGGTCTGGATGCGCCTGCCCTCGCGGCATTCGGCTACATTCCAAGGGGCGCAGAAATTGAAGGCTATGATGGCCTTTGGGTGCTGCGTTGGAACTCTAAAAGCGACAGTGCGGCGGGTTGGGAAGCCTTCGCTGCATCGGAAGCAGGCCAGGCGCATGAAGCGACTTATACTTCGGTACTAGCCTGTGGCAGCGAGGTCGGCGTTAACCGATTTGGGTTTAACGCATACATACCCCAATCTATGCCTGCTAGCTTCACTGGTGAGCCGGCGCCGTATTTCCTTACAAACACTTTCTGCGCTTTCAATGACGGTAAAGGTCCTGAGGACCTGCGTAAGGTAGTCATGGGAGAATACCTCCCACTCCTCGCAACAGCTTCGGAGACTAATCCAGAATCTAGCTATTGGTTCATGATTGGCGCTCCCGATTTTGAAGAGCGGATCTCTGGCCCGTTCGATTTCAACTGGATTAACTATTGGCAAACGGTTAAGGAGGGAGAAGCATCATCGGCCACATTTGCAGCTTCCGAGGACGGGCAGGCTGTAATGGCGTCGCTAGGTGAGGTCGCAACCTGTCAGGATCCACAGGGTTGGGATGGGTATCTAGTCCGGTCAAACGTTGATGCCTAAATAACTTCAAAAAACTATGCAGGGGCGGTAGGTCGCCCCCTTTTTTGTGTTTGGTAGGACCAGCCAGATTCGAACTTGCGACCTCTACCATGTCAAGGCTTACAGAGCTCGCCATAACACGTTACTGGTTTGCGCACAGATGTGGTCTACTAATGGCCGTAACTAGCGAGGTAATTTTTTAAATAAAGGGTGTTTATGTCTGGGAATATCTACAAGAAAACATCGTTGCTCCAGCGGGTCAGAAATGAGAAGGACGCTGAGCGAGTATGTTTTGATGTTTCTTCTGTTGCCCGCTTTCTCCAATCTGTTTTAGTGCTCCTATCTCTTACGAGTGCTGCCCACGCTTTTTCCGCGCCAGCAGACTCAACAGCGTCAGACCCAAGAAATATGGGATGGATGGAAGGCTTTCCACCGCCGGTCGATAAAGTGATTGGTCAACTCTCAACTGACTATTTCAGTTTTCCAAAACTGCGATGGTCGTTTTGTCACTTTAGGCAGCTACAGGCGACTCGCGGTGTTAATCGTGGCTTGAATCCGATTTCAAAGCTACAGGTCTCCCTCGACCCTATGATTGACGCTGTCGCTTTTACGCCAATCAATGCAGACGCGCCGATGACGTGGCAAGAGTCGCTATACGCTAACTACACTGACGGTATCGTTGTTATGCATCGCGGCAAAATTGTCTACGAGTACTACTCAGGTTGCTTAGATCGAGCGGGTAGGCATGGGGCTATGTCGGTAACAAAATCTTTTGTGGGTGTAATCGCAGAAATGCTCATTGCCGAGGGTACTCTCGATGATCAAAAGCCTGTAGGCGAATATGTCCCAGAGCTTATTGACTCAGCATTTGGAAGCGCTTCATTACGCCAAGTTATGGATATGACGACGGCACTCGATTACAACGAAAACTATGCGGATCCAGAATCGGATATTTGGTTGTATGCCGCTGCCGGTAATCCAGCACCAAAACCAGCGAGCTACAGAGGCCCTCGTTCACTTTATGAGTTTTTAGAGGGTGTTGAACAGGATGGAGAACACGGCGAAAAATTCGTGTATAAATCCATCAACACGGATGTACTGGCCTGGGTGATCGCACGAGCTAGCGGTAAAGACTTTATCGAGCATCTGTCTGAAAAGATTTGGCAACCACTTGGCATGGAGCAAGAAGCCGACATGATGGTCGATAGTCTAGGGACCCCCTTTGCGGCCGGTGGGCTCAATTTGTCGCTTCGAGATGCCGCTCGCTTTGGACAGCTAATGTTGCAACAGGGTGTATGGAACGGAAAGCAGATAGTCCCTAGCGAGGCAGTCGCTTCCGTAGCGAACGGCGGGGACCGTTTAAAGTTTAGTGAGGCCGGTTATAAAACGCTGCCTGGAGGCAGCTATGGGAGTCAGTGGTGGGCTCTTCACAATGAGAACGGCGCTTACAGTGCGCGCGGTATTCACGGGCAGGCAATTTATATTGATCCCGCGGCTGAAATGGTCATTGCGCGGTTCGCATCTCATCCTATTTCTTTTAATTCCGGTATAGATCCTAATTCGCTACCCGCGTATCAGGCAGTAGCGGATTATCTTATGGACAAAAAAGATAAATGATCACTGTCTGAGTCCCTTACGGGCATCAATGCTGGGGTCCAGGCGATGGGGTTGTAGAAAATGATAATGATAAACCGAACACAACTTTTGATCGCTTTAACACTTTTTTTGGTGGCCGCGTGCGCAGACAAAAATGAGGACGTTGCAAATTCAACGCATCAGAGGTCAGCTACCGTGACTTTGTTTAAGTCCGGCGCGGAGATTTCGGGTGTAAACGGCATTCACTTCGGTCCGGATGGGATGTTATACGCGACCTCTGTGATTGGTTCGACGATTTCCGTGGTTGACACGCAGGCAAAAAAAATCGTGTCTGAGTACGGTCCCGATCAGGGCGTATTCGGGCCTGATGACGTTGCCTTTAATTCGCGCGGTGATTTTTTCTGGACAAGCATTTTGACGGGGCAGGTCGCCGGTTTTCTCAATGACGGCACGCTGGTCACGGCCGCTCAATTGGGCCCGGGTGTTAACCCAATCACCTTTTCCGACGACGATCGTCTTTTTGTATCTCAATGTTTCTTTGATACGGGGCTGTTCGAAGTTGATCCTACGGGCGCTACGCCAGCAAGGTCGATTAGAGATGATCTCGGTCCGGGATGTGGTTTGAATGGCATGGATTGGGGTCCTGACGGGCGGCTTTACGGACCACGGTGGTTTAACGGCGAGGTAATCAGTGTCGACGTTGAAACGGGCGAGTCCCGAACGGAGGCAAGCGGATTTAACGTACCAGCTGCAGTGAAATTCGACTCGATGGGACGTCTCCACATCCTAGATACGGGCTCAGGTGATGTCATAAGACGAGAGGGAGACGGGAAACAGACGGTGATAGCAACATTATCAACAGGGCTGGATAACTTTGCTTTTGACGATGCTGATAATCTTTTTGTCTCGAGTTATGCAGACGGCTTTATCAGTAAGGTGACCTCCAGCGGGGTAGAAGAGATCTTGCCCGGAGGCATATCTCATCCGGGTGCCCTAGTGATTCACAACGACACTGTTGTCATCGCGGATATTCAGTCCGTTCGAGCGATCGATGCGGCTACGGGGGAAGATATTTGGACGCTGAGGAATATTTTTCAGTTTGCGCCCATCGGTACTGCAACAGCAGTGTCAAATCACGGACCCGATCTTTTACTGACCAGCTGGCTTGATAACTCAGTGAAAGTTTTAAACCCAACCTCTGGTGAAATTACCTTGAGTTTGACGGGCCTTAATATTCCAGTGTCTGCCGTGAAGTTTGGAGATCAGTATGCCGTCACGCTGCATGGCGACAACACACTTTCCTTGTTTAACGATGACGGCTCTCTTGTCTCGGTGCTCTCTGACGATTTCGGCGCGCCAACACACGTAATCACAGACGACGATCGATTATTGGTGTCTGACCGAGTAAGGGGAGAAATTGTAAGCATTGATGAGGCTGGTAAGAAGACAGTGCTTTTGGACGGGCTAGATTCACCAGAGGGCATCGCTGTTTCAGGCAGTACACTCTATATTTATGAGGGAGATACAGGCGAAATTAAGCGCCATGACGCATCAGGGACAGAGGTGATAGCTACCTTGAATTCGGGTAGTCCCGCTGCCACTCCCGTACAGCCGCCGTCCATGGTATTTAATGGACTCACCGTTTATGAGGGAGCATTGTTCGCAACTGACGAACGAGAACGTGCTATTTATCGAATCCCTCTATGACACAGCAGAAACAAAGAGACCCATTTCTTTTAGTCTCCTACCGTCGTGGTTGGGCAGATTTGTCGCCTACTCGAGACAAGCCGCTGCTGAGGGATTCGCCACCTGATGCCCAAGGGCAGTGAGCATCTGGCAGTTTCGAACCTCCACTATTGACTATGATGTATCTGAGCGATTCGATTTTCACAGCGTTTAATCTCCCAACCGTGGCTCATGCGCGTAAAAATAGGAAGCCCTGAAAATGAAGATGAAGAACCTTTATGTTGTCTCGCTACTGGCTGCATGCCTTGCAGCGTGTGGCGGTAAAGACCCTGAGTCAGTTAGAGATGAAAATGGCGGGGCTACTACAGAAGTAGTAGAGACCACCTCCGAGGAGATAGTGGTGACTGCTGAAGAGCTGGAGGGCAACCCCTTTACCCAGGAGTGGGATACACCATTTGGTATTCCATCCTTTGAGTCGATTAAGGACTCACACTTCATGCCCGCATTTAAAGGTGCGATTCTTGAATTACGTGAAGAGATCGCGACCATTGCTGATAACCCTGAGCCCCCAAATTTCGATAACACCATCCTCGCGCTTGAAATGTCCGGTGGCCAGATGAGCAAGGTTTTGGGGGTCTTTTTCAACCTTGTGTCCATGGAAATGAATGACGAGAAGCGCAAGTTACAGGCGGTGATTTCTCCGATGTATACAAGGGAGATTGATGCCATAACGCTTAACGAAGCGCTTTGGCGGCGAGTTGAAACAGTTTACCAGCAGCGGGATAGCTTGGAGCTTGGCGAACAGGAAGCGCGTCTTTTGGAGCTGACGCACCGAAACTTTGTCCGAGCGGGCGCTGCCCTTGATGCTGAAACGAAGGCCAAAGTAGCGGCAATCAACTCGGAGATGTCAGAACTGACGACGCAGTTTGCACAAAATCTGTTGAGGGCTACTAAATCTTTCAAGATTGACATCACCGACGAAGCCGATATGGCCGGGCTCACCGACAATTTTAAAGCCAGTATCTGGGATGAAGACAAGCAGGCCTGGGTGGTGACTTTGGATCGGTCGGTTTACGAGACATTTATGACCCAGTCTCAGAATCGAGACCTTCGTGAGCGAGCGTTTAACGGGTATCGGCTGCGAGCCACCGAGGGAGATACTGACAATGGGCCGTTGGCAATTAAGGTTGCACAGCTGCGAGCCAAGCGGGCAGCCCTGCTGGGGTATGACAACCACGCCCAATACATACTCGAGTACAACATGGCGCGCACGCCAGCGGGTGCTGAGGAGTTTCTGCTGAAGGTTTGGGAACCAGGCCTTGCCCGTGCCAAGGAAGAGCGCTCAGATATGCAGGCTATGATCGATAGTGAGTTTACCTTTGCGGGCCATGACTGGTGG
>PKCZ01000066.1 GCA_002862405.1 Pseudomonadota bacterium
GCGGCAGAAGTCGCGTCTTGGCGGTTGGTAATTCTGCCGATCTCGTCGTTTGGAGCGGTGATCCCCTAGAGGTAACAAGCTACGCGACTGCAGTTGTCATCGAAGGCAAACTTACCTCAATGGAGAGTCGTCAAAGCAAGTTACTGGAGCGTTACCTGCCGGAAGATGCTGGCATGGGGCGCGCTTATATTAATCGGTAACGCAGTTCAATCGGTAACGCGCAGCACTAGTTATCCGTGCAGATGCGTTTAATCGTAGCGGTGGTGGAGAAACCCTCTACAAACTCGAGGATGATCACTTCACCACCGCTTTCCAGCACATGCTCATGCCCCGCTATTTCACTGATGGCGTAATCCCCACCTTTGACTAATACATTTGGTGAAATCACCTCAATCAAGCGCGCCGGCGTGTCTTCGGAAAACGGTACGACGTAACTCACTGACCTCAATCCGGCGAGTACCGACATACGAGAGTCGATGCCATTAATAGGCCTGTCCGGGCCCTTTAAACGGGTCACCGACGCATCGTCATTAACAGCCACAATCAAAACATCTGCGAGCGCTGCAGCCTGACTCAAATAGGTGACATGGCCCGGGTGCAATAAATCAAAACACCCGTTTGTCATCACGACCCGCTGCCCTTCCGCCTTGAGTGTTGCCACTGCCATCATCGCTTCTTGCTCTGTCACGACACCGAAAGCAGGCGGTTCTTTGTCGACATCATCCTCAGATCGCAGCAAGGCGCCCTCAAGCTCCTCGCGCGTTACCGTCGCGGTACCTACCTTGCCCACAACCAACCCTGCAGCCACGTTGGCTAAGCGCGTCGAGTTCTCAAGGGTATCCTGACTGGCAAGACCAGCTGCCATGGCTGAAATGACCGTATCACCGGCACCTGTCACATCGAATACCTCTCTCGCCAATGCGGGTAAATGCAGGGGCTCACCTTCCCTTGACTGCAAGGTCATGCCGCGCTCACTGCGAGTAACCAACACCGCATCAAAGCAGTGCTGATCGCATAGATCGCGTGCTCTAGCGCTCATAACCGTGTCGTCCTGATAACAGGCACCAACGACAGCTTCAAATTCAGATAGGTTCGGTGTGATGAGTGTTGCACCGGCATACCGTGAAAAATCCGCACCCTTGGGATCGACCAGAACTGGCGTATTTAAGGCGCGACATGCGCTGATAAGTGCCTCGATATTGGTGAGCGTTCCTTTCGCGTAATCGCTCAGAAGCACTACATCGTGCTCAGCGATGAGATTACTTGCGTACTGCAAAAACGACTCGTCCGCGTAATCATCGAGCGGTGCTTCGAAGTCTATGCGAATAAGCTGCTGATTCCGGCTAAGCACACGCAGCTTGACGATCGTATCTGCCGGGCAAGGCATCACTGACCACCGGACGCCCTTTGCCTCAACGGCTGAGCGAAGTTGCTTTGCATGCTCGTCGTCACCGACGAGACCTGATAGCGTCGTTTCCACACCCAGCGCTGCAAGGTTAATCGCCACGTTCCCAGCGCCGCCCGGCCTGTCATCAACACCCGCCACCTTAACAATCGGTACTGGCGCCTCTGGACTGATGCGTGTCGCCGCGCCGTGCCAAAAACGGTCGAGCATGACATCACCGATGACCAGTACTTTGGCATCACTGAATTTTGGAAGCTTCGTCATCCGAGATCACTCGCTCAGTTATCCTAATCGCGCGCCTAAACGCTTCTAGACCAGTTCGTTAAAGGCGCTCAGGGCCTCATCGGCCGTGATACCCACCATACAATCAAATCGCCCTGCGCATGTAGGACTTCGCTTGCAGGGTGCACACACAAGCCCATGATAAATCACTCTGACATTATCGCGACCCGTCTCAAGATAGGGACAGGTGGAGCCAAACAGCGCCACAGTCGGAATGCCGGCAGCAATTCCCATATGCGTAAGCCCCGTGTCAACACCGATGACGGCGACAGCCTGTTTTACAAGGCCAGCGCTCACACCCAGCGGATAGTTGCCTACCCAGTTAAGTACCGGCAGTCCGTCCAGCAAAGCAACTGCCTCCTCCCGGTCACCGGGTCCGCCTAAACAGGCCACCTGATGCCCCGCAGCTGAAAGGCGACCAATGAGCGCTCGCCAATGCGCGTGGGTCCAATGCTTTTGAGGTCGGGTAGTGAACGGTGCAACAACGACATAAGGCGCCTCAGGCGCTAAATCAGTCGCTCGTGCATCATCCGACGCCGATAGCCCGAGTGCCACCTCAAAGCTAGAGGTATCCCAACCCAACGTATTGGCCAACGCGAGGTACTCGGAACTGATGCGTGACGTAATGCTCTTTTCGTAACGATCTGTAAGGAACATGCCATTGGGTTCCTTCGACTTGAAACCTATACGTTGGCGACTACCGGTTAGCCAGGCGAGGAAAGAACTTTTAACGAGCCCCTGAGCATCGATCACTAGGTCATAGTTACGAGCACGGAGCTTTCGTCTAAACGCCGCCACAGCGCTAAACAAGGCGACAAAGCGCTTTTCGCGCCAGAGGTCTTGCCACTCTTGGCGTGGCCATAAAATAACCTTGTTCAAGCCGGGTAGTTCGGTCAGCAAAGGACGAACCACACCCTCTGCGAGCCAATCAATCTCGGCTTCCGGATACCGCTTTATACACGCGGCAACCAAAGGTGATGCGAAGACCACGTCGCCAATTGCACTCAACCGAATGATCAGAACACGCTTGGGCTCAGGAGCAATCATCGTTTTGACAGCTGGTTACGGTGCAGAGGTCTCGGTGACGTGCGGGCAATCCCTGTCCAACGCAATCAGCAAGGTAAAGGTGAGAAATATGAGGTTACCGCCAATGTAGGAATACATCCCAACGGCAGTTCCTAACGGAAATACTGCAAGCAAGGCGGTCAAACCGGCCACAGCAACGTGCATTCGATCGTCCTGAACATAGCCCCACAGCCACCGCAAAAGTAAGCCGTAGCCAATCAGACCCACCAACCCCGTCTCCGAAATCACTTCTAGAATGGTTAGGTGTGAGTGCCACGTCTCGGCAAGACCCGGAATGGTGCTAGCATCGGTTGCCAAGGCGTATGTACCAAAACCGCGCATACCGACTCCGGTAAGCCAGTGATCCATAAATGCCTGCCAGGACAGCTCCCATAACTGAGATTGATACAGGAATGACTGATACCGTGCTGGTGCCTCCGCAAGCGTACTTACCTGCCCCGTAACAACAGAAAGATACACGCCAAGCAGCAGTCCAATAATCGCCGAAATGACAAAACCAGTGACTTGCCGCTTTGCTCCCACTTCTTTGTTGCGCAGCGCTAGCATTGTCCATCCAGCGAGACCAATCAGAGCCAAGACAGCAGACGACTGATGTCCACTCATCACGATTGCTGCGTAAACCGGAAGCGAGAGAATACCAACGCCCATGCCACCAGCACGCCTGAGTGCCTCAAGAAAGAATGGAGACAGAATAGCAAGCGTTGCACCGTAACCTAATTGCAGAGAGCCCGTTACAATCGCGCCCTCCTCACCCAGCTCGACCAAGGGGTCGCCCAGAAGGCTCACACCCGTCAATAGCTGCACAAAACCATCGACGGCCCACGCTACCAACAAAATACCGAGAAAGGACATGATTCGCTTCGCGTCGCCCTCCTCGATCTTCACGCTCAATACGACCCAGGCTGCTAGCGCATAAGCGCCAAATCGAAAAACAGCCGAAATTCCTCTGTCGAGATTGACCGAGAACAGGAGACTTATTAGGCCTGGCAGCGCAATACACGCAAACAGCATGGCCGCTTTCTTCATGCCCTGTGTGGAGAGAACCGCCTCGCGGTTGGTAATCAATGTCAGCAGGCTGACAACCACCATCAACCAGATCAATTGGCGGGTGGCCACACTGACGGCAAGCGAGAAAAACAAGAACACCCACATAAGGGGTGCAGGAATAAGGTTTTGCTGTGGCATTCAGTGACTCTAATTACGGTCTTTATCCCGAATGTCGGGCTCCCCAAAGTTCTCGCAGAGTAACTAAATCACCTAGTGAACTCCAGCTGAGCGTTGTAAAATAGCGAAAAATCAACAATTTAACTTGCGCCTGCCATAGCGAGAGTGTTTCATCGCGTCATGCTGTTATCTCATCAAAAAAAGTTCCTTTTCGTACACATCGCAAAGACGGGCGGCACCAGTATTCGTGCAGCTCTACAAAAGCATCGATGGCGGGACCCTTACTACGCGCCCATCTGGATCGCCAGCAAGCTTAGCGGGTTAGTAAATCACCAAGTCGGCATCAAATTACCCAGACACGCTAAGGCAATTGCAGCTCAGGAAATGCTGCCGCGTGACCTCTATGAGTCATTATTCAAGTTTGCATTTGTTCGGAACCCCTGGGACCTACAGGTCAGCTCTTATCACCATATACGACGTGAGCGCCCCCAGTTGCTTAAGCCCAATGAGACGTTCGACGAGTTTTTACGTCGTAAGCTTGATCCTTCAAGACCTTGGCAATACCACATCGATACCTCGATAACGCCGCAGAGCGACTATTTGATTGACCTGAAAGGCAATCTGATTGTCGACTTCATCGGGCACTATGAGACGCTTCAGCAGGACTTCGACGAGTGTTGCAGGCGAATTGGTATTCCAAAAATTGAGCTTCCTCACCGTCGTAAAGCGGACGATCGTCTCGCCTACCGCGACTACTACACACCAGAAACACAGGCACTTGTAACCGAGGCCTTTGCGCGCGATATCGAAATACTAGGGTACGAGTTCTAAACCGTCGCCAGCAGCACTCTGCAAGCGTCCGGTAAATCGTTCACAGCAGTACAGTTTGCTACAGGCTCGCCGCTGGTGACCTGATAACGATAAGGGATGCCAGACGCCAGTGCAGCCTCCATGTCGGAATTCTTATCGCCCACCATGGCACTGCGCGTCAGGTCAATTTCAAGCTCCTTCACGGCCCTATGAATGAGCCCTGGTTGTGGCTTTCTACACTCACAGCTTTTCCGATAGTGAGCCAGCGTGGCGTCTGGCAGATGAGGACAAAAATAGACACCCGCGATCGAGACTCCGTTTTGGCTTAGCTCTTTGCACATGCGGTCGGTCAAGACGTGGAAGTCTTCCTCAGTGTAAAACCCTCGTGCAATGCCTGATTGGTTAGTCACCACGACCAAGGCATAACCGGACTCGCACAGTTTGCGCATTGCTTCAATCACACCCGGCAAGAACACAAAGCTGTCCCAATCGCCTACATAACCAGAGTCGGCATTAATAACGCCATCTCGATCGAGGAAAACAGCGGCGACCGTCATGGATTAGTCGGCGTCTAAGCCCAGATGTTCTTCGACGAGCGCACAGATTAGGTGACCAATCACGATGTGCATCTCCTGAATCCGCGCAGTGACGTCCGAGGGCACAACAAGTGATACGTCACACTTGGCATCCAGCGCGCCACCCGATTTACCCGAGAGTCCTATGACAGAGGCACCCGCGCGATGCGCTGTGTCGACAGCCTTGAGGACGTTGCCCGAGTTGCCGGAGGTAGAGATAGCAATTAATACGTCACCCTCCCGACACAAACCCTCGACCTGTCGGCTAAAAACCTCGTCGTAGCCATAGTCATTACCAATGGCCGTTAGCGCGGAAGTATCGGTGGTCAAGGCTATTGCAGGGAGCGCGCGACGGTCATTGACAAAGCGGCCAATGAGCTCAGCAGCAATATGCTGCGCGTCAGCCGCAGAACCGCCGTTACCGCATAGAAAGATGCGATGGCCTTTCACCAGGGCGTGTCCACATAACTCACCCGCTGACGCTATTTCGGCTTCAAGCGCAGCCAATTTTTCGACTACCAGCCTATGCTCTTCCAGCGTTGATTTTACCAACTCGCGCATTCGCACGTCTCTCTAACAATAAATTTTGCAACAAAGGGGCTGAAACCTAGTCTCGCCCGACATGACCGCGTAAGGTTACCACGCGTGGATACTTTCGGAGCCAAAAACCATGTTCGATGAACAGTACGTTGATCCCTCCAGAGTTAATTTTGATGCTTTTAAGGCGCTGGATAGGACAACGCCTATCCTCATGCTTAACAAGCTCAAATTTTATGATCAAGCACGTTATGAGACAGGGCATCCGCTAGCGAACACACCTATGACAGGTGCAGAGGCTTACGCTAACTACGGGACCGACAGTGGACCCATCTTTTCCCGCGTGGGCGGCTCGATTGTCTGGCGTGGTAATTTCGAATCGACAGTCATTGGACCCAGTGATGAATCGTGGGATCAGGTGTTCGTTGCTCGTTATCCCAATGCGGGGGCCTTCCTTGAGATGGTGACCGATCCTGTATACCAGCAGGCAGTCAAACACCGACAAGCAGCCGTTATGACTTCGCGCTTACAGCGCTATGGTGAACTAGAACTCGGTGATACGTTTTAAGTTTCATGACACACAAGAACAAAATCGCCGTACTGGTATCGTTTTCCGGCCAAGGTGGGGTTGAGCGAAGTTTTGCGCTGTTGGTCAACGAAATGGCAGCCTTGGGAATCGAGGTGGATCTGTTGCTGATCAAACGTAAAAGCCCTCACTTAACCGCCCTGTCGCCTGCGGTAAATCAAATCCCTCTCAAACATCAACACGCAGCCACTTGCGTCGGTGAGGTAGCCGATTACCTCAGAAGAGAGGCGCCACAAGCTCTGCTTGTCGCAAAACATCGCGCCATGCTAGCGGCGCTCAAAGCGTGTAAAAAAGCGGGCACCAACACCCCGATTACAGGCGTTATTGGTATCAACGTAACGCAATCACTCGCGCATCGTAGTCGCTTCCAACGTTGGCATTGGGGCCGGTTAATGCGCAATGAATACCCGAAATTGGACGGTATCATTGCAGTGTCGGAGGGTGTTCGAGAGGATCTGCTTAAGACGACGGGTATGCCCACTAGTCGCATCACAGCGATTAAAAACCCCGTCACCACGGCCGACATGATTGAAGAAGCGCAGACACCCGTTGATCATCCGTGGCTGAGTGAGAACTTCGACGAGCCAGTTCTCATTACCGTGGGCAGGCTGACGAAGAACAAGGACCACCAAACACTATTAGAGGCCTTCCGGCTCATGAATGACACGGTACCCTCTCGGCTTTTGATTCTCGGAGAAGGGCCGGAGCGAGCGAGCTTGGAGAAAATTATTGCCGAGACAGGTCTGGCAGATCGTGTGCAGCTCCCTGGGTTTGTCGATACACCTTGGGCTTGGATGGCGAAATCGAGTCTTTTCGTCCTGTCATCATTCGCCGAGGGATCAGGCAACGTGCTGACCGAGGCTATGGCTGTCGGCACACCTGTAGTTTCGACCGACTGCCCCTCAGGGCCCAGTGAAATGCTCGACGGTGGACGAATCGCTCCCTTAGTACCCGTTGGTGATGCAAAGGCACTCGCAGCGGCCTGTATTGATGTGCTTAGCAGCGGCATTGCGGCGTCATTGCTCGACGAGGCCGTAGCACCGTTTAAGGCAGAGGTTGCTGCCAAGCACTACCTGGCGTTTATGAACGTTGGCGTTCCGTCCTCGACCTATTAATTGTCCCGATCCTCGAAACGCTCAGTCTTCTTTTCTCCGAGGCGTTTGTAAATGATGGGGATACATAACAAGCCGATAATAATTAGCGTCCACATATCGATAATATCCGCCTATTGGCCATCTACTGGCGATCTATTGACCATCTATTGACCGTCCATTGGGCCAACAGCTGTACCCCAGGCCACCATTTCCGATACGCCCTGTGAGACCATCGATGACGCGAATCTCACGCCTACGACCATCGTTGCACCCATTCGAGCCGCGTCTTCTTGCATCCGGTAGATCGCTTCCTCTCGAGCGTCGGCCATAAGCTTTGTGTAAGACGTCACCTCACCACCCACAAGGTTCTTCAACCCCGCTGTGATATCACGAGCAATATTTCTGGAGCGGGCTGTGCTACCTCGCACCAACCCTAACGGACGCATCCCATCAGGTACGGATTCAATGCTGACTAGCGCGATATTTTTAGGGTCACTCATCATGGTTACCTCGCTATGTATCTACGTGACTAAACAGACTCATTACTTGCTCGGATAAGCAGCGATGCATTCAACCTCCAATCTTGCCCCCAAGGCCAGACCATTGGCCCCCAAGGCGGATCGAGCTGGATACGGCGGCTCAAAATAGCTCGTGTAAATGGTATTGAACTCGCCCCACTCCGCGACATCGGCCAGAAATACGGTGCACTTAACCACATCGGACAAACCAAGCCCTCGGCGCTCGAGCGCACCGCCGATGTTGCTCATGATTTGACGAGTCTCACCGACGATACCGCCCTCGACTAACTCATTATTTTCGTTGACGCCAACCTGACCGGAGATAAACAAAATATTGCCGACGCGCACTGACTCAGAAAATGGATAACCTTTTCCTGCCATTGGTCCCTCGTCGAAAAACTCTGGGTCAGCAACACCGCTCACCGGGGCCATAAACATAGCTAGCAATACCGCAATGTGAATCCGCATCATCTTCAAGTCTCCCGCTATTCGAGCCCTGTTTATTGAACCCATGGTTAAAACCTACATGCGCTCAGACGCAGATTCAAATCCTGCTATCATCCGCCCCGCGCGAGGTGCTCATGTCCCCAGATCTCATCCTTCTATTCATACCAACCATTGCCTCCGTGTCCTTCACACCCGGGTTATGCATGACACTTGCGTTCACACTGGGTTTGTCGATTGGTTACAAACGCACCCTGTGGATGATGCTGGGTGAACTGACCGGTGTGGCAACAGTTTTTGCCGCGACGTTTTGGAGTCTTGGCTGGCTGTTATCGCGAGATCCTATTTATTTTCAAGCGATTTCATTGGTTGGTGGCACATACTTACTGTATCTCGCCATCCGCCTGTTTAATGGGACTCCTGAGGATCTTAAGGCACGCAGACTCGATGAAACCCACGCAGGTGCGCTGATACTGCTGGGTTTCGTGACCGCGGTTAGTAATCCCAAAGGCTGGGCCTTTTTGATGGCACTCCTTCCCGGCTTCGTGCAAAGCGACACCCCTCTCTACCCCCAATTCGTAACCATGCTCATTATTATGATGAGTACAGAGTTCATTGCTATGACGACGTATGCGACGGGCGGTCAATGGCTGGCTAAACGTCTCGCTGACTCTCAGGGGCTGATGAATACCAAACGCGTCGCAGCCACCATGCTCGGCCTAGCCGGTCTCTGGGTGTTCAGTGGCGCCGTGCTCTAGCGTCGTCAGGGGTTCTCGGCAATAAACTCTTTTATAAACTGTACTAGTTCGTCGGGGATATCCTCCTGACAGAAGTGCCCCACTCCGGAAACTTCGACGATCGGCGCAGTCGGAAAGAGTCCTCGAAAATCACTGACCGCATGATCGGGCGCGATGGCGAAATCCTTGTCGCCCGATATCAACATCGCGGGTTTTGATTTCGTCGCTTCAATGTCACCGCTCTCCATGGTTTCGAAAATAAGGGGTAAGAAGCGTCCGTAGTGCACATCGAGGGGGAAGTTGATCGCGCCAATACAGCTCTCACGATCTGGAAATGGCGCTGAGTAGGCCTCGATCCAGGTGTCATCCACAGTAGCCGTATTCTGAAAACCCAGAATTTTCATGACCGACAATACCGTACTACCCAATTCACCTAATATCCCGCTGAGTGTGCCCGCCTCTTCGTGCTTCTCAATCCACCGAAACCAGGGCGTTTTTCCACTTGCTGACTGACCACCACCGTAACCAAGCACGGTATTCATAAGAAACAATCGCTTCACAAGGTGGGGGTTTCTAGCTGTAAACACGCCGGCCATGGGGCCACCCCAGTCCTGACAGACGATCGTAATGGCTGACAGGTCGAGATCAGCGACGAATCGCTCGAGGTTTTCAACATGAGTTTGAAGTGTGTAAACGCGGTCTTGTGGTGTTTCAGATTTCCCAAAACCCATGTGATCTGGCACCACAACCCTGAAATTTTCGGCGAGCGGACCAATCATGTTTCGGTAGAGGTAACCCCAGGTAGGCTCACCATGAAGACACAGAATCACCTCACCCGCAGACGGGCCCTCATCGACATAGTGCTGACGAAAGCCCGCTGCATTTGTGAAATGTGGTTCAAATGGCCATGTGTCGTTAAACGTCTCACTAGCTGGAATCATCGCAATCACTCCAATGTTTTTATTAAAGTATACTGGTTCTATGCTTAAACTTGGACTATGAAGCTCACAACCCATTCTCAGGACCCCACAAACGAGTATAGCACCCGAATGTCGACTGGCGACTACGTTCCCTACGCCTACATAACCACGTGCGAGCGAACTTTTGATGTTCAGGGGAAAGCGGGCGAGCCCAATATCCTGTTATTCCTCAAGGATAGTCATCTAGAACTAACCGCAAACGCATTACAAATGCGCCTTCCTCTTAGACACTTTGTGTTCACCCCTTCGCCAATCGACATTGAGCATGGCCGCTGGTTCCACTCTGCCGAGTTTTGTCATCTCTTTCAGCACGAGCTTGCGCCCATCAGTGCCTTCATCACCGACAGTAATTTGAAGGTTGTTGACTTCGTTGACGCGCAAACCCTTGAGGAACTGCAGGAAGAGCTGTCGGGCTTTACTCTCCCTAGTAATGAATCACCCGCCCCGGTGCTAGTGATCAGCAATGCAATCGATGAGGCACTCGCAGAAGATCTTATTGAGTATATCGACGCACACCAGGACGAGGGGTTTATTGCAGACAAAGACTTCAAACGACGACTCCATATCCACCCAGCGGCCGATTTGGAAAAACGTCTCGACGACAAATTGAGTAAGTCCGTCTTACCCGAGATTGAAAAGGTTTTTTACTCTGAAATCACCCATCGCGAGACCTACAAAATCTGCAAATACTCAGGAGCAAATAGCGGCAAGTTTGGGAAGCATCGCGACACCATCTTTCCTCACCTCCATCGCCGCTATGCGATGACCTTAGTTTTGAATGATGATTATGAAGGGGGCGGCATTGCCTTCCCGGAATACAACTCACAGGTTCTGAGCGTGCCCAAGTACGGCGCTGTCATTTTTCCGGGAACGCTTTTTCATCAGGTCAATGAAATCGGCTCAGGGAATCGCTACGTCATCATCAGTTTCTTTTTTGGTGAGGCCGAAGCTAAGGAAAAGGAAGGGAGCAAGCGATATCGTTTCAAGGTCAAGCGAAACGTCCGGGGCTTGACCCTCAACAGTTTGATACCCAGTTAATCTTCAGCGTAACGATAGTTTGGGTAGACGCGCTTTAGGTCGTCATGTATCCCTGCAAAATCATAGTAAGCTCGCAGCGACCGCTCATCGCCAACACCAAAGTGCGCCACACAATCGTCAAGAGAATCACCGTAGACGGGATCGACCTGCTCGATGTCGTCTAGACCCAGCAAGTATTTTACCTTGGACCACGTGGCTTCGGGCCAGCCTGTGCGATTTGCATTGCTGATGCGTTTGACCTCATCGGGAATTCGATCCCGTGATCCCTCATAGTCCGTTGCCAACGCATGCTGTGTGGGACAAAAGATGTCAAAGCCATGAGTCCAGAGACGCACGGCGTATAACACTTGCTCTGCAGCATGTAAGCCGAAATCAAGTTCCGGGTCGTAAGGAAAACGTCTGCGATCTTCTGCCCGCATAAATAGCATCGCCGCGCTTATACCGAGCGACGTAGTTGGCACCTCTGGCAACTTAATCAATGAGCCGTGACTCTTGATCGCATCCGCTTCGATATATCGGTAACGATTCACGTGGCCGATGCGATCAAGATGATCGGATGACGCCATATTTTTAATGTTCATTGGATAGTGCGACAGGACAGCGTTTTCATTGAGCTCCGAGGCTTTAGCGAACTCTTGAATTAAGATCTCGTCCCATCCGGGGAAAAATCGTGAGTGACAATCGATTTGCAGGAAATAATCAGCGTCAGTCATCAGTGCTTCGCACCGCGTTCGCGCATAAATGGGCCCCCGCGCCTCGGTGACATCAATACGATCAACTATTACTTGCGCAATATCACTTAGCGCATCGTAAGAGGCGTCGTTTGGCTTGGCCTGAAGGCAAACTCCTATCTCCACGCGAGCAGAACTGCTGGCCTTGTCAAAACAATCCTTTACCGTATTCACAACATCGGGATCGCAAAAACAAGCAATCGAAATGAAGATTTTTTGCGAGGATCCAATCGTTTTAGCAAGCTTCAACTCTTTTATTCCTCTGAATGACTCTCTGCTATCGTCTGATTCGATGCCATAAATGAACCGCCCGACGCATACTTGCGCTTCGTCTCCTCACTCCACTGCTCTTCCTCCCCCAACTTCGCGCCGTAGGCGAGACCGCGCTTAACGCCGGGTCTGTGACGAACGCGTTCCTTCCAGGCAAGTACGTTGGGATGCAAAGTAATGTCGATCTTGCTCCACTTGTACCCACGGATCCACGGGAAGATGGCGATGTCGGCAATGGTGAAATCCTCGCCACAAACAAAACGCTTTCCCTCGAGTTGCTTGTCGAGCACTCTGAGAAGGCGCTGAGACTCCGAATTGAAACGGGTGAGCGGATGAACCTTTTGTTCCTCCGGCACGTCGGCCATGTAGCGGGTGTAGCTCAGTTTATTACCGAATGAGGGTCCCAAACCCGCAGCTTGCCAAGTCAGCCATTGCAGAACGTAGTAGCGGTCGGCACCGCTTGGATATAGGCTAGAGGGGAACTCCTCCCCGAGGTACTGAAGGATCGCGCAGCTCTCCATGAGTCTTATGTCACCATGCACCAAGCCCGGTATTTTTTGGTTGGCTGACACGGCGCTGAAAACGTCGCTGAATTGCTCGCCACTCATAATATCGACGGTTATGACTTCAACCGACGGAAGCGCAATTCCCAGCTCCCGGAGCTCCTCGATCATGATGCTGACCTTCCAGCCGTTGGGCGTAGGGGCCGTCCAAAGCGCTAATGGTTGAGTCATTCAATGCCTACCTTCATTTGACCCATGAGGTCGAAAATTGACGATAGCACCAAGATCAATCACCCCAGTTTCAGCATTGACCTCTGCCATCCTCAGGATATTTTGCGTTGCACCCAATATTTGCAGATGGTGCCCAACACTCACCTCATAAAACGATAACGACACGTTTGCTCTCCTTTAGTTCTCGTCAACGCCAATTATCCAAATATCAGGTAACTCGCGTGTGTTGAGACCGCTAAAACCCAACAACGTGGAGTGCTTTTTGCCTCTCCGCCAAGTAATGAACGGTATTTCCATCAAATAGCGCACTCTGCTCAAGTTTCATTTGCACACGCTGGTTATTCCACTCAGGAACGTTTACCACGACATTGCCTTCAATGGCATAACCCGTCATCGGATAGAGAGGCCAGTCTCCGCGCCCAATAGTGGGCCCTTGGTTGTCCCACATGCCGATGGTGGGGCCTGGAGCATGGCCATAGACTCCCAGCGGGTGCGTATAGATGGCGTGTTCAATGCCCAATTTCTGCAGGCTGTCTTGTGCTGCAGCAAGAATCTCGTTCCCTGTGCGACCCGTGACAAACTCCGCCGTCAACGCGTCTTGCCAACGGTTGCCAGTGCGCATGGCCTCCACCAAGCCCTTGGGCGGCTTTGACTCGCCTAACTTGAGGACATAACCCATCTCCTGAGTATCGGTACATAAACCGAGATAACAGAGCCCTACGTCGGTATGGAGTACGTCACCACGCCGAATAACCCCATCCTTCGAACCGTCACCAAGAAACGGCGCATTCTCACCGAAATCCGCGCCTTCCCACTGGCGATTCACATCCGGGTGAAACCACGGCTCCAACCCCTCCTCCTCAAAGCGCGTCCTTATGAACCAAGAGACGTCACCCACGGTCGTGACGCCGGGGGTAATAACTTCGCTACTGAATGCTCTCGCGATGGTTTCGCGGGCAATGGCCACCGCACGCTGCCACACCTCAACTTCGCCGTCAGTACGAGTTTCCATCCAACGCACAACTAACCGCTCGGATGATTGCAAACGAGTTTGCAGTTCGGGACTCAGCGACGCCGCAAGCTTGCTATACAAGCTATGGCTAATACCATCGGCGACAGGCCAGGTATCGCTGGTATTGACGGCGATCGTCTGTGGATCGCGCTCCGCTATCACCTCGGCAAGTCGCTGCCACTGTGCGTTCAGATTACCGCCCTCCCACGCTGCCTCATACATGGCGCCTAGCGGGTAGCGACTGACGGTTAGACGCTCTACACCTGCATCCCCTCGGTCGAAGAAAACCAGCATAGTCGTGCGACGCGCGGTGAAACGAGGTTTTGGGACAAGGGAAAGGAACACGGGGTCATCGTTGTACTCACGAGCAATGACGAGCCACATATCCACACCGGTTTCACGCATGAGTGTTGGTAACAACGCATCAAGCCGCTCTTCCAGAAGGCGGTTTTGTGTGTCGGGACGCCGCTCGTAGTCTTCTATAGCGACGCCTGCAAAAGCTGACTTAACTGTCAGCAAAACCAGCATCAAAGCTCCATAAATGAACGATCGTTGAAGTACTAACCACATAAGCCTGATTTCCCTTTTGTACTCGTGATGCAGTTTTCGTTGTTTGCCTAGCTGCTTAGCAAAACGGACCGTGTTTCTAGCTCAAACCGAGCCAGCAATATCATTCAAGATCACAATAACCCAAAAACCGATCATTTCGTCGCTTAACGCAGCTTCAGGATCCTAATGCAGACAGCTCGAAAATCTATCAGGTAACCATTTCAAGTAACTGTTTTTATTACCTTATCTACGTAAATAGAATTGATATCGAGCCAAGATCAGTCATGCCATTTCAATGAAGTCCTGCCAGACACCGATCAGCTTTCCGGGCTCCCAAATTTTGTGCAAGTCAGCTTGGGCCTGTTCCGTGGTCCATCCCAGTCGTTCAGTGCGGTATTTAAAGAAAAACGCCGAAACACGCATATTCGCAGCGCAATGCACCCAGATGCGATCGTCATCAGAGGATTCCAATGCATGGATGAAGCGCTCGAAGTCGTTACGAGTGGGGCTTGAGAAAACCACCGGCAAATGGATGTAACGAATTCCCATGCTCTCGAGGATTTCATCTTCATTACCCAGGGCGTTCTCGTGACTTTTTGGCGCTAGATTGATGACCGTGGTGTAGCCAGCCTCCTTCACGAGGTTAAATTGGGCCTCGGTCGGCTGCCCTGACGTCGCCACACGGTCGTCTAACTGGATGAAATTGAAAATATCACTGAGTGACTCGAGTTTACCCTCGACACCCAAGCGTTGCCGCACCCTGGTTCCCATGTAGCCGAGAACTGTCGTAAACGTATTCGCCACCTTACTCCCCGACCTTAGCGAGTCCGCTGAAAATCTCAGCTACCTAATTAGCGCTGTTTAAACCGTTATAGGCAACGGTTTATTGATCGGCTGGCTCAACGTTTTAGGATCTTCTGCAAAGCCAATGATGGCGCTAAATCCAGGCGTCTGCTCTCTATGAACCACCCCTTTGCGCCCAACAATTTTAGTGCCCGCACCACAGGTTCGCGACTCACCGCTATCGACATCGAAAATGGTCAACTCACCCGCAGTGATAAACGTCAGCGAATCGAAATCATGCCAGTGAAACTCATTGTCATCTGCGGGGAAATCAAATTTATGTGCGGTATAACCTGCCGCCTTGCACTGAGAAAAGGCGTCAGCCTCATCTTTAAAACATTCGAGTCGTTCGTCCATGGGTCTGCTCCAAGTCTCTCGTAATCATTGCCACATCAGTTTGGCAAAGAAAATCTTGATACACCACTCAAGACAAAACAATATACAGAATTCGGTTTCAAAGTCGTTTTCCTGGTGAAAACTGCGCGTTGACGCGCTTCAGGAGCCTAGGTTCAACTTTTACCGGCTTATAAATCCGCCGCCCTGCGTTGTAACTTTAGAATCTGAGCCGCAACGCCCAGCACGTAGAGTCCCAAGAACGCGAGATGAAATCCCTAAAGTACGGGTGAATCGAGCGAGTCGATAAAAGGGTCTCCCACGGGCAAGCTACCCAGGAAATCAGTAATCGCTGGAATCATGTGAAAGAGAATTGTCGCGCTGTAAGCAATCGCCTGAAAGTACACCGAGAAGCGGCCAAACAAATTGAGCTGCTGTATTACAAACTCACCAAATGCCGCCGCTAGCGTCAGGACGGCAAGATAATGCGCAACACCAAAGCCACCTTGATTGTAGATGCCCAGTGCAGATCCGGCGACCACCACAGTCACCACCAGATACGCACCACCCTTTCGGTCAGTGGACCTAATAAAACCGTGGTTTCGTATAGCCGCTGTTGCCAGCAACAGCGCCAGTACCCCCATAATCGTGTGGAACCAGCCAAGCATCGTCATTGCTGGCATCATTTACCCCTTTTTTTAATTTGTGGTCGATCTCTGACGACACGTCTAACCGGGATTCATGGCTGCGAGAACTTATGTATCAGAGCTAGAATGAGGCTCCCGAAAGCCGCGTATGCGAGATTGGACAGCACCCGACTCCAATCGAGGCCTCCAAACTCTATCCAGGCAATACAAGCGAGCCCTATAGGCATAAAGCCAATGAAAAAGCGCTTCATATTCCTCGACGTATCTTTGAACTCTCCCAAGGCCCAAAACAGCGGGATATACACCGTGAGGAGACAAATAACCGACAAGGCAAAATACGAATACCCAGGCATAGTACGAAGCTCTGAACTGCAAGACCCGTAGAATACAGCTGTGTACTTAACTTAGACAGCCTCTGCAGCCATTCGATAGAAAATAGCCTTCATTGAACTTGTAAATCTCGACCAACAAGAGCATCTTAAGTCCACTGTGGATGATCAGGACGTTAGCGTGTACCTGGAATACCAGAATCAGAATAGTCATCAGACCTTGCGCGAGGCGATCGAGGAATATCATCGGTATCTCACGCACATCGGTCGTCAGATCCTGACAGATAGCCCTGAGGACCCGGATCCAATCTGGCTCTATCACGACGCGACTCATGCCATTTTTGGGCAAGATACAACCATTGAAGGTGAAGCTGCCTTGGATTTCTGGGTCTTTTTTGGGACCACCTTCTCTTGGAAGTTACTCAAAAAGTATCAGCAACTGCCGGAAATCAAGGATCTCAGCCGAGCGTTGTTATCGGAGCTTGGTCTCACGTTTATTCCCAAACTCTATTGGCGAAATAAACGCGGTATTTGGACAGTCATCAGGCACACCCGTCGAATGAAGAAAAAATGGCCCTTTGAATTACCCTCGAGCCTATTGGATCGAAGACTGAATGACCTGCGAGAGGAATACGGCATTAGTGTGCTTACGAGCGAGCAAAAAGTACCGAGTCGCCTCACAGAATTCGACTACTCAATCGTGAGCGAAATTTCCTAACTTGAAGTTCCCATAATATACCGGTCGTAAAACAGAGCGAAGTTTTCAAATGTGAAGGCTCGGGCCTGGGCACCGATCGCACCTCCCTCACCAATGTACTCGAAGGCGTGATAGCAGCCCTCGTATACCGTGTGCGCCACGTCAATCCCAACCGTGCGCAACTCGGTGACGTAGGTCTCGGTTTCCCAGTAAAACGGATCTTTATCACCCACGTAGGTAATAGTCGGCGGCAAGCCAACGAATGACTCCGCGCGCGCAGGGGCCGCATAAGCGCTTGGAGTCTCGCCATGTCCTCTGACATCGCGCAAATAGGCGCTCCATCCAATTGCGTTAAGGGCGGTGTCCCATACGGGTGGATCGATATCTCGCCTTGGGTCGGTCGGCTGCGTATCATCAATCATGGGATAAAAAGGCATTTGGAACGCGACTGCGACATCGCCCGTATCGCGGGCTTTCAGTGCCACCGCCGCGGTGAGGCCGCCGCCGGCGCGC
>PKCZ01000049.1 GCA_002862405.1 Pseudomonadota bacterium
TTATTGAACGGTTGTTGGGATCTCCATAAACACCGAAGCACCCGGGCCAAGTGGCAAATCCAAGACAACCCAAGCAATGGTCATCGCAAGACCCGACACCAAGAGACCAATCGAATAAGGCAGCATCGTGGCCGCTAGGCTCCCCAGACCAAAGTTACTCTGCCATCTCTGACAGAAAATCAGGATGAGCGGGAAGTAGACCATGAGCGGCGTAATGATATTGGTAGCGCCATCACCCACACGGTAAGCCGCGGTTGCCATCTCGGGTGTGATACCAAGCAGCATCAACATCGGCACCATCACCGGTGCAATCAGCGCCCACTTGGCGCTGGCCGAACCCACAAACAGATTGAGTAGCGACGACACCAGAATAATGGACGTCAGCAATGCCCACGCTGGCATATTCGTCGAGCTCAGAAAATCGGCGCCGTGCACAGCCAAAATGAGACCTAGGTTGGACCACGAAAACATGGCCACGAAATGCGCTGCGGCAAATGCCAGAACGAGATAGTAAGCCAGATCTTCCATCGCCCCGGTCATCATCTTCACCAGATCACGGTGGTCATTGATGGTGCCTGCGCCTTTTCCGTAGGCCCAACCTGCGAGTAGAAAGAGAATGAAGAACGCAGCGACCAGGCTTTTGTAGAACGGTGCCATTTGCGCCTCTGCAGGGGCTGCCTCATCAATGAGTGGTGTTCCCGGTCCGATGGTGAACAAGGACCACAAACCAATAACAAAAAGGACCGCCCAACCGGCATTACGAAGCCCACGTCGCTCCTCCTCCGTCAGCTCGCGGTCACTTTCATCATCAGCGCTCGCTGCAGAGGCGAGGCTAGGGTCAAATGCACCCAACCGGGGCTCAATAATCTTATCAGTGACGTACCAAATAACCGGTAGGAACACGAGGGTCATTCCAGCGATGAAGAACCAATTGCCGGCAATGTTCGCAGTGAAGTCACCGAAGACCGTTTCGACGCTCGCCTCGGTAATACCAAACAACAGTGCGTCGAGTTGACCTGGGAGTAGATTGGCTGAAAAGCCACCTGAAACACCAGCAAAGGCTGCCGCTATACCAGCGATGGGGTGTCGACCCGCGGCATGAAAAATAATCCCCGCCAGTGGAATAAGCACCACGTAAGCGGCATCAGCGGCGAGATTCCCTAGCATGCCAACCAGCACAACCGTCGGGGTTAAAAGCGCATTGGGAACATCGCGAACGCCGGCTCGCATGGCTGTACCGAAGAGACCCACGCGCTCAGCAACACCGGCGCCCAACATCACTACGAGCACATAACCCAGAGGATGGAAGTGCGTGAAGGTTTTGGGCATATCCACCCAGAGCTTGGCGATATTCTCCGCAGACAGGAGGCTCGTAGCGGAGATGATTTGATTGGTGCCTGTTGCGGGATCAATTTTTGTCGGGTGTGCGGCAGAGACACCGGTCATTGCTGCCAACACCGAGATGGCAACCAGGCCGAGAATCAGCCAAAAAAATAGAAAGACAGGATCTGGCAGTTTGTTGCCGCTGCGCTCAATCCAACCTAAAAATCCACCCATGCCCTGCTGGGCATCGCTCGTCGACGTATTCATGGTGTGCTCCCCAGTCGCTGAATCGAGTGACTCAACGCGCCATGGTTTGTTTGATCTCCACAGGCAGTGTACCTACGTCGCTTTTCATTACCAGCCGCGCAATCCACACACCTACGTGAGTCGCCTTTTCTTGACGGCTACTCTTCATGTCTCTTATTGATGGCTTTTATTGATAGCTCTGATTAACAGCTCTTATTGATAGCCCTCTGCCAACCTCGTGACGTATCCCGCCTCTTCTAACCAGCGCGCAACCGCCATCGTCGTGCGATCAGCATACTCTGGGCCCACAATCTGAAGACCAAAAGGCAACCCATTGCTATGTCGGCCCAGAGGAACCGCGGTCGAAGGCAGGCAGCACAACGTTGCCACGCCAGCCCAAACCAGATTATCGAAATACGGCCGCGCTTCACCATTCACCCAGATCTCTCGTTGTCCGAAGGGCGTCTCCTGATCATGGGGCATGGCGGTAGTGGGTGTGACAGGGCAAATAAGGACATCGTGGTCACTAAAAAAGGCGCGCCACTGGTCAGCCAAATGCCTCCGGATTTCATTCCACAGGAACCACTCTCGATGCGCCAAAACGGCGCCACGGGCTTGCAGTGTGGTTGGGGATTTATCATCGGGTGGGCTGGCGGCAGCAATCTGCTCCATCATGGCGATCTCGTCAGGACCAAAGACCGCCGCAATGATGGGAGAGAGGTTCATCAAATAAGTTTCATGGTGCTCGGCCAACGAAAAGGCGGGCTTAGCCTCTTGAACCTGCGCGCCCATTGCTTCGAGTGATCTCGCCGCCTGTTCGATGCCCACGAGGATTTCATTGTCTACGGGACAGAAATCATCGCCCAACCAGAACCCTACCCGCAGCTTTTTTGGCGAATCGACCGCGGATGAAGGCAACTCCAGTCGCAAGCCCAAGCCTGCGTTCTCGTCTAGGCCCACGGTGAGATCAAAGGCTAATTCGAGATCATCGACAGTTCGTGCAAGAGGACCCATAACATTCAGCGCCCCCGTTTGTTTCGCACCATGCGCCGGTGGCACGTGTCCGCGTTGAGGAATGATATCGAAGGTGGGCTTGTGACCGAACAACCCACAAAAATGCGAGGGTATTCTGATTGATCCGCCGATATCACTGCCGAACTCGAGCGGCGTCATACCCGAGGCCAGTGCCGCTGCCGCGCCACCAGAGGATCCTCCCGGCGTGTGGGCAAGGTTATGCGGATTATTCGTCGTACCATGAATGTCGTTGAAGGTCTGCCAATCTGCGCAGTACAGCGGCGTATTCGTCTTTCCAAGGATGATAGCGCCAGCCGCTCGCAATCGCTGAACCACAACCGCATCTGTATCGGAGACTCGCCCTTTGAAAGGAAGATGCCCGACCTCACAGGTCAAACCGATGACCTCAAAAGCATCTTTGATGGTCATTGGTAATCCATGAAGCGCACCCAAAGGCTCACTGCGTCGCACCTTCTCATCCGCCTGCCGGGCCTCGTCGAGTGCAGCTTCAAATCGCTCCGCAATCACCGCATTGATCGCTGGATTGTACTTCTCAATTCGGTCTATATAGAACTGCGTTACTTCACCGGACGAAAGCTCTCCCATCCGCATACGCATAGCGAGTTCCTTAGCGCTGGCATTCAACATGATCTCTTGCTCCTAGCCATTGTTTTTATTGGACGCTTGGGGCCATGCGCTTTACCTTAACCCAACAGGTCATGACTGAATACGTCCGACTGGGGCAGGAGCTCGTCATATGAAAACAATAATCAAGCTTGTCGTTCGCGTTTTAATCATCGCTGTCGTTGTTGCAGCACTATACGCGGCGAACCTTTTCCTAAAACCCATCAGTAAGATGAAGGCGTCGCTCGCACAATCATCGATCGCCGCGCCCATTAACGTTGATGGCGAGGCTTTTCGCGACCTAAACCGCAACGGCTCTCTTGACCCCTACGAGGACCACCGCGTCGCAACCACCGATCGAGTTGAAGATCTCCTGAGCCAAATGACCCTTGAAGAGAAAGTCGGTCAAATGTTTCACCCGCCCGTGCTGATTGAGCCAGACCCGCTCTTCCGCGTTTTCCTAGAAGCCATGAATGCGGGCACGTCCATTGAGGAACTGATTAGCCGAAAGTCACTGACACACTTTAATTTTTATGGCGGTGCGAGCCCTAAAAACATTGCCAAGCGACTCAACGAATTGCAGCAAATCGCCGAGCGGACACGGCTCGGTATTCCACTCTCTATCAGCAGTGACCCGGTTCACGAAGTCCCCAGGGGTGGCGGTATCGCTTCCTTTACCTTGGGCGGCGTGTCGAAATGGCCATCGCAGCTAGGCTTTGCTGCTGGCCGCGACGCCAGCATGCTTGAAACCTTTGGGAAAATCGCCGCCGCTGAATACCGCGCCATGGGCTTCACCACAGCGCTCCACCCCATGAGTGACATGGCAACCGAGCCACGATGGGCAAGAAATTTCGGCACCTTTGGCTCAAATGCGGAACTCTCAGCCGAGATGACTGTTGCTTACATGAAAGGGTTTCAAGGCGAGAGCCTCAGCGGCCAGAGCGTCATGACCATGGTCAAACACTTCCCGGGCGGCGGACCCCAGTTGGATGGTCTAGACCCACACCTTAAATCGGGCGAAAGCCAGGTGTATCCTGGCGATCAATTCGATTATCACCTCGCACCTTTCATCGCTGCGATTGAGAACGACATGCGTGTTGTCATGCCCTACTACGGCATTCCAACGGGTCAAACCGATGAGGACGTCGCGATGGCTTACAACCGTTACATCTTGACCGACCTTCTCCGTGATCAATTGGGCTTCGCGGGTGTTATCTGTACCGACTGGGGTGTGGTTACCGGCCGTATCTGGGGCGTTGAAACGCTCACCATCGAGGAACGCTACCTGAAATCAATTGAGGCCGGGGTTGACCAGTACGGTGGTGAAAGTGATCCCGAGTACATTGTCGACCTCGTCAACCAAGGTGCAATCAGTGAGGCGCGTATCGATGAGTCGGTCCGCCGAATCCTGAGGAACAAATTCGATTTGGGGCTGTTCGAAACGCCCTTCGTCGATGAGGCTAAAGTTAACGCGCTTGTGAACTTGCCTGAGTATGTCTCTCTCGGCATGACAGCACAGCGAAACGCCGTAGTCTTGCTCGACAACGGCAATGGTGCACTACCCTTAGCCGCTGAGACGCGGATTTTCGTCGACGGCCTCGATCCAAGTGCTGCGGCCAAATACGGAACGATTGTCGACACACCTGATGAAGCAGACGTGGTCTTGTTATTCCTCAATACCGTCTTCAACGGTAACCAACCAGCGGGTACCAATCGCACACTTGATCAGATGATGGCCACACGTTTCCCAGACACCAATCTTGCGTTTGACAAGGAGATTCTGGCCAAGGCCGCTTTGTACCGCGACGTCAGTCAGCTAGTGACCTTGGTGGACCTCAACCGCCCCGCGGTCCTAACCGAGCTCAAGGGTATGAGCGGCGCGCTAGTAGGAACCTTTGGTGTTTCGGATGAAGCCATGCTGGATGTCGTCTTCGGCAGACACAATCCTTTGGGCAAACTGCCGTTTGAACTGCCATCTTCGATGGCTGAAGTAGAAGCCCAGCTGGAAGACGTGCCTGATGACACGGCAAATCCGCTGTTCCCCTTTGGCTGGGGTCTGAGCTACGGTGAATAGCCTAGCCGATTTCGAGAGCAACATCGTCCTCAGCGACGGAGTCCCCCTCCGCAATGTGCAAAGCGGTAACCGTTCCCGACTGAGGTGCCTCGTAAGGCACCTCCATCTTCATAACCTCAAGAATGAATAAGGTCTGCCCCTCCTCGACAGCGTCGCCCTCCGCAACCAGAAGCTTCCAGACGGAACCACCGGTTTCCAGTTCGATCTTTGTCATCAATATTTCCCCCCAGTCTCAAGGTCTTATAGCGAAGGCCGACGGACCCAGCAAATCAGGTAATAAAGGCTGAACACGTGCCAACCATTTACAAAGCTCAGGTCGAGTCTCCCTCGGATCAATCAGATCATGAACCGACAGCGCTTCTGCACGAGGAAATGGCGACTGTTTCGCGGCCAACATCTCTTCGAGTTCCCTGCGCTTAGCGTCAGGATCTGGCGCCTCCTCGATTTCACGACGGAAGGCTACGGCGACGCCACCCTCCACGGGCAGTGGTCCACTCTCAGCCGAGGGCCAGGCCAAAACGTAAGCCTCAGGGCCGTAGTGCGCTGCCTGAGCGACCCCAAACGAGCGCCGAACCATAATTGCCGCCCAAGGCACCGTCGTCATGGCCGCCGTCAGCACAGCAGATGTGCCGTGCCGAATGGTCGCCTCGCGCTCGGCCTGACTCCCAATCATGAAACCCGGCTCATCCACCAAGGTCACAATGGGAAAACTAAAGGTCTCGCACAACTCCATGAAACGTCTGGCTTTGTGTGCCCCATCTGCCGTCATCGATCCTGCAAGGAATTTACAGTCATTGCCCCATACCCCAACCGTTTGTCCGTTGAGGCGGGCAAGTCCCGTTATTTGTGAACGGCCATATCCTTTGCCCACCTCAAAAAAACTGCCTTCGTCAAATACGGCGTGAATAACCTTGCGCATCTCAAACGCCAGACGACGGTCACGGGGCACGACCTCTAGCAGAGACTCCTCGCACCGATCAACTGGGTCCTCACACTCAACAATAGGAGCCAGCTGATAAACGTTGTCAGGCATGTAGGAAAGAAAACATTTGATCTCCTCGATGCAGGCACTCTCGTCGTCCGCGCCGTTATCCACCGTGCCGTTCTTGGTGTGCACCTTCCAACCACCCAGTTCATCCTTGGTTTTTTTCTCACCCATAGCACGCTCGACCACAGCAGGGCCAGCCGTAATGATTTGTGCGGTGCTCTTCGACATAACCGAGAAGTGCGATGCCACGAGCCGACCGGCAGGCAGTCCAGCGACGGCCCCCATGGCAGCTGTCGCCACCGGCACGGTCGCCATTGCTTGTGCTACTGAGCGAAAACGCGAGGGCGCATTCACGGGCCCCGGAAGATTGGGGCCTTTACCACTGGTGCCGCCGACACTGCCGCCGGAGCCTTCGTGCAAACGTATCAACGGTATCTTGTATTGAACGGCAAGTTCTTCGGCGTAAACACTTTTGCGAAGTCCCGCCGGAGAGGGTGAACCCCCTCGCATGGTAAAATCCTCGCCACCAACAATAATGCGCCGGCCATTCACCTTGCCAAAACCCAATATGAAATTAGCCGGATCGTAGCTAACGAGTTCTCCTTTATCGTTGTAAATAGGCGTACCTGCGACCGGTCCCAGCTCCTCAAATGAATCAACGTCCAGTAGCTGATTGACTCGTTCACGGATGGTCAGTCGGTTATGACTATGTTGCTTAGCAACCGCGTCTGGGCCGCCCTGACCTAGCGCAAGCGCTCGGCGTTGCTTGATCTCGTCAATTTCAGGTTTCCAACTCATACGACGGCCTTCTCATGTGCTGGAGAGCAGTCTACCACCGAGCCTGCTATGTGGTTAAACGTGTTTGATGATGGAAATCTCCCGATTAGCAAGTCGCTTTAGATATTGGCCTGGGGGTACTATTTCCTCACGAATTGCGTAGTTCTGGTGCATGGCATGCTGACCCCGCACCGCTTCAGTGCGGGCCGCAAAGATAGAAGCGACATGGCGTTCAATAAGACCCTGTTTTTCATCCAGAAATTTAAAAAGGCACGTAGTTTGTAAAGACTCCGTTGCGCTAAATACATCCGCGGCAGGCGAGCTTTAGTTGATCCCCAACGTTGCACTGTCCGTAAGTATTTTCGACGCAGTATACGAAGCAGTAATCCTACGGAGACACTAATGAAACTAAACTTTTTACAGGCAAAAGCTTTGATCTCAATGGCATTTCATTCCCGAGGTGCAATACGAGGAGCTCTGGTGCTCAGTCTTGCAGTACCTGCAGCCACTATATCTATGTCATCAAATGCGCAAGAGGCGAGTGACATTGAAGAAGTAGTAATTACAGGCGTGAGAGGAAAACCTCGCACCGTGCAAGATTCCCCGGTACCGGTAGACGTATTTTCTTCAGATGACTTGGAGAACGTTGAGTTCACCGACATGAACGACATCGTGAGAACTTTAGTTCCGACTTACAATCTGTCTAGAGAGCCCATTTCGGATGGAGCGTCATTTATCCGCCCCGCCACCCTGCGTGGCCTTCCCACGGACAAAACGCTTGTATTGGTCAACGGCAAGCGTCGGCATCGCGCAGCACTCGTGCGAATTGGTGGCTCAGGTGTGCAAGGGCCCGATTTAGCGACTATCCCGGCAGCAGCTATCGGTGGCCTCGAGATTTTGAGAGATGGCGCCGCGGCGCTTTATGGCTCGGACGCCATCGCGGGAGTCATGAACTTCCAATTGAAGAATAATGATTCAGGTGGATCATTATTTGTCACTACGGGTGAGTATTACGAAGGCGATGGCTCCAATACCACGATCGGCGGAAATATAGGCTTTTCTCTAGGCGATGGAGGCTTTCTGAGCGTATCGGGAGAGCATTACACCGCTGATGCAACCTATCGTGGTAATCAGTACTGCGGGTCATGGTTTTGCCTCGACCCCAACGGTGCTGCTTACAACGACTTCATTACAGACGGCCGTCCCGATCGCATAGCTTATGCAACTGATCCAGATTTTATAGCAGCAACGGCGAGCGCATCTTTGGAGGGGGACGTGGTACAGCCCTGGGGGAACCCCAACGCTGAGCGTACTAGCATCTTCTTCAATGCAGGAATGCCCGTCTCGGAGACTGTTGACTTCTACGCTTTTGGTAACTACACCGAAAGCGAGAGTGACGGCAGCTTCTTCTATCGCTACCCCTACAACGGCACTATTGAGGAGTTACGTGAACCTGATGGATCCATCTACTTTCCGCTGGAAAAGTATCCTGGCGGCTTCACTCCTCGATTCTTTGGTGAAGTGGAGGACATCTCGTTGGTTGCCGGCCTCACGAGCACAGAAGAAGGCGCTCTGGGATGGGACGTAAGCGTTCGAACGGGTGAGTCGTCGATTGATTACACACTCGCCAATACGATTAACCCATCTATGGGCCCAGATTCGCCAAAGTCGTTCAAGCCAGGTACGTTGACCAATACTGAAACTCAATTCCAAGTCGATTTGAGCTATGAGTTGAGTGACACAACTACCATATTGGGAGGCATTTCGTACCTCGACGAGGAGTACGACATCGGTGAAGGTGAGCCCGATTCATACAGAGTAGGTCCGTATGCTTCAGCCGATCCATGGGGTTTCTGCGATGGAGACGCCGCGACAGCAGCAGGACAAGCCGTCATTGACGCGGGTAGCACCCTGAATTGTGCAGATCCCGATGATCCCGTGTACCGTGCAGTCGGGGTCGGCTCTAACGGCTTCCCCGGCTATTCTCCTGCGTTCTCAGATGTCTACACCAGAGATTCGTTTGCGGCGTATGTTGAGGTAAACGCAGATTTAAGTGAAGCGTTGTTCGTCCAAGGAGCCATCCGCTACGAGGACTATTCAGATTTTGGCTCAGAAACCATCTTCAAAGTAGCCGGTAACTACTCGGTGAGCGACAGCATCAGCCTGCGAGCTTCTTACAACACAGGATTCCGTGCTCCTACGCCAGGGCAGCAAGGGACAACTAATGTTTCGACAAGACTGCCCAATGGCTTCCCAGTCGCAGTGGGCTTGTTTCCCGCCAGCGGAACAGTTGCTCAGACCCTTGGAGCTACCGATTTGAAGCCTGAGACGTCAAGCGGATTTTCCGTGGGCATTACTGGAAGCTTGGGTGCTGCTGACTTCACGCTCGACTATTACACCATCGATGTAGACGATTATTTCAATGCGGTGTCGACAAGAGATGTGTCGAGCACGGTGCCGGGTGCCCCAGAGACCTACCTAGATGACGATGGAGCCTTGGATTCTGGTGCCTACGAAGATGCGGTAGCGGCTTACGCCAACTTCCAAGCACTTTCCGGCGCGGGAGTAGCCGGTGCCAACACCATCGGGGGCGTAAACTGGTTTACCAACGCTTACGATGTAGGAGTCTCCGGCGTAGATGCGGTTGTCACCTTGCCAATCGATTCTGGGTTGGGCACGACAGACGTCACATTGACGTATGGCTACAATGAATTTGAATTTAATAGTAGTCCGGACGGATTTTTGAACGCTGAGGGTCAACACGATATCGTCAACTTCAATCCGAACACTCGCTTAATCCTTCAAGCGACTCATCGGATTGATAATATTGGGTTCAATCTTCGCGGCAGCTACTGGGGCGAAGGGTCAAATAGGCGATCTAGTGACGATGACTCAGCCATCCAAACTTTTGGCAGTGTTTTTATGACTGACCTGTCATTAGCTTATTACGGTGATAGCTACACCATCACAGCAGGTGGTATGAACATCTTTGATGAGTACCCAGATAAAGACAGCATTAGCGATTACTGCTGCGGACGTGTTTACCCCTCTGCGTCAGGTATTTCCTGGCAGGGCGGTCGCTGGTACGTGAAAGCTGAGTACGTTTTTTAAGAGGTACCACGTTTGACAAAAGAAAGGGGAGCGTTTGCTCCCCTTTTTTATTCTTTTAATTGCTGTACGTCAGTCAGCAACTAAGCAAAATCGCGGCACCCTTTAAACCGTCGCCTGCAACGCCGACGGTAAGGCATCAACATATTGTTGAACATCTTCCAACTTACCCATGCTTACACGAGACCAGTGGGTGTAGTCGCGATAGATGCCTCTAATCAAGACATTTCGATCAGCCATGGCTTTTCTAAAGGACTCAGCGTTTTTAGCGCCCAAGTTTACAAACATGAAGTTTGTCTCGGAGGGAAGCGCTGCCAATCCGTGTTGCTGCAGTCCCTGGGACACCATCTCACGCGCCTCAACAATCTTGGCTTTCGAGTATTCCAGAAACGCATGGTCGTTGTAGCTGGCCACAGCAGCAGCTACTCCGGCCTGATTAAGTCCGTAGTCGCCCAAACCAAATTGCTTCACTTTCTCCAAAAGTTCCGGTTTCGCAATCATGTAGCCGACACGCATACCAGCGAGGCCGTATATTTTCGAGAATGTTCGAGCAACCGCTACATTTTTCCCAGCCTTAACTAACGGAATCATCGTCGAGGCCGCTGGATCAGCAGTCAATTCATTGTATGCCTCATCCACAAGTACCGTGCATTTTTCTGAGGCGCGACTGCAAAAGGCCCGAAGCTCATCCGAATCGAGCACCATGCCGGTGGGGTTATTTGGGTTCGTCACATGAACCATAGATATATCTGAATCTAGCGCCCCTTCCATAGCTTGTAGATCAATGCTCAATGAGGCGCTTTTGGGCAATCGTACGATTCCGTTGCCACTATTTCTTACGCCCATCAGTGATGTCGTATCCCAAAATAGATCCGGCGCTAAAATCTTTCCTCGCTGAGAGGAGGCCAATGCAAGATAGGTAAGTACACCACTGGAGCCAGAACTCAACACAACATAGTCAGGCGATAAATCATGTCGCTCCGCGATCATTTCTCGTAATCTCTGGGCTGACTTGCGGACGTAATAAGCGCCATGAGCCGACGCTTCTACCATAGCTTTAAGCGCCTTGGGACTGGGTCCATAAGGGTTCTCGTTTGCATTGAGTTTGGCTACGCCTGGCGCTGGTCCAAATAAGTTTACCGGCGAGGCATCGAGTGAAAATGTTCGCGCCGAGGCGAGGGTAGATGCCCCAGCAAGGGCGGACCCGATAAAAAAAGATCTTCTAGAAATACCCGTCATACAAATTTATCCTCCGTTGGCCTAAGCATACAAGTTTCTTCTCTGATGACCTAAGTTTGTTGCAAAATAATAATCGACACTACCAATAGGTAGAGACCAAAATACCGTTTTAATGAATCTGATCTTAGGTCGTGTGCCAATCGAACGCCATAAGGTGCGGTCACTAGTGACATGGCACTTATCGCTACTAACGCAGGAATGTTGATAAAGCCAACCGACCCCGGTGGAGCTCCCACAACAACTTTCGATAAGCCTACGATGAGGAAGCCAACTGCACCGAGCAGTCCTATGACGACCCCTACCCCGGCTGCTGTCCCAACAGCCTGAACGATAGGTCTCCCACAAAGAGTCATGGTGATGACAATCGGCGTTCCACCTCCAATACCTAACAATGCAGATACGCCTCCTACGGAGGTACCTAACAAGGCTCGAGTCATTCCAACGGGCAAACGCTCAAACTTGAATCGCGAAAACGCACGAGGAAAAAGAAAAAAAAGAGAGTAGGCTCCCACGCCTACAGCGAATATGAGTTGAAGCTCTTTACTCGAAACCATGGCTGCAAGGACGACACCCATAAGGGTCCCCGCCGCAAGCCACGGCAACCAGCTTCTCACAAACTGAATATCGAGTGACCCCAATCTCCAATGCGCTACTGCTGACCGGCTCGAGGCTAAGATAATAGTGGCCAAAGAGGTCCCTATTGCAATGAAGATAATGCCCTCGCCACCATAACCTGCGGTATCGAGCGCAAATAGGAGTGCTGGAACTACAATGAATCCCCCACCCACTCCAAACAAGCCACTGCACAACCCGGCTACTGCCCCCGTCGCCATCAACAGTAAGATAAGAAAAGTTATATCCATTGCTGCATTCGTTTCCAAATAGCACTACCTTTTGATCGAGCGCATGGCCAAGGAATTTGCGGACGCGCAACACCAGAACCGGGTTTGTGACGCACCAGACTATAAAAAGCAAGCAATAACCATTCCAGAGAAACTACTGTCAGCTTATCAAGCAAACAGTCTTCGTATGGAATTCCCGCACTTAGTCATATGATGCTCCCCATAAAAAAGGCCGATGCCAAATATCTCACTGAAAACTCTGATAAGTAATTGAAAAAAAAGGAAAAATGATGCACTGGGTAATGCGAAAGGATTGCGAAGTTGAAGATCTACATAATGTCCAGATTTAGGACCTTTGGATTAAAGCACCGTTAATGAACTCTTTCTGAGGGTCAAAAGGCAGAAAGAAAAAGACCTAAAATGAGGCGAGGGCGCACCAAAACCGAGCGATATATCTGTACCGCGCAACACCTTAGATCTAGTCAATTAAGCTTAATATCTGTTAGGAAAGCTTGAGCCTAGTAGCTAAAGCGAGCGAGAGATCGACAATTTGTACAAAGACCCACTGAACTCATTTTTAACCACTCTGAGGTCGGTATGCTCTGTAATTCGCTCGGGCCTATCTAATGGATTTGTCACAGATAACCCGAATTGCAATGCGTTATCTGTCTTAAATGAAAGGGTATGGCTAATCGCCACAACTTTAGACCTGTATTGATCTTGCCACGTATCCTCTCCTATCGATTCGAGGGTCCGTGAATAACCGAGTAGTCGCGTTTGTAGTCGAAATGGGCCCTTAGAAATATTGAACGTAGCGTTTCCAAAATGTCGAGCACGCTCTGGAAAAGTAGTAGACCGAGTCGACAAAACCGCCTCACTATCGGAGTAGGTGTAACGAAGACTCACGCTAGCGGTATCAATGGGAAGGTGCCTTGTGGGAAGGGTAAAATTCGCTGCCACTTGCGCACCTGAAATTGACGCGCGCGACCCGTTCTCAATAGAGCGAATTCGGTATATTTCACCCCGAACAAGACCCGCAGTTGTCGACCGATAAGCAAAATTATCGATGGACTTTTTGAATAGTTCCAACCGCACAGAGACACCACTGCGACTGAGGTTCAATCCGCCAGACGCTGTATCTATGCGGGCCGGTGCGAGCGTTGGGTTACCCCTATCAATTCGGCGGAAGGCCTCCAATTCTCGACTGTAATTTACTATATCGAAGTATTGAGGTCGCATGATCTGTTGATGCCAAATTAAGTTAAAAGTCATCTCATCATTGATGACGTAACGAAGTGAGAACGAGGGAACCCATTGATGATATTGATTCTCCGCGGGAACACGGAACGCTTGAAAGGGGTCAAAGGTATCAGCGATGGAGACACCAAAGATATCAACCTCGTCTACTGACTGAGACCCTACAGGTGCAATGGACTCTCCATTGCCACTTAACGTACCTAATGTGTCAGTCACCGTCCTCTCTCTGCGCAGTCCCAAAGAAAGGGTGTAATCTGATCGAGTCATCTGACCGTGGATATAAGCGGCGCTCACAGTTTCAGAAGATACGAATTGCTGCTCAATGCTTTCTTTGAAGGATAAAAACTCATTAATCACAACGCGCGTGTTATTTGGGTTAGACGCGATAAGCCTAGCGTCCGCGTGATTAATTGATGGCGGTAGAATAAAGCCATTGCTCAGGATGGTGTCGCCTTGTAGCTGCGAAACTAGGTCAGTCATAGCCAATACTCCTTGCCCAGACGGCTGATAAACCCACCGTTGATCCTCCGCTCTACGTTTTTTTGTCCTCCAACTTGCGCCAATCGACAGAAGTAATTTAGCGTTATTCCAATTTCGCTGAGAATCCCAGTCGACGGCTACCGCTTTGTCCGTATCACGCGTTTTTGTGTTCAGGTATCGGTAATCTCTGAAGACCGCTTGTGACGGATCGACAAGAGAGCGGCCGTCAAGTAGTGATACTGACGGAAGATGAGCGTCATCTGTTGAGTACGCGATATCGACGTCTGGAGTCAAAAAGTTCCATGGCAACCATTGCGAGGAGTTTTCCCAGCTCCCTTGGTAGGCCCGCAACTCAAAAAGGCCGGAATCAAGCGTCTGACGGTAAGTCACTTGATGCCTCGCAATGTCGCGCTGCGTATTCCATTCGTGCTGATAGTGCCGAAGCGATGCCTCGGTGACAGCCAAATCGGTGATCGTATCGTTCGTTGATCCCAGCCCCTGATTACCGGCGTCAAAGGACCCTACGCCAAACTGAGCTTCGATCTTGGTTCTAAACGCGCTGTCTTGGTAACGCGTCAAGACTGACTCCAGCGTTACCAGTTGGTCGCTATCTAAATTCCAGTCAATTCTAAAATTGCCGACATTACTGTCCGCAGTTATGCGGTCGCGCGTGTACGCCGGAAAACTGAGAAAGCTCAAATCTGCACTCGTTCTGCGCCAGCGCCCCTCATATTGGTCGATAATCCTGTCGGTAGCATTGCGGACCACCTCCGCCGAGAGCGTAATGGGACCATAAGCTCGCTCTGCTGCTATGCGGCCTCCCGGACGAGACCTGCCCGCCTTATCTTGCTGGGTAACCGTAATTGTCACTTCGTTAGATGACGCATTTTTAGACGGGCGAACAAGCGAAAAAAAAGCTCGTGAATCGACGCCCTCTGCGTCTAAAAAAGCCTCTTGATAAAAACCAACAGGTTCCGACGCTTGAAACTCTGACGCCAAAAAATTTCGTTTCAAAAGAATACGACCACGGTCACGAACACTTTGTGTTGTGGCGTCTTTTTCATCTACTTTAGATCCGTTTACCTTCGAATCTTCCGAGGCAAACAACATCATCGGCGCCAGCAACGTCAAGGCAGCCATAAAAATTGGCCAGCGCATTACGCGTTTCTCCTTTGCCCTGCACGTTCGCACAGGATTAGCAAACAGTTTGCCTACGTGTGACGCAAGAAGAGTGCCAGAAACACCGCATTGGTCCCTACGGTTGCACTAATCGATTTCCAAACCTCGAAGGTCGCCTGCCTCGCGCCACTTAGCCATGAGGTTGAAAAACTCGATGGGGCCACCGCCGTAAAAGGTGTTTTGTGACTCAAACTCAAGGTGACCCTCGTTGTTGTAATAGCCCGGCGTGCAGGACTTCTGGAACTCTTCGGTCTGCCTCGCCACGCGCTTAATCGTATTTATCCAGGCGCTCTCCGCCTTCTCTGACGCATCAACGCGAGTAGCGCCGCGCTTCTTGAGCTCGCCCAAAATATAGGCCGTCTGCATGGCGTTCTCATCAAGCGCGAACGTATAAGTTGCCGTAAAGCCGGATTGCTGAGGACCAAAAAAGAAGGCGTTGGGGAAACCTCTCGAGTGAAGACCGTGAAAGGTCGCCATGCCATCGGCCCACTTCTCGGAAATGGTCAGGCCATCAACCCCAGTGATGGAATAGCCAGCTCGACGCGAGTAGTCGGTGCCCACCTCAAAGCCTGTGGCGAACACAATGCAATCGACCTCATACTCCTTACCGTTGGCAACCACTCCTCTCTCCGTGAATGCCTCGACACCTTGGCCGTCCGTGTCCACAAGTGTCACATTAGGGTTGTTAAAGGCCTGCAAATACTCGTCATGGAAACAGGGTCGCTTACAGAACTGTCGGTAGTAAGGCTTCAGCGATTCAGCCGTCTCCGAGTTATCAACGACAGAATCGGCTCGCGCTCGGACCTTCTCCATCTTGGCGAAGTCTGCCATCTCCATCTTCTCTTGAAGACCCATTTCGACCATGGCTTTGTCGGTGAGATATTGTTTCATACCGCGCTCTTTGCGCGCACTGGAAAACGCCCAGCCCAGACTCCACAGCAAGAGACGCCAGCCACTGGGTCTGTATTGACGCAGTCCACCAAAAATATCTCTAAATGCTTCGGTCCAACCATCACCAACCAGATCTTCTTTCACCGGGATCCCCGCTAGGAGCGATTCGAAGTTGGTTCGACGCTTGTGATGCCAGCCCGGTGACTGAGACTTGACCCACTCGGCGTCGATATCAGTGTTGTTGCGCACATCAATGGACGAGGGTGTCCGCTGAAACACATAGAGTTCCTTCGCACCTGCGGCCAAATGTGGGACACATTGAACAGCGGTTGCACCTGTACCGACGACGGCCACGCGCTTGTCAGCAAGTTTATCGAGCCCGCCAAAGGGACCGCCGCCCGTATAATTGTAATCCCAACGACTCGTGTGGAAGGTGTGTCCCATGTAGGTGTCGATGCCCGGTATACCTGGTAGCTTGGGACGATTTAGCGGGCCATTTGAGTGAATAACAAACGTCGCCTTGATGACGTCACCACGGTTGGTTCGAGCGACCCATACTCCTTCCTCCTCCGACCAGTCTGTACTCAGGATCTGGGTTTGCATCAGCGCGATATCGTGAAGCTTGTACTGCTCCGCGATGACCTGACAGTACTCGAGCGTTTCCGTCGCATTGGTGTAGCGCTGCTTGGGAACAAAGCCTGTCTCTTCGAGGAGCGGGAAGTAAACTAGTGACTCGATATCGCACGAGGCGCCGGGGTAACGGTTCCAATACCACGTGCCGCCGAAACCACCGCCTTTTTCGACGATCAGCAAGTCATTGATGCCCGTGTCTCTTAATCGCGCAGCCGCGAGCATACCGCCGAAACCGCCACCGATAATGAGTACTCCAACCTGTGTCTGAATTGCATCACGTTCGAAGCCAGGCTCGACATACGGGTCATCAATGTAGTGCGAGAAGTCGCCCGTGACCTCGATGTACTGATCATTACCATCGACTCGGATGCGTTTGTCGCGCTCCCGCCGATACTTAGCCCTTAACTTGTCGGGATCAAATGAAATATTCTGATGCGCCGCAGACATGTCAACTTTTCCTAGTTTGATTTCTCTTACAGTAGCTAACATTTCTATCATCGTCACTAACTGGTCGCATCTTTATCGAGCAGTTTTTAGAGACATACCGATGCCAAGTGCACTAGAGTAGGATCGTCGATTAATAACGAGTACAAAAAAACATGACATTTTTGATTGCCCCATTTTTACGGCCCTACCTACTCGGATTGCTGTTAACCACCAATGTCGTCTTCGCTGAATCCTTTCCTGTAAAAAACCCAGCGTCAGAGGGCTTTTCACCCGAGCGACTTGCAAGATTAACTGAGATGTCAGAGCAATATGTCGCTCAAGGTCGCGTGGCTGGAATCGTAAATTTGGTACTTCGCAATGGTGCGGTTATCCA
>PKCZ01000024.1 GCA_002862405.1 Pseudomonadota bacterium
CGCGTCAGTGAGACAGGAAAACGGTTTTTCGCCCACACCGGGTATCCATACAAACACGTACTCGCCGGCTTGAATGTTGATGTTGCCATCGAGTGTCACCACAGTGATGTCGTCACAGACGGGGTCATTAGCAACGACCTCGTAGGGAGCAAAGTCCATATCAAGGTCGAGGTTGAGCCCCGCCTTTGCCGTGTTAGTCCCCTTATCGAGGTCGGTCTGAAGTTGGCGGAAGTAGGCATTCATGTCTTCCGTATTCATCCCACTCAAGGCGGAACCAACACCAATGATGGATGCGCCGGCGCTGATCGCGGCGCGGCAATCATCGGCAGTCGATAGACCGCCACAGCCGATAATGGGCTTGTCGGTAATCGTTTTGAGCGCACGAATGCACTTGAGGGCTGTGGGTAATACGCCGCTACCGGACATGCCGCCCATGCCATTGCTGAGTACAGGGTGTCCGTGACTTTCTGTGTAGCCGGGCCCCACCGTATTGATGGCGCAGAGCCCGTCTGCGCCTGCCTCAAGTGCCGCAAGGCCAATGTCCTCAATGCGATCCACATTGGGTGTTAGTTTTGGAATCACAGGAACATCAACGGCTGCTTTGACCGCACTTACGATCGCCTTAACCATTTCAGGGTCCTGGCCCATCGCCATGCCGTAGCCCTGAGCGTGAGGGCACGAGAGGTTGAGCTCCAGACCGTCAGCGACAGGAGCCAAAATTTTTGCGACCTCAACAAACTCCTCGATACTGCCGCCAAAAATAGAGACGAGGAGGAAGCGATCCTCGGGAATGGTCAGCGATTCAAATCCTTTTCGAGCCTCCTCGGCGCCCGGGTTGGTGAGTCCAACCGCGTTGACAAAGCAGCCGGGAGCATACTGGCTGTAGACAGGCTCACGATTACCTGCGCGCGGGACTGGCCCAACACTTTTGGTGGTGATTACACCGATTTCAGAAAGGTCGTCAAAGATTCGCTGAATAATGCTGGGAGCTGTCGAGACGATTCCAGAGGGAATCGTGAAAGGACCGCTGACTGTTTTCCCGAGGAACTCTGTTTTCACCCGACTCTCCGTATGTGCAACGCGTAATTATACAGCCCCGCACCCTGCTGAGTCATGAACATCCTCAGTAAACAGTGCGCATTATGTCCCGCAAAATGTCCGAGTAACGCGTTCAGTTGGTGTGGGAGAAGCGGCCCATCGGCGGTCATCATCCTGCCATTCAAACGGGGTTTTCCAGCGCTCAAAGGCTGCCTGCAAGTACTCATAGTCCCGCGCCTCCGCGTCGGTAATGGCGGCGGCGACATGGTGGTTTCGCGGAATTACCACAGGATTAGCCTGACACATGCGTTCGCCCGTGTCTTGCGAGCCAACTTTATTACTTTCCCGCCGTCGCTCCCAGGCAGAGCGCCACTCAAGTAGCCCGTCACTGGGGATAAACAGGTCTCCGATGGGTGTGTGACCGCTGTCTTGTAGCGCTTGGTGAGTCAGCCAACGGTAGGCCAGTGACAGGTCTAGCTGATCCTCCTCTAGTACCCTTAGGAAACCATCATGAAGTTCGGTATCCTCAGGCCTAAAACTGTCTAGACCCAGTTTCGCGGCAATGCGTAATTTAAAGGCATCGGTGTACCAACGCGGAAACTCATCAATCACTGATTGTGCATAGGCAACAGCGCGATCCTCACTGGGGTTCAAGACCTTGAGTAAGCATGAGGCAAGAACACTGGTGTTCCAGTGGGCAATGCCCGGCTGATTGGAAAGCCGATACCGACCCTGGCTATCGATGGCACTGAACATGGCGTCGGCTTTAAAGGTGTCGACGAGGGCACAGGGGCCGTAGTCGATGGTTTCACCGGAGAGAAGCATGTTGTCGGTGTTCATGACGCCGTGAACGAAACCTAAACTCTGCCAATGTGCGACCAGCGATGCGATCCGCTTTACGGTTTCTTCCAACAGGACCTCTGCTTTGGCGGCTGTGGATTCGGCAGTCTTTGCACTAAGGATTTCCGCGAAGTGACGCTCCGCCGCGTAGTCCACCAGTTCAGCCAGTCCGTCACCGTCCCGTGTCATGGCGAAATACTGAATACTCCCGAAGCGCAAATGACTCTTGGCGACGCGCACCATCACGGCGCCAGGCTCGACGGTGTTTCGAAAAACTTTGTCGCCTGTAGCAATCGCCGCCAGTGCGCGGGTCGTCGGTACCCCAAGGTGGTGCATGGCCTCTGAGACCAAGTATTCACGTACCGCGGGTCCCACGGGTGACTTGCCGTCGCCCCCGCGGGAGTAGGGTGTTTGGCCGGCACCTTTGAGTTGGATGTCATAGCGCTCTGAGGAACTTAGTGCCCACTCACCCAATAGGATGGCTCGTCCATCACCCAGCTGCGGGTTGTATTGACCAAATTGATGGCCCGCGTAAACCGATGCACTTGGATTTGTGCCTTCCAAAGGGCTTTGACCTGCGAAGACCGCTAAGGCCTCGTCAGTTTTTCTCAGATCTTCCGGCCACTGCAGCTCTTCAGCGAGCGCCTCATTCCATCCCATCCACTCAGGAGAAGTAGCCGGATCCGGGCTGGCACGACTGGTGTAGCGGCTACCGAGCGCTTGAAAGGAGTGCTGCCACTGAGGAATAGCCATCGTTACCGTGTCCGCTTGAGTAGTGAGTGAATGAAATTAGCGACAAAGTTGAGTATCGATCGGACTGTGACTCGCGCGGATGGCCGGATGAGGGCAACCAGGGGCGGGACGACAGCCAAACCAGCGATGATGATCAATGTCCCCATGCTTACTCCGAGTGCTGAACGAATCCCCTGCGCAGCCTACTGCCATGACGTTTGTTGGTCGAGAAAGTTAACTCGCTTCCCTTTCCTCGAAGCGTTTTTGGTAACGTCGCTCAACGTGTTGATTGAGTATACGCTCTCTTTCCCTGCCAACCATTGGATCAGATTTTAATTTCCATAGCGTATCGCGTGCGCGCTTATAGGATTCCTTTAGGTCAACGATGGGTTCTGGATAGTCGATGGGTTGGAGCATTCGCTCAATGGGGGACATGAGCCATGGTTGGTGAACCAGAGGTGTCGGTAAATCCTTCAATTCTGGCACCCATTTGCGAATGAATTCACCGTTCGGATCGTGATCTAACGACTGCTTGATAGGGTTGTAGATTCGTATCGTATTGATACCAGTGACCCCGGCCTGCATCTGCATTTGCGGGTAGTGAATGCCGGGCTCAAAGTCCAAAAATAGTGAACCCAAGTGGGTCACCCCGGCCCGCCAGTCCTGCCAGAGATGGTGGGTGAGAAAACTTACCAACATGGCGCGGGACCGAAAGTTGGCGTAGCCGGTGGCCTTGAGCGCGCGCATGGTGGCGTCGATCAAGGGATAGCCTGTCATGCCGCTTTCCCAGGCGGTAACGAGGTGCTCATCATGACCGCGGGGCTGCGCCGCATAGCCTCTGTTGATGTCTTCAAATTCCATTCGGCACTCCATCTCAAACTTCTGGATGAAGTGACAGTGCCAATGTAGCCGTGATTCAAAAGCACTCATCGCACGCCCCCAGCCCTGTTTTTTATCCTGTTGCTGTAGGGCTTGGTAGGCCTGCCGCATGCTGAGATTGCCCCAAGCAAGATAGGGAGAAATCCGCGAGCAATGCGTTCGGCTTTGCTCGGGTTTGGAAATGAATTTTTGATATCCCCAGCCGCGATCACTAAGGAAGCTGTTAAGCACTTGTTGTGCCTGACTGGGTCCACCGGCCTGCATATCGCCCCTGTGTTTGACCCATTGTCGATGCTTGGCACTGCGCAGATTGTTGAGTTGTTCTGACGCCTCGGTAGTAATGGACTTTATTGACCGCAGCTCAATCTGGTGTGGGTTAGTGGTCATAAATCGGTGCCATGACCGATTCCAGCCTTTTCGATCCCGCCGGCCGCGTTCGACGCCGTTGGTTTGGAATTCTCGCCACTCGATACCCGCCGAATGGCAAAACTTGGCTACGGCTTGGTCTCGCTGGAAGGTCAGATCTAGGCCGGTCTCTTCATAGGAAAGCAATCGCGTGATACCGAGCTTTCGGTGAACTTCAGTAAAGACATCAACAGCATCGCCTTCGAGCACTTCTATTCGATGACCTAAAGCTTCAGCAGTGTGCTGCAGGTCTTCGAGTGACTGACCAATGAAATGCCAATGACGGCCACGATAATGCGGATTCCGAAGCAGTTTCGGCTCGATGAGATACATCATCAGCGTAGGCTCGTCTAACTTCAGTGCTAGCTCCAGCGGCGCGTGATCGGTGAATCGCAAGTCGCGTTTAAACCAGACAATGTTGACCGCCATTAGTCGAAGTTCTCTCTAATCAGCGGGTTATCGACCGGTTGCATGGTTGCCGCATTGACGAGTTCTAATTTCCCCTTGCGTAACGCACTCATCAGCATGCGATATGCATCACGGTCGAAGACCGTTTGATGGTGATCCTTCGATGCCTTGCGCGCTGTTTTGGTGTCGTCGAAACAACCGAGCCAAGACCAATGATTGACGAGATGGTACTGCTCAGCAGGTTGCTGATCTTGCGGTCGAATATTGCGCTCCACGAGGAGTAGAGGTCCTGCGAAGGGCCAGGCGGCGATTCGGTCACGGTCGAGCACCGACAGTAGGCGGGCGTTGTGTTCTTCAGGAGTTTCATCTCCTGCACAGGCTCCATCGCAACGTTTTAGCTGGTACTGAAAGCAAGGCCCTGTGCCCGAGTCGAGTCCAAGCATACGCAGGCAGAGTCCATGGTCACGGGCGTGCCGCCGAATGGTGTTGTCGACGTGACGGCGGTTGTGAAATAAGCCATAGCTGTCCAGTGCTCGTTCACCCCACGGTGAGAAGTCAGCACTGACGGGTTGCAGGAAATTATCGCGAGATCGATTGAGATGAATCGTCCACAGTTTCCTGACCTGCCGCTGACGACGGTTGTAGAGCGGTGTCTCTGCCTTAATTGCTGCGTTTTCGACGAGGAGCGCGCCAAGTTCCCCTGCCGTGGACTGGGTCTCGATACGCGAGACCTGTGACATGATGCGCTGATGCCGCCCCGGCTTTCTGCCCTCTTGAAAATGGGAGTGAACACGAGCGCGTATATCGATGCTTTTGCCGACGTAGAGCAGGGTCTTCTCGGATGAGAAGAAACGGTAAACACCGCTGTACGACGGAAGTTCGTCCAGAGTTTCTCCGTTAGAGGTAATGGTGATATTGGCAAGCTCTGGCATCATGCGCGCATGATTCCTCAAGACGATCCGATGACCCAGAGCCGTCCATCTTTTGCACGGATAGAACAGGCTCCGGCGTTTCTTCCCCACTGTAACGATTCACGTATCGTTGCGATGGGTTTGGCACCGATGCAGGGTTCATGGGTCGACACGACATCATCGGACGTGTGGCGTGCCCACAAGACAAGTGTACGTAAGCAGCTGGGCAGACGGGTTTATGCCGTTCTGGATGAGGGGGTCGCCGCGGCGGAAGAATTTGCGGGACTGATCTTTGACCTTGCGGGCGAACAATCTAGCGTGCAAACGCCCGGAGCATCAGATGCAGAGGCGTTGTGGCGCGCTTCCCTAGAGGTGGCAGACGATTTAGTAGTGATGCAGTCAGATGATCAAGGTAAGTATCGGCTCGTCGCCGCTTCATTGTGCAGTCCCACTGGCTGGCGGTTGGAAGAGAAGCTTGGTGCCACCATGGCGGAAGTCCACGGTCCGATTCCCCGGTTGAATGAAGAGATTGGTGATCAGATTGACCGGTTCTTCAGTCGATTACCTACTGATCACTTTACTCACCGCTTCAATTGGACGCTCATGCCGCATCCTAACCTTATGTCACGCAATAAATGGCTGGTGAACCCCGCCTCTGATCAGCTGTGGTACCGCGCTGAACGACAGTCGCTTCGGCGCCTTCCTAAATCCGGTGCGATTGCCTTCACCATTCGCGTTCATATTTGTGATCTCACTTCGTTGTTGCCCATTGAGGGGGCGCTGGAGTCCTTGTGGTCTGCGGTAGAGACGGTTCCCGACGATCTTCGTCGTTACAAGGGCCTCGATATTCTGTCTCCCGTCATCGCCAATTGGCGGCGGAAAAACCGAGCCTGAGCAATTTTCGTACAAGTAACCTCACTGGGCGAAAACGGCCGGGTCAAAAAGGTTAAAAACGATGAAGCTCCGACTCAAAGAAATCAGGCATAAATCCAACATTGACCGCTTTGTCATCGAGTCGGTCGATCTGAGCCTCTACATTGCGTTTGTGCAGATCAATGGAGAGGAGCACCTGATAGCTGACAACACGGGTAAGCCCTTGAAGACCACCAATCTGCTGTCCATGCAGCGTCAAATAAAGCAATTTGGCAAGGTGGAGGCAGTGCTTCGCCAGCGCAGCGCTTACGATGAGATGGTGGGTAAGGGCGCTTCGTCAAGCGGGGACAATACCATGGAGCTGCCTCTCGGCGATCAGCCTTTACCGGAGTGGCTAAATTAGTTGCATTCGAGTTTATTGGATACCTAGCCGGGGAGGTCTACGTAATGTCCGAGTCTTCAAGGCTGTGCCCCCATTCGCGTTTTGCTTCCAAGTAGCGTCGATTAAAGCAGGTAACCCCTGAGACGTGCTTAACCCGTGTGAGATTTACCACCCCCAATGCGGTGAGGTCTTCTATCTTCTTCGGGTTATTGGTCAGTAGTCTCAGCGGTCTCTTTCTTCCAAAATACTTAAGCAGGTACGCCGCGTCGCTGAAGTCGCGTGAGTCGTCGGGTAAACCCAGCGAGCGGTTAGCCTGATACGTGTTCTCTCCTGCATCCTGCAGCAGGTAGGTCGCCGCTTTCGCCCACAAACCAATGCCACGGCCCTCGTGCCCTGCCATGTAAACTATGTAACCTCCCTCGGGGTCGCGCGCAATTCGATCGATCGCGGCGTCCAACTGAGGACCGCACTCGCACCTCATTGAGCCAAAGATGTCACCAGTCAAACAGTTGGAGTGAACTCTAACGATGGGTGACGCCGAGGTTGCCGCGTTTCCAATTTCCATGACGCTGTTAACAGCCATGCTTGATGCTAATGCCGCAAATAAGTGCTGGCCCCCTTGCTCACGCAGGTTCGAAGCAAGATTTTCAACCTCGGCCAATTCGGTCGCTCGAACCGTGGCATACCAATTGGCTGTCGTGTGCTCCTCACCACGCGCGAGGGGTAGCGGAATGGGACCAAGTAAGTTGACGATGCGCTGCCCTGACGAACCAGCAACCTCTGCATCGAGTCGGTTCCCGTCGGCGTCGATTCGGAAGAGCTTATTTTCGTTGACGAGGCGCTCTCGTATGCCTGGTTTTAGATATGTAAACATCAACTACCCCGTGAAGGTTTGTATAAAAGCCCTAGACCACTAGGGGAGGGCCGGCTCTTGCTGGGTGACGCAGTGTATACCACCACCCATGGCAAACAAGACTCGAGCGTCCAAATTATTTACGTGGCGATCGGGATACAGATCTTTAAAAATCTCGATGGCATGTTCGTCGTTGCGATCCTTGAAGGCGGGCAGTAATACGAAGCCGTTCCCTACGTAGTGGTTGACGTAGCTATAATCGACCCAGCTGTTGTTGTCCCTCGCTACTTGTGGTGCTGGAAGTGCGCGCACTATGAAGCCAGCAGCCTCTAGGGTCTCGCAGTGGCCCTGCCAAAGCGCATTGTCGGGGTGATTGGTATCAAATTGGCGGTGCAGCAATACTGAGCCATCAGGGACAAAGGTTGCGATCAAATCAACGTGTCCGCGTGTGCCATGGTCCTGATAGTCCCGCCACAGACCGCGGTCAAACCAGATGGCACGCTCCGTCCCCAATTTTTGATGGACCTCTGCTTCTACAGTGTCCTCGGTTGCCGTCGGGTTTCGGCCAGGATCGAGCTGGACCGTGCGGGTAAGCAGTACGTCGCCTTCACCGTTGACGTGAATACCACCACCCTCGTTTACCAAGTCGGATCCTAGACGTTTGGCACCTGTCAGCTCGATAATGTGACTGGCCACTTTAGCGTCTTGGCTCCAATCGAATGCAGTGTGATCGCCCCAACCATTAAAAACCCAGTCCACGCCGCCAAGGCCGTGCTCGCCTGTGACGAACGTAGGTCCTGAGTCACGTATCCACGCGTCGTCAATCTCGAAGGTGTGCACAGTGACAGCACTTGCTAATTTCTTTTGCGCAATGGTCAGCTGTCCCGGATGGCAGAGCATATGAACAGGCTCATGCTCAGAGATAGTGTTTGCGACTTGAGCCCAAGCATCAAAAACATCGTCGTCGCTGACACCGGCTGTGTCATAGGCACTGGTAGGAAAGCCCATCCAGGTGGCAGTGTGGAGTTGCCATTCAGGTGGCATGGTCCACATGGTCATCGTCTCACTCGACTGAAATCCCGGCGATAGGACCCATCGCCCCCTGCCCGTCAGATTGTCGGGGGTTGGTGATGGGATCTGTTAGCTTGGAGTAAGTATCGGGTCGTCGTGTTGCAAAGAACGGAAAGAGTTGCAGCCAGTCCTGCCGATGATTCAGATCAATTTCGGCCACCAGTGCGACTTCCGCATCTTCGGGCGCTTCCACCAAAACTCGTCCGAACGGGTCGGCAATGAAACTGCCGCCATAGAATCGGATTAATCCTTCCATACCCGTTCGGTTAGGCACCGCGATGAATAGCCCGTTGGCAATGGCGTGTCCAACGATGACCGATTGCCACAGTGGGCGTGTATTAAACTCAGGGTGATCGGGCTCTGACCCAATAGCAGTCGGGTAGCAGAGTAGATCTGCGCCTCTAAGGCCATAGTTACGCGCAACTTCTGGGAACCATTCATCCCAACAGGTTGGCAAACCCAGATTGATGTCTGTGGAGTCCACCGCAATCCGGTGAAGGGGGTAGGGGTTGTCACTGGGTCCTTGAGCGAAATAGCAGTCCTCAAAATAGCCCTCGGTGACGGGGATATGCAGCTTGCGCGTTTGCGCGGCGATCTCACCATTAGGTGCCACCAGCACCGCCGTGTTGAAGCCGAGGCCATCATCTCGCGCAACTTGTTCGTAGAGGGAGACCTGAACAAAGACATCATTCTCGCGCGCAGCGTCTTTCGCAAACGCAACCGTAGGTCCATTACTAATGTCTTCGGGTTGGCGGTCGCTCGAGGACTCGGGTCGTTTGTCGGCTGGGTAGCGACTGAGTGTGAGCTCGGGCAAAAAAACAATCTGCGCGCCCGCATGTGCACAGGCCGCGACCCCCGCACGAAGCTGCTGCAGGTGCTCGCTCGCGTTGTCATACCACTTCATCTGATAGAGGCCGACACGCAATTGCCGCGAATGCGACTCTTCCGTCGCACATAGGCTGGGTTGCAGTGTTGCTGAAATGACCTGAACCATGTCTTATCTCTAATCCCTGTGTGTTGCCTGGTAGTCGATTGGCTCCGCAATGGGTGCTCAATACCCCACACCGAATATATCAGAGCACAAGGTGGGACATGACCCCTCTAACTGGGTACCTAGCAAGCATTAACCGTCTCCTTTATGACGGCCACGTGCGCTCTAGTTGCAGCGTAAAGCCGATGAAGCAGTGCATCGCGCTCGGTAACCCAATCTAAATAACGGGGCGGTAAGGTCGATGTAAGGTGAGACTCCAGTGCAATCAACGCCGATTGAATCTCATAATGCCGCTGCGAAACCTGTGCAGACCATCGCTGCACATCTGCAGCAAAGTATTTGGCCACCACCGTTTTTGTGATCGTCCCCGCCTCAGTGATGGCGTCATTTTTACAGTAAATGCCTTCTTTACCCGCACTGCGCAATATGTCGTTGGCGTGTTCAAGGTAATCTGACTGAAGCGCAGCGGCTGCCAGCAGCTGTCCCCCTGAGTTTGCCCTTATCGAGGATAGTAACGGCTCGAGGTCCTCGTCCGCGGCAGACCAGTTGTGGTCCAGAAAACGCTCCACCCGTTCGGATAGCTCCCACAACGCCTGTGCCGAGTCACCACTTGCCGACTCAGGATACGACCCCAGTAACATGGGCTGGTCCCAGAATTTTTGCCATTCCGGACCCCCGAGGGTTGCCGCGAAGATGCGTATGGGCAAATTGGTACGTCGGAGTTCAATATTTTCCCGGAGCGTGTCGGCAACGCTATTTTCTTCCCTCTCTTCCATGAGGGTTACGCAGGCAGACGCCAGTCTTAAAAACTCAAGATCGAGGATGAGGCGTTGTGACGAGGATGCCGTCCGTCCCATCGATGTATTACGTTTCGCTATGTTGGCTTGCAACTCACAGCCACTCAGGGACAGGAAGTCGATGAGTGATAAGGAGCCAGTTGCCGTCAACGAGTCCGTATCGAAGTCAGATGGGAGGTCTACTCGCTGCCAAGTATTTTGGTCCCCTTCGACTATTCCCATGTCAATGTCGGCGGCGGTGCTCAGACGGTCAACGTAATTTGCTAGTTTTGCGCTACCTACTTCGCGCTCAACACAACTCAAAATCACGAGGCTTGCGATGAGCCCGATCCAAAGTGTTGAGATCCGCATACCCGATCGCGATGTCTGTTGGCCTAGTAACACGGATCCACGTTTCTCTTTTTACATCAGTGCTGTATGCGTCAGTGCTTTATGCGTTAGTGCTATATCAGCCGAGGGCCGCTTGCGCTCGCTGACGCCAGTCAGATAGCGCGGTGAGTGACTCATCGGGCTGAACCTTTGCCGCCCAGCCAGCGAAATGCAGTGATACGAGTAAGTCGATGTCCGCCATGCTGAAGCTGTCACCAGCCACGTAATCTCGGGAGGAAAGCTCATCATTCATGATGTTCAGCGCGTGCAATAATTGACTTTTTCCGCGCTCGGCGAGCGCTGGAATTTGTTCGGTGTCCAGTGTTCCGGGGAGCGCGCGCCCTGCAAATGCCGGATTCGTGTTTCGGAAGAGGTCGGCAATTGCCTTGAACACATCGGTAGCGATACGGTGATTCCAATCGAGGATAAGCGCTCGTTCTTCCTCGGACGTCCCTAAAAGCGGACTGTCCGGGTGCAGCGCTTCCAAATATTGTGTGATCGCAAACACGGAACTTAGTACGCGCCCTGAGTCAAGCACGAGTGCTGGAACCGTACCCGTGGGAACAACGGCCTTATAAGCATCGGTTCGCTGTTCGCCTTCCGGAAAGTTGACTTGCGTGGCGTCTAACTCAATACCTTTGTAATCGATGAACATCTTAAGACGCTGTGGGTTGGGGGCAGGGTCGAAGGTGTAAAGTTTCATAAGGAGTCCTATTGGGGTTGGGTCGCTGTCTAGGGTGCACTGTCTTAATCATATAGCCTGTTTTTTTTTGCAGTGGCTATCTAACAGAAGCTGGGTACTACAAGTCATTGTTATATGCATTATCTGGACAACCGAGTTTTTTCGATACCACTTTAGTCTGTATACTCCGCGCTCCAGAAAAATTGCCAAACGAGTTTCCAGAGCCATGCGATACCTTTTAGTCACTATACTAGCTCTCTCTGCTTCAGCTTTTGCGCAGACAGATGAACAACGTGCTGCAATTGCGGACCGAATTAAGTCATTTTCAAACGTCTGTGTCGCGGGACAGGATTGCGGCGGCGCATCTGTCGCTGATGCGGCGGTGGCTTCGCTTCCCGGTGAAGCAAAGTACGCAGGCTGCGCTGCATGTCACGGACCCAATGGCGGCGGCGGTATTGGCCCTGCGCTCGCAGGACGCGAGGCCGACTATATTGTTGGACGGCTGACCGCCTACCGTGCAAACGAGATGGTTGGCGCTCAGAGTGCGCTCATGTGGGGACAGGCCGCCGCGCTGAGTGATGACGACATCCGAGATCTTGCGGAGTACGTCACGAGCTTCTGATGCATCCGGCAAATTAGAGAACTATCCGGCTGACGTTTGCGGATTCAAGCTACTCCTTTTTAGGCTCTAATTCCGTTCAACTCAGCGTCGCCCGTAGTAAAGTTCGAAATATGGGATTAGCTGCTATACCGTTAGCAGTCATTCCGTATTTGTGTAACAAAGCTAGAGAAAGGGGTCATTCATGGACCCCTTGTTTTGTTGAGCGAGACGACCAAATGGTCTTTACTTTGTATGAGTTGTGCCGCGCCAGATAAGATTTCTTTCTGGGTTAGCAGCAGGCTTCATAGAGCGGCGCTTCCAACTTACACCTCGATACACGCCCGCGCCCAAAATTTGGGTGCCTGCCTTCTGAGATGGGTGATACTCTGCGCCACGATAAGTGCATGAAGTCATGTCAACCTCCAACATTACGATTGATTAAACACGCGCTGCCTTACGACAACACACCTTCTTTCAATGCGTTCCTTCGGTAGATTGTTTACTGCAACAAGCAGACGCTTGATGCGAAGCTCTCTTTTTGAAGAGATGTAGTTTTATCTGCCTACTTCCGTCTGACCTACTCTTACTCATGCCAGATGAACGTGTTTAACCCTAAGGGCTACAATATGGTCAACGCTAAATTGGGAAAGGTCAAGCCTTTTTGCACGATCAGGCGTTGCCAAAAAAAAGTCAGCAGCTAAAGGAGCCAGTCGCGATTATTTCAATCGCGCGATTGGCTTTGGAGTTCATCGATTTTTATAAGCAGTTTCGAAATCTCAGACTCTAACTGCTCCACGCGCGCTCTCGTCGTCCTCAACATTGCGACTTGACCGTCAAATTCATCACGACTTACAACACCGAGATTCCCCAGGGCTACTCGCGCAACCGCCTTTGCGTTATCCGCTACATCGTCAGCCAACGATTTACCGTCCACTAACATATCGCCGAGCGTTGATGATTTTGATTTAGTTGGGTCAGGTTTAGATTTCCCATCACTCATGTCATGTGTCTCTTCTCAAAAAATTACAGGTTAACTAAATTTAGGATCTCGGTGTCGCATCATTTTTGCGCATCAGTGATTTCGACTCGCACTATCGTGGTGCAATCTGGCTTTTGATCACCATTCTAGGCGGACTAAAATTATGATAACTTTATGTTTTTGTTAGATTTACATTTATTGGCGCGCCACTCGCAAGGACAAACTAGTCCAAAGGAGCAGCGCGGGATGTTGCCTCCTGGATTTGTCTTAAATAAAGGAGAAGATAATGTCTTTAAAAAAAGTGGCCCTCGCAGCAGCCCTAGTTTCATTCCCTATTTCACAGGCATTCGGAGCGGAAGTTAGTGGTAACATCGCTCTAACAACGGATTATAAGTTTCGCGGCATATCGCAGTCAGATAGCGCTCCGTCAGTGCAGGGCGGTTTCGATGTAGCTTTTGACAATGGTGCGTACATCGGCACATGGGGCGCAGCCGTCGACTTTGACTGCGCGATCGATACCTGTGGCGGCCTCAATGGTGGTATTGAACTCGACTACTATGCGGGCTTCGCTTCCGACATCAGCGACAGTGTTTCTTTCGATATCGGCTACATCTACTACGACTACCCTCAGGACGAAGGGTTGCTCGGCGATTACGGTGAGATTTACGGCTCTTTGAGTTTTGGTGATTTCGGCATTGGTATGAACTACTCCGATGAGTATTGGGGAGAAACTGGCAAGTTTACATACACCTATGCCACCTACAGCATGGCGCTCTCTGAAAGCGTGGCTCTGGATTTACTCGTAGGTTCTGGCGATTACGACGAAGCTGGCTACTTGGACGGCGCAACTGAACACATGAACTGGTCAGTGGCGTTGTCTACCTCAGCCAGTGGCCTCGATTTTGCGATTACGTATGAGGACACCGATCTGGACAAGGAAGACGCCTACGGTTATGACTGGGCTGATGCTGCTTTGATTCTCTCGATTGGCAAAAGCCTTTAAGGCGCCAGCAAGTTCGGGTATTACAACGGAGAGAAGCAAATGAAGATGGTAACCGCGGTCATAAAGCCCTTCAAGTTAGACGACGTCCGCGAGGCGCTGTCAACAATCGGTGTACAGGGCATCACAGTTAGCGAAGTGAAGGGCTTCGGGCGGCAGAAAGGGCACACGGAGCTCTATCGGGGAGCTGAATACGTGGTCGATTTCTTACCGAAAACGCAAATCGCGGTTGCCGTCTCAGAGGAGATGGTGGAGCAGACGATAGAGGCGATTTCTGCTTCTGCTCAAACCGGAAACATTGGGGACGGCAAAATTTTTGTGACGTCTCTCGAGCAATCAGTGCGCATTCGCACCGGTGAGACCGGCGAAGCGGCGCTCTAAACACAGAAAGGACAAAAAATTATGGAAGCAACAGCAGAATTAAGTTATGCCCTTAACACCTTTTATTTTTTGGTGTGCGGCGCCCTAGTTATGTGGATGGCGGCCGGTTTTTCGATGTTAGAAGCCGGACTTGTCCGCACTAAAAACACGACAGAGATTTTGACAAAAAACGTCGTGTTGTTCGCTATCGCTTGCACCATGTACATGGTTGTCGGCTACTACATCATGTATGGCGGAGGTATCTTCTTGGATGGCCTGATGGCTGATGGAGTTGCGGGTGCGGAAGAGCCGGCCGGCTATGCTCCGTCTGCCGACTTCTACTTTCAGGTAGTGTTTGTCGCAACTGCAATGTCAATTGTGTCCGGCGCCGTGGCTGAAAGAATGAAGTTATTTGCATTTTTGATTTTCGCGGTCGTGATGACTGCGTTCATATACCCAATGGAAGGTTCATGGACCTGGGGCGGAAATCCGGTGTTTGGTTTGTACACACTTGGCGACCTTGGTTTCCTAGATTTTGCTGGGTCAGGAATCGTGCACATGGCTGGTGCCGCGGCGGGGCTAGCGGGCGTATTAACAATCGGAGCGAGAAAGGGTAAGTACGGTGCAGATGGATCTGTAAATGCCATGCCTGGCGCCAATATGCCGCTTGCAACCCTCGGAACATTTATCCTGTGGATGGGGTGGTTTGGTTTTAATGGTGGATCGGTACTTGCCACCGCGACAGTCAGCGACGCAAATTCGGTCGCGGTCGTCTTTTTAAATACAAACGCTGCTGCCTCGGGGGGTTGCATTGTTGCACTTTTGGCCGCAAAAGCTGCGTTCGGCAAGGCTGACCTGACTATGGCACTAAACGGCTGTTTGGCCGGCCTAGTAGCGATTACGGCCGGTCCGGATACTCCATCGCCATTAGCGGCTACCTTTATTGGTGGTTTAGGTGGTGCTCTGGTGGTTGGATCGATTGTCACGCTAGACAAGCTAAAGATAGACGACCCTGTTGGTGCGATTTCGGTCCACGGAACTGTAGGGCTGTTGGGTCTGTTAGCGGTCCCCTTCACCAATTCAGACGCAAGTATTTCGGGACAGCTGATTGGTGGCGCGACGATTTTCGTTTGGGTATTTGTCACGTCGTTCCTCACTTTCAAGTTGATCGGCTTCGTGATGCCGGTTCGTGTTTCCGATGAAGAGGAAGAGATGGGTTCAGATATCGCCGAGTGTGGGCTCGAGGCGTACCCAGAATTTAAGGCTTAAACCGCCCGCTAGATGTTTGAGTGAGACGTTGGGGGAGCTTTGCTCCCCCTTTTTTGTTACCCGCCCTTAAAAAAGCCCACTTTTGGATTTCGCTTCTGACTCCCACCTTTAAGTCACATTCGAGGATATCTCGTGTAGCAAACAATGGCCTTTAGGGTTAGCGTGTCGTCTTTCTCAGATCGTAAGGGATGCCTCCATGTTCTCAAGTGTTTGCGCGGCCATTGCTTCCAAACTTGTTGCCAGTGGACAGTCTGTCTCAATCGCCGAGTCCTCGACCGGAGGACTTATCGCGGCAAACCTTTTGTCTGTTGCTGGCGCATCCAGCTACTTTCGCGGCGGCAGCGTTATTTACACCCGCGAATCGCGGCACGCCTTTCTTGACCTCGATATGACCAAGCTCAAAGAGCTCAAACCCCTGACGGAGCCTATGGTGGCTGAGTTCGCTCATGCTGCAAGACTGAAACTTGATGCCACTTGGGGCATCGCGGAGCTCGGCGCTGCAGGGCCAAAAGGAACGCCTTATGGACATGCGCCTGGCACCAGCGTTATTGGGATCAGTGGGCCCATTAATATGTCTATTACGGTGGAGACAAGCTCAGAGAACCGCGAAGAAAATATGTTCCAGTTCACCGAGGCCGCGTTGACACTCTTCAACACCGCGTTGACGGGATCTTTCAAGAGCAATCCAGGAGCGTGAAGAGTGGCTAAGTTCTACCCGTTTTGACAGCCTATCTACTTGTTCGAACAACTGATCAGTAATTTCGATCGAGTTAGACAGCTATTCCGATTGGAACGACATCGATAATAGGACTACAGTAGTCGCCTGGGAGAACTGGTTTTCGTCTCTTTACAAAAAAAACAATAAGTCTCTTTTGGAGGTGGTATTTATGAAAGCTCTCAAGCTCGCCGTTGCAGGCCTCGCGATTTTCACCGCAATGTCGGCACCGGTCCAGGCAGAAAACACGTTTGCCAAGCCCCCTAAGTTTTGGTGGCCTGATCGTATTGACTTGACTCCGCTGCGTCAGCACGCACCTGAGTCAAATCCTTACGGGGCGGACTTTAATTACGCGGAAGCGTTTGCTCAGGTTGATCTCAACGCCTTGAAGGCCGATATCCGTGCAACGCTGACAGACTCTAAAGACTGGTGGCCGGCTGATTACGGTCATTACGGTCCCTTCTTTATCCGTATGGCCTGGCACAGCGCAGGTACTTACCGTGTGGCCGATGGCCGAGGTGGTGCTGGAGGTGGTCAGATGCGATTCGAGCCGCTCAACAGCTGGCCCGATAACGGCAACCTCGACAAAGCACGTCGTCTACTCTGGCCCGTCAAAAAGGCTTACGGCGCCAGCGTCAGCTGGGCAGATCTCATGATCCTCGCTGGCAACGTCGCGATGGAAGATATGGGCTTTAAAACATTTGGTTTTGCAGGCGGTCGTACCGATGACTGGGAACCCGATCTGGTTTACTGGGGTCCCGAAAAGGTCATGCTCGCAGACGAGCGTTACACGGGTGATCGCAAGCTAGACAGCCCCCTCGCTGCGGTTCAAATGGGCCTGATCTACGTAAATCCAGAGGGTCCCAATGGCAACCCAGATCCAGCGCTGGCGGCGCACGATATTCGCGATACATTTGGTCGAATGGCCATGAATGATGCGGAAACTGTGGCGCTCATCGCGGGTGGTCACACCTTCGGTAAGGCTCACGGCGCGCACAAGCCGGGTGAGTGTGTGGGCGTTGAGCCTGCAGGAGAGACTCTGGAGGAGCAAGGCTTTGGCTGGAACAACCGTTGCGGCAAAGGTCACTCAGAAGACACGGTTACA
>PKCZ01000050.1 GCA_002862405.1 Pseudomonadota bacterium
TCGTTCTCGACTGGCTACCCGTTTCTCACGCACAGGTTTCTCGAAGGCTTGGAAACATCAGGTAGCACGGGCAGTCAATCTGGTTGGCAAAACTGCCACCTCGGCCTTTGGGATAATGATCATCCAATCGCCCTGGCACCCGGATTTTTGAAGAGCCACAGTTACGGTGAATATGTCTTCGACTGGTCATGGGCTGATGCCTGGCACCGGAGCGGTTTGGACTACTACCCGAAGCTTGTAACCGGGGTGCCGTTTACGCCAGCGACGGGGCCTAGGTTATGGACAGACAACAACCATCCTGATGCCCAGCGCGAGTTGGTCTCAGCTGTCACTGACTGGTGCGCATCCGAGAATATCTCGAGCTGGCATATTTTGTTTCCGGACGAAACGACCTCGACACAGCTGGCTAACGCAGGCCTGATGCAGCGCATGACTACGCAGTTCCATTGGTTTAATCGCAATTACTCAGACTTTGATGACTTTCTTTCTGCCTTCAACAGTCGAAAACGCAAAGCCCTCAGGAAAGAACGAGCAGCGATTGCGGCTCAGAACCTACAACTTGTTACCAAAACAGGTAGCGACATTAGCGAGGAAGACTGGGCATTTTTTTACTACTGCTATCAGACAACCTATCTGAAACGAAGCGGCCACCAAGGTTATTTGACCGGTGACTTCTTTACGAAGGTGTGTCCTGAGTTAGGCGAAAGTACCGTCATGGTCATTGCGCACGAGGGCGAGAAGCCGGTCGCCGCCGCGCTGTACTTCGTTGATGACGATACGCTGTATGGTCGCTACTGGGGATGCCTTAAGGAATTTGATTTCTTGCACTTCGAGGCCTGCTACTACCGTGGCATCGAATATTGTATTGAGCGCGGTATCGACCGCTTCGATCCGGGAGCGCAAGGCGAACACAAGATACAGCGTGGCTTCGAGCCCACACTCACATATTCGAACCACTGGGTAGCCGAATCACGGTTAAACGACGCGGTTGCCGACTTTTGCCGGCGAGACTGTGATCACGTTCGTCGCTACCGGGACGAGGCTTCGAAATTACTACCCTTTAAACAGGAGTCGTAACACCTAATATCGTCGACTACGCTGGCGCCTCGTCACGCAAAAAGACCCATTGCGGTCCTTTCGAATGTTCCTCGCTAAAGTAATACCCGGATCCATTAAACGCCTTGAGCGCCTCAGGATCAATAATTCGATTGTCGATGACGTAACGAGCCATGACGCCTCGCGCCTTCTTGGCGAAAAACGAAATCATCTTGTACTGACCGTTCTTAAGGTCCTTGAACTGCGGCGTAATGACGTCAGCGTTTAGGCCCTTTGGCTTCACCGCCTTGAAGTACTCATTCGAAGCCAGATTAATCAGGACGTCAGTATTCACCGAGGCTAGGTCTTCGTTGAGGGTATCCGTCAACCGATCACCCCAGAATTCATAGAGATTCTTGCCACGTTGGTTCGCAAACTTAAGCCCCATCTCAAGTCGATATGGCTGCATGAGGTCCAAAGGCCGCAGCAGGCCATAGAGGCCAGATAGAATTCTCAGTCTGGACTGTGCGAACTCAAGATCACTTTCGCTCATCGAGTCTGCCTCAAGGCCCGTGTAAACGTCGCCTTTAAACGCAAGCACAGCCTGCTTTGCATTATCGGCTCTCGCCTCTTCCTGCCAGTTCATGAAGCGCGCGTGATTGAGGTCCGCAATGGACTCGCTCACACCCATAAGCGACCGAATATCATCCGGAGCTAGCTTTCTAGCATCGTCTACTAACAGGGCCGACTGATCCATAAATCGCGGAGTCGTTGAGGTCGCTGCTGTAGACGGTGTCTCGTAATCCAGTGTTTTTGCTGGCGACAGTACGGTAAGCACAGTGAATCTCTCTGCAATTGATGTTCACACGATGATAACCTTCAAAGTCGTGTTGAGGAACGGGTCATTACAGTGAAGTACTGGGCAACTTTTGCGCAGACAATCGATAGTGTGAGCCGCAGCGTTGGCAATGCCGTGGCGTATGCGGCGATTGCCATGGCACTAGTCACAACTACCGTAGTGATCCTGCGCTATGGGTTTGGACAGGGTGCGATCGCAGCGCAGGAATCAGTGCTCTATTTGCATGGCGCTTTATTCATGCTCGGTGCGGCCCCAACGTTGCTTGCAGACAAGCATGTACGGGTTGACGTTTTTTATCGAAATTTCACGGATCGCCAGAAGCACTGGGTGAATACTATTGGCCACACCGTGTTCACATTACCTTTCTGCACGCTCATCGTGTTTGGCTCCTGGGGCTATGTGTCGGAAAGCTGGTCAATCATGGAATCCTCACCTGAGCCGGGAGGCATACCAGCGGTATTCCTTCTTAAAACGCTGATACCAGCTATGGCGCTGCTGCTCGTACTTCAAGCTGTGAGCCTTATCATCCAGGGCTTGATCGAGCTGAGCGAGATGCCCACTGATGGTTGAGGGTGAATTAGCGCTCGCACTGTTCGGCAGCGTCTGCGTATTACTGCTCTTTGGCTTTCCTGTTGCACTGACGCTTGCCGGAACCGCATTACTCTTTGCCGCCGTGGGCGTGATTGCGGGACACTTCGATGCCAGCTTCGTCGCTGCACTGTCGGGCCGTATGTTTGGCACTATTACAAATGAGACACTTATCGCCGTGCCGCTCTTTATTCTTATGGGGGTTACCTTAGAGCGCGCCAAAATAGCAGAGGAGCTACTTACCGCCATGGCAAGCGGTCTGGGGAATCGAACCAGCGGTCTGGGTATATCCGTTATCGTGGTGGGTGCGCTCCTAGCCGCCAGCACCGGCATTGTCGGTGCGACGGTTGTGACGATGGGCGTGCTGGCGCTGCCCTCCATGCTTCGTGCAGGCTACAACCCATCGCTCGCCACCGGGCTTATCTGTGCCACGGGCACACTAGGTCAAATCATTCCGCCATCTATTGCGCTCGTTCTGCTAGGAGACATCATGTCCACCGCTTATCAGCAGGCGCAGCTACAAAACGACATTATCAATACACAAACCGTGTCGGTCGGTGACTTGTTTGTCGGCTCGCTGATACCCGGCCTAGTGCTAGTTGGCCTATACCTTGGCTACCTTCTATTTGTAGCTTGGCGCAATCCATCCGACTGCCCAGCCCCAGAGGAAATAAGTAATGGAGGCCAATCCTCTATCCTCGCGGCCGTATTACCCCCGTTGCTTTTAATCGGTGTGGTCTTAGGCTCCATCATTGTCGGTGCTGCAACTCCGACAGAAGCCGCAGGTGTTGGCGCCATCGGCGCGTTGTGCCTCGCGGCCTACAAGTCAGCGCTCGATTTGGAAACACTTAAAGACATCGCGCGCTCTGCAATGACAACTACGAGCATGGTCTTTCTGATCCTCATCGGTGCAGCTCTGTTTTCGCTGGTGTTTAGGGGCTTCGGTGGCGATGAACTGATTGAAGCATTTTTTGAGGAACTTGGTGGCGGACCGCACATGGCACTTTTGATCGTGATGCTTGTAATGTTTCTACTCGGATTCATTCTCGATTTCATCGAAATAACGTTTGTTGTCGTGCCGATTGTCGCGCCCATTTTGTTGGCGATGGGCTTTGATCCCATCTGGCTTGGTGTCATGATCGCGGCCAATCTGCAAACATCATTCCTGACACCGCCGTTCGGCTTCGCCTTGTTCTATCTGCGCGGCGTAGCCGATGAATCGGTCGCAACGAGTGCTATCTACCGCGGAGTCATCCCGTTCGTGTTAATCCAGCTGGGCTTGTTGGCCATGCTGTGGCTCTTCCCGGATATCGTCACCTGGTTACCGAGCTCGCTTGGCCGTTGATCTGACGTAGCCAATAAACGGTACATCCCTGACACAACCTCACTGACTCCAGGAGACTGCGGTGAATCTGATTGATGAAACACCAAGACCACAGGGCGAGCTCGCACTGCAAACGGTTGCCATGCCTGCGGACACCAACGCAAATGGTGATATTTTTGGTGGATGGCTGCTGTCGCAAATGGACATTGCGGGTGGCGTTGCTGCATCAGAGGTAGCGGGCGGGCGTGTCGCAACGGTCGCGATTCAGGGCATGTCGTTTCTTACCCCTGTGCACGTCGGTGCCGTGGTGACCTGTTACTGCGATATTCTCGACATTGGGCGGAGCTCAGTGCGTGTGCTCATCGAGGTGTGGATCAACTCCCAACACGACGGCGAGCCAATTAAGGTGACCGAGGGCGAGTTCATCTATGTCGCCATCGATAACGCGAAACGTACGCGAACGATTACTGGTCAGTAAACGTAATAGGCGGTAGCACTCGATCTCGGGCATTGAGGTAGGCGCGCTCGGAGATTTCGTGATACGTCCGGACACCGTCTAAAAACGCCTCATAGGAAGCCGAAATTTTTTGCGCCATAGGGTCGTCTTTCTTGAGCTGCTCTAAGGCGATCACGGCATTACTGTGAAGCACGTCCATGACGTCATCAGGCAATGACCGTAGCTTAGTTGAATGTTTTTCTAATAGTGTCGTGAGGGACTCATTGTTGCGCGCAGTGAACTCATCGAGCATATCCTGGTTTGTGGCTCTCGCTGCGCCTTCAACAATTGCTTGGAGGTCCGCGGGCAAGCGATCGAAGGCCGCCTGATTCACTGTGAACTCAAGCATGGCCCCCGGCTCATGCCAACCCGGGTAATAGTAGTACTCAGCTACCTCCATCAGACCCAGTGTGCGATCGTTATAGGGCCCAACCCACTCGACGGCGTCGATGACACCCGTCTGCATTGAGGTATAGATTTCACCACCCGCCAATCTAACAGCGGTGCCGCCCGACGCGGCAAATACCTCGCCAGCGAGGCCCGGAATGCGCATCTTGAGACCATCAAGGTCACTCGCCGACTTCAACTCTCTGTTGAACCAACCGGCCATTTGAACCCCGGTTGATCCACCAGCAAATGGCCGCACGCCAAACGGGGCATAAAGCTCGCGCCATAGCTCAAGTCCACCGCCATAATGTAACCAACCATTCATTTCCTGCGCGGTCATACCAAAAGGAACGGCGGTGTAGAACACGGATGAGGGAATCTTGCCTTTCCAATAGTAAGAGGCACCGTGTCCCATTTCCGCTACGCCCTGAGAGACTGCATCAAATACCTCGAACGGGGGCACTACCTCACCCGCACCGTAAACTCGGACCGTCAGACGACCATTACTCATTTCACCCACGCGACGCGCAAAGTTTTCTGGGGCCGATCCAAGGCCCGGTAATCCCTTTGGCCACGTGGTCACCAGCTTCCATTCGATACTGGTCTCACTTCCACTGACACGGGGACCGGCATCATCGTCGTTCATTTGAGCTTCAACAGTCCAGAGTGCAAGTGTGCCAACCCAGAGCAGTAAAAGACCTACAACGGCTACCGGTAACAGTGTTCTCTCTTTCATCTAAACCTCACAAAGCTTGAAGATTGGCGTATTGCAGAACCAACCACTTACTACCTTCAGCAAAGTTTACCTCGATCCGCGCGTTGGCACCTCGACCTTCGATATTAAGCACCATGCCTTCACCAAACATAGGGTGAGTCACACGCTGACCGAGAGACAATCCCGACTCGTTTGAGGCAGCCACCGGCTGCTGCAGCCGGTCAGCAAGAGGCCGAGTCAATCCCCCATGGAGACGTACTTCCTCGATTAAGTCCGCAGGTATTTCCCGCACGAACCGGGACGGCGTGTTATAGGTCTCGCTACCGTGCAAGCGCCGGCTCTCTGCATAGGTAATTAGCAAACGCTGCTGCGCCCGGGTGATCCCGACATACGCTAGTCGCCGCTCTTCCTCCAAACGACCTGGCTCTTCTACCGACATTCGGTGCGGAAATAAGTTCTCTTCCAGTCCAGCCAAAATAACGAGCGGAAACTCGAGGCCCTTAGCGGAGTGCAGCGTCATCATTTGGACACTGTCTTCGTAAGGATCCGCCTGGCTGTCACCCGCATCAAGCGCAGCACTATCGAGGAACTGTTGAAGTGGAGACAACGAGTCGTCCTCAGCTCTAAAGGTCTTAGCTGCTGAAACCAGTTCTTCGAGGTTCTCCACCCGCGCCTGTCCTCGCTCCCCCTTCTCTGCCTTGTGAAACTCAATCAAGCCCGTTCGATGGATAACGTGTTCCACCATTTCCTCAAGGGGAAGCTCTACCGTCTCGCTATCCAGCTCGTTAATTAAGGCGGCAAATCCCGCCAGTGATGATCGCGCTCTCGACCCAAGCAAACCGTTTTGTTGGGCAAGCCCGATTGCCTGCCACATCGATACATTGTTTTCCCGAGCGATCGCACGCAAGTCGTCGACTGTCTTACTGCCAATACCGCGGGTAGGCGTATTGATAATGCGCTCCAGCGCAGGGTCGTCTCCGCGGCCAATGATCAATCGCATGTACGCCAGTGCGTTGCGAATCTCGAGGCGCTCGTAGAAGCGCTGACCGCCGTAAATGCGGTACGGGAGTCCCACACGGATAAGTGCTTCTTCAATAACGCGAGACTGCGCGTTTGATCGATACAAAATGGCGCTGGATTTGCGCGGATTGCCTTCATCAGTCCACGACTGAATCTGCTCGACAATAAACCGCGCCTCGTCCTGTTCGTTGAAGCCGGCATAAAGCTTAATGGGGTCGCCGTCCTCACCATCCGTCCAGAGGTCCTTACCCAACCGACCGGCGTTGTGCGATATCACGCCGTTTGCCGCATCAAGAATCGTCTTAGTTGAACGATAATTCTGCTCGAGACGAACGGTTTGGGTGCCCATAAAGTCCTGCGTAAATCGCTGAATATTTTCGATCTTTGCACCACGCCATCCATAGATGGACTGGTCATCGTCGCCCACGGCAACAACCGGGATTGCATCGCCGGCAAGCACTCTCAGCCAGGCATATTGAATGGAGTTCGTGTCCTGAAACTCATCCACCAGTAAAATGTTGAAGCGCTCTTGGTAATGCGCCAGGGTCTCCGGCGACTTCAACCAAAGTTCATGTGCACGCAGTAATAGTTCCGCAAAGTCGACTAAACCGCCACGCTGGCAAGCCGCCTCGTAAGCCTCGTAAATGTGCACCATCGTTTTGGTGTAGAGATCGCCCATGGGCGGCTCAATATGTTGGGCGCGCAAGCCTTCGTCTTTTTGACCATTGATGAACCACTGCGCCTGTCTAGGCGGCCACTTCGACTCATCGAGCCCCAGCTCACGACAAACACGCTTGACGAGTCTCAGCTGATCATCGCTATCGAGTATCTGGAAATTTTGGGGGAGTCCGGTTTCAGCCCAATGGGTTTGCAGAAGGCGATGCGCAAGACCATGGAATGTACCAATCCATAAACCATGCGTCGGCCGCCCAAGCATCTCTTCAATCCGGCCCCGCATCTCTCGAGCGGCCTTATTGGTAAAGGTCACGGCCATGACAGAGTAAGGCGAAAAACCCTCGGCTCTGATGAGCCAGGCAATGCGGTGCACCAGCACACGCGTCTTACCCGACCCCGCGCCCGCCAGCACCAGTTGATTACCTTGCTCTGCCGCTACCGCTGCACGCTGCGCCTCGTTAAGGCCATCAAGAATATCTGACACATCCATGGGACACAGTGTACTAGAAAGCGCCATTTACGACGGCCTACACACCGCGTTTATCTGGGCTTTCTGCTAATCTCTCATCAGGTGCAGGAGAGCAGACCATGGACGACAACGACGACGACAAAAAACGCGTACTCACGCCACCAGCTGACTGGTCGGAAGGGATGAAGCCGAAATCATCTGACAACTACGAAGATGACATCGACGAGAGTACCGATTGGCTGGAGGATGATGACTTCGAGGTACCCCCTGCCAGCGAAACGGACTCGGACTCAGATGACGTTACGGCGGATGACAGTGACGACCTGGGAGAGGATGACGATGAGAATTATGCCGACGACGTTAGTGACTCTGCCGCATTCCTTACCGATCACACGGCTACCGCTAAATCTGCCAGCGGTAATGCTAAACTGCCGTGGGCCCTTGCCGTTATTGGATTTGTTGCCGCTGCCGCCATGACCGGTCTATGGGTCGATACGCAAAGCTCTTACAGTGCGGAAATTGCCGACCTAAAAGACACCATTCGATCACTGCAACGAGTGGAGAATGAAAAGGCGTCGGAAGACAATGCATTGGCAGCAGACAGCGAAGCACTCCGAAGCGAGATTGTGTCTCTGAAAGCACAAACCGAAGCGCTCACCGAAGAAAACGAGTTGCTCAAAAACCGGGAGGCTGAGCGTGCGATCAAGGCAATCGCTCAACGACAAGAAGCGGCACCCAGCCAGCCCGTAAAGCCCATGTCACCCATATTGGAGCCACCCAGGCAGGCGGGCGGGCCGTGGTTTGTTAATCTGGCGAGTCATACTTCCCGCGCAACGGCCAACGACCGTGCAGCGGCGTTACGAGACACACTTAGACCGCTAAACATTTCCGTGGCCAGTGCTAGAGTCAATGGTCGAGACTACTACCGCGTTCGAGCGGCTGGCTTTGCCTCGAAGGCCTTGGCTGGGCAAGCCTCCGAATGGATATCAGCGCAAACAAACGCCGGGCCCTACTGGTTAGGGAAAGCCGAGGAGTCACCCAGCAGCGCTTCGAGGCCTGCAAACTCAAAAGCACAAACCATCGCCTCCACGGCAGCTGCGCCGACGGCAGCAAAACGCCCGGTTCGCCTCAAGCAACTGCCTATGCGAAATAACTCGTTTGTGTTCGTGGACACCTATGACAAAGGAGAGCGGGCTGATTCGGTTATTAATGAGTTGGTGGAACAAGGCTTGGAAGCGAAGGTTGCCGTGGAATCGCAATCGGGTGAGCTTTTCTACCGCGTGCAAGTCGTTGGGATTGAGAGCGAAGCCAAAGGCAATGCGATTGTCGCGCAGCTCAAAGACAGTGACTTTCGTAATGCCCGACTTCGTAAAACCGTCAACTAAACGCCGGTTATCTTCGGCATTCGCAAGTTATCCAGCATCATTTGGGTCTTCTCTGGAAGCTCCCCAACCCCTAGCGACACCCACGACACCAATAAAAATGTACCAATAACGACCCAACGCCGGCGCCGACCTGTGAGTCCGAGAGGCCCCATGACCGCCAGCAAAGGCTCCGCCAATATGAAGGCCGCGATTATCGTGATGGCCCAACCAAGATACGGATCGTTACCCCAGAAGGTGTGCACAAAGCCCGAGTAAAAAAGCCCTAAGGCGGCCAACAGGTTAACCACATACCCACTCCTACTCGATTTCAAAGCCAGTCATCTAGTGGTGCCGTCATATGCGATTCGGCGTCGCCGGTATTGATAACACCCTTGGGCTCAACGATAAGCACCTTTGCCTCTGTAGATGCCCTGGGGCGATGCGGCACTCCCTTTGGAACAACCAACATCTGACCTGCCTCAAGCTCGACTGTACCGTCCTGAAACTCAATCACTAACGTACCTTCCAAAACGATGAATGTTTCATCCGTGTCCTGATGGTCATGCCAAACAAAATCACCCTCGAGCCGCACCAACTTAAATTGGTAGTCATTCATTTCTGCCACCACTTTGGGTGACCACTGCTCGGTGAAACACTCAAACTTCTTAGCGAAGCTTATGGGCACGGGTGTTTTGTTCATGAAGCGATGCCTCTACCTAACAAACTCTGAAAGTTTTGAACCACTGTTGCTTTGATAACATGTAGACCGCTTTGCTGTCAGATTCGTCGTGACTGAAGACTGCACCCAACTCCGTAACGGCGGCGATAGACCGGAAATTTTGAGGTCCGATATCAAAAAAACCGGCCAACCACCTTGAATGCGCGCATTAGCATCGCTTCTTTTATCTCCCGATTAGCTGCCGTGCCCCAGAGCTCTCGAGCAATGAAGGTGGAGCCAATCCCGATACACCGATCAGCTTCATTGAATCCATAGAATCGTATGGAGCCAGCAGGCCGTCCACTTCGCTTCTCTTTGATGACAAAACAGCCCAAATCATTTGTAAGACCGTCCTGAAAGAAGTGCCGAAACTTGGAGCGTTTCCACCGATCAGCTTCTGGATGCTGCTCCCACAACAGCGGGTCACTGGCTACAGCATATAAGGCATTGAAGTCTTTTGGGGTTAATGGCTCGAGAAAGAAGCGTTCGGTCTGCAAGGGAAGCCTGAAAACCGATCCATCCTCTGCAGCCGAACCCGCGTCAGCAGACATGGTCAATCGCCGTGTAATTCTGCAATTAGCTTTGCCGCCTGCGCTCTAACCAGATCAACGTCCGGGCCAATCAACGTCATGTGGCCAAGCTTTCGTCCTTTTCGTACACCCTTTCCATACGTCTGAATCAACGCACGAATAGGACCCTCTGGCATATGTGACGGGAGCTCGTCATCCAGTAGATTGACCATTGATGCAGATTCAGTAAACGAAGGCTCACGCACCGGCTCACCCATGACGCAACTCACATGCTGAGTGAATTGATCTGCGCCAACAGCGCCAATTGTCCAGTGACCCGTATTGTGCACCCGAGGGGCAATTTCATTAACGATGAGTTCACAGTCGGTAAGGAAAAACTCAATCGCCAAAACACCCACATAGTCCATGGCATCGACTAAGCGCTTGGCATAGTCAGCAGCTAAATCGGCCAATGTTGTATCGATACCGGACGGCACATAACTACCAATCAAAATACCGTCGCGCATGGCATTCTCGGTCATAGGATAACAAGCCGTGTTGCCTTGCCGGTCTCTCCCAATAATGATTGCGTATTCACGGTCGATGGTAATTTCGGCTTCGGCAATAACGGGGTAAGCGTCGGCGGGGATGACCTCCCGGGTGTTTTGATCAACACGCCACTGGCCGCCACCGTCATAGCCGCCCAAGGTCCGCTTGCAGCGGGCGTATTGTCCCGGAAGCGCCTCTAGGGCTGATTCAAGTTGATCGGGTGTGGATACAAGGGACCAAGGCGACGTGGGTATGTTGAGCTCATCAAGCATCGCCTTTTGCGTGTCGCGCTCCCTCAGCGTCACTAAGGCATCATAGTTAGGCGCCAAACCGATGTTCGCCGCTTGGCGCAACATAAAGTCAGGAAGACTCTCTCTTTCTACAGTAATGGCATCACATGCAGCTAGGAATTCATCTAGCTGATCTGGGTAGTAGATTGGGCCAAGGCCAGCAACGACCGGTGTCTCGTCAACACAGAGATAGGACACGCTGAAACCCAACCGATTTGCGGCTTCACCCAGCATCTGGCTCAGCTGACCACAACCAATAATGCCAAGGCGTCCCTTTATCATTTGCGTTATCGCTTTCAGTCGAAGGGGTTAATAGGAACACCCGAAGATTGGGCTTCCCTGTAGCTGTCCAAAGCATCGCGAATGGCCACATCATCATTGGCCAGCATCGCTGCAGCGAACAACGCTGCATTGACGGCTCCCGGCTTGCCAACTGCAAACGTTGCAACCGGCACGCCCTTCGGCATCTGAACAATCGACATCAGGGCATCCACACCCTGCAGCACAGTGGCATCAACCGGCACACCCAAAACTGGAACGGGTGTCATCGCGGCCGCCATGCCAGGCAGATGAGCCGCTCCGCCTGCGCCAGCAATAATGGCCTTTAAACCACGATCACGGGCTGCCCTTGCGTACTCATACAAACGGTCAGGGGTTCGATGGGCGGAGACAACCTTTGCCTCATAGGCAACGCCCAGCTCATCCAGTGTCTGAGCTGCATTCTCCATCACACCCCAATCGGAGCGTGACCCCATGATGATGCCAACAACGGGATTTGCCATGCATTTCCTCATTTGGCGCCGCTAATTTAGTGCGCTAGAAAATGGAAACCGGCGAGTATACCTGAGAACAATGTTGGGTCCAGACAGAAAATGGTCAAAGAGTGGGGGAGGTGGAACCCCATAAGGGGGCTCTCATCCGATACATCAACTGTTCTTATTGAGGTTGACCACTGCGACCATGGCGAGAAGGACCAGTAAAAACAATGTGTATTGGGCTCCCAACGCCACCACGAGTAAAGCCGTCGCCCACCGGATGGATTGACTAACGATTAGCTTATTTTTCATTTCAGGGCTTACTCGACGGTCATTGATTGGAACAGAACAGACATTTGGATCTCTGACCTGAAACCCCTTGTGAAATGACATGTAGAAACGTCGAACGTTCTCGTTCAATTTGATCCAGCGTATTTAATTTTTATGCCCTGAGAGTCAGTGAACTCGCCAAAACACACAATTACAAAATCTACTAACGCCCATATACCGAGTCCGCCGATAGTGAACACCATCAAAACGCCTGATATTATTTTACCGCAGTAAAATTGATGTACCCCAAACGCACCGAGTAAAAAACAGAACGTTGCTACAAGTACGAAATTCTTATCATTTACTGCTGTCTGATTCACCTTGTCCCCCTTGTTTAATGTCGATTCAACCTACTCAACCGTCACTGACTTTGCCAGGTTGCGAGGCTTATCAACATCGGTGCCCTTGGCCACAGCCACATGGTAAGACAACAACTGCAGTACCACCGTGTAAACAATCGGGCCTGCCAACTCTGAAACCGACGGCACATCAATAACCGTGACTCCTGGACCACTCTCGTAAATAACGGCCTGATCGGCAAACACAAACAGTTGACCACCACGTGCGCGAACTTCTTCGAGATTAGACTTCAGCTTTTCGAGAAGATCGTCTTTCGGGGCCACGGCCACGATCGGCATCTTGTCATCAACCAAAGCTAATGGGCCGTGTTTCAATTCGCCCGCTGGGTAAGCCTCAGCGTGGATATAGGAGATTTCCTTAAGCTTCAGCGCACCTTCCATAGCGATAGGGTGGTAAACCCCGCGCCCAAGAAACAGCGCATGATTCCGTTGAATGAAGTGACTGGCCAGCGCTTTTATCTTGGCATCCTGAGCGATTGTCGCTTCCACAGCCGCCGGGATTTCCGCGATGGCCTGCGTAACCAAGGACTCATCCAACGCGTTCTTTGCTTGGCGCCGGGCAATGCAGGCCATGAGCACCATCAGTACTGCCAGCTGAGTGGTGAATGCTTTGGTCGAGGCCACGCCAATTTCAGGGCCCGCTTTAGTGAGGAATACGAGATCGCTGGCGCGAACAATGGCGCTGTGATCGACATTGCAGATGGCTAACTTCGCGAGCGCATAGTCATCAGGCAAATGCTTAATGGCCGCAAGCGTGTCGGCGGTCTCTCCCGACTGTGAGATTGTCACCACCAAGGTACCGGGCAGGGCAACCGAGCGCCGGTAGCGGAACTCAGAGGCAACCTCGACTTGGCACGGCACGCCCGCAATCGCCTCAAGCCAGTGACGCGCAACAAGGCCCGCGTGATAGCTCGTTCCACAGGCAATAATCTGAACCGCCTGCACCTGGTCAAAAATGGCTGCGGCCTGATCGCCGAACAACGAATCATCGAGTGCGTCAAAGGTTAATGTGTCTCGAAGTCGATCCGGCTGCTCGTAAATTTCTTTGAGCATGTAGTGCTCAAACTCACCTCTGTCGGTTTGATTATCACCGCCCTTCAAGCGCGTTTTTTCACGCGTAATCGGTGCACCTGACTCATCAAAGATTTGAAAACCGCTCGGCTTCAGAACGGCAAAATCGCCGTCTTCGAGATACACAAAGGTGTCCGTGACTTGCCGAAGTGCTAGCGTATCCGAGCCCGCGAAGGTCTCACCAATACCCACACCTAGTACCAGGGGACTGCCCTCGCGCGCAACGACGACCTCGTTTTCGTGCTCAGTGTCTACCACCGCAATCGCATAAGCGCCCTCCAATTTTGCCACGGTTTCTCGAACCGCGTCGAACAGCGAGGCACCCTGTTCCAGGCTGGTATTAATCAGGTGAACAATAACCTCGGTATCGGTCTCTGACCGAAACTCTGCGCCCTGAGCGCGCAAGGCATCGCGAAGGCGATCATGGTTCTCAATGATGCCATTGTGAACCAGCGCAACGCGGTCGCCCGATATATGTGGATGCGCATTCGCAGAGGTCGGCTCGCCGTGAGTCGCCCACCGGGTATGCGCGACACCGCGGCACCCGACAATAGGATTAAGCGCATTAGCGTCTTCAAGCGCTTTCACTTTTCCCGAATATTTATGCAACTGGAGCGCATGGTCGGTATCGATCAACGCCATGCCCGCTGAGTCGTAACCTCGATACTCGAGCCTTCTCAAGCCCTCTAGCAAAATTTCGGACACTTCTCGCTCAGCTGCCGCGGCGACTATTCCACACATAACAAATTCCTACCGCTTGGGTTTTTGGGGGCGCTTCCACCCGTTTATGTTGCGCTGTTTCGCTCTTCCAACGGCGAGTTGCGATTTGCCGACTTTTGACGTGACAGTAGAGCCCGCGGCAACGAAGCCATCGTTCTCCACTGTAAGCGGTGCAACAAGCGTGCTGTTTGAGCCGATAAAGACATTGTCACCCAGCTCTGTGCGATGCTTATTAGCCCCGTCGTAGTTACAGGTGATCGTTCCGGCACCAATGTTTGATCCTGAGCCCACGTTGGCATCGCCGACATACGCGAGGTGATTTGCTTTAGCACCAGCACCAAACGTACTGTTCTTCACTTCAACGAAATTACCGACTTTCGCCCCATCGCCCAGATCAGCGCCGGGTCTCAAGCGCGCGTAAGGCCCGACCTGGCAATGCGCTGCAACAGCCGCGCCTTCAATATGCGTAAACGAACGCACGATAGTGCCATCGCCGATAACACAGTCTTTAAGTACACAATTGGCCTCAATCACCACATCACTACCTAGGCGAACCTCGCCTTCGATCAACACATTCGCATCGAGCACCACATCAGTGCCACACACCAGGCTGCCACGAACATCCAAGCGACTCGCGTCCATGACATGTACACCTGCAGCCATCAGCTCATCGGCCTTTTGCCTTTGATGTGCCCGCTCTAGCGCCTCAAGTTGTGCATGATCGTTCACACCTGAAATTTCATTCGACTTATCGGTCACCACGACACTCACCTTTTTCCCATCCTGCAGCGCAAGACTCAACACATCTGGTAAATAGAACTCACCCTGAGCGTTGTCATTCTTTACTTGGCCAAGCCAGGCGACTAACTCACTTCCACGAGCGGCAAGGACACCGGTATTGACCTCTGTCACCTCTAGCTCGTGAGGTAAACCATCTTTCTGCTCAACCACCCGAGCAAAACTACCATCCGTGCTTCGGATAACCCGACCGTAACCCGAGGGGTCTTCCACCGTTGCGGCTAACAGTGTCGGTTGCGTTTCAGCCGCAGAAACAACATCCGCCAGAATACCAGACGACAAAAGTGGAACATCACCAAACAAGACAAGAACTGTACTATCGGCATGGCAAGAGGGGGCAGCTTGTAGCGCCGCGTGCCCGGTACCCAGCTGCTCAGACTGTACATAGATTTCAACATCAGGCGCTGCTACTGCATCAGATACCTGCGATGCGCCGTGACCAACAACCACATGGATGCGCTCTGCTCCGAGTTGGCGAGCCGTATCAAGCACACACGCCACCATGGGTTTACCACCAATCGGGTGGAGTACCTTTGGTAATTCGGATTTCATGCGAGTGCCGCGACCTGCGGCAAGAACAATGACTTCGAGCATTCGGACATCAATCGTGAACTGTCCTAAAAGCATCGCACAGCCATATGACAACTACTATGGCAAAAATTCCAAAGAGTTTTGGTCAGACAAAAACGACAGCTCGCAAGGGGTAATCGGAGCGGGGTTTAACGCTCGGCGCGATTCTTGAGTTTTCTGAGGGTGGCCAACTGGGCAGCCGCCTCGGCTAGCTGCGCGGATGCACGACCGTAATCGAGCTCACTGCTCTGATTGGCGAGTGCTTCTTCTGCCGCTTTTCGGGCTTCTTCAGCAGCCACTTCATCGAGGTCACCACCTCGAACAGCCGTATTCGCAAGGATGGTGACGACATCGCCTTGCACTTCGAGATAACCACCAGAAACGTAATAGACCTCTTCCTCACCCCCTTGGAGCACCACCCGAACGGTGCCGGGCGTTAGATCGGTCAGTAACGGAGTGTGCCCATAGGTGACACCCAGCTCACCATTAGAACCATTGGCAACCAACATTTCCACGAGGCCTGAAAAGATTTGAGCTTCTGCGCTAACGATATCGCAGTGAATGGTCAGTGCCATTGACGCCTCCGATTAAGCGCTCATTTTCTCGGCTTTCTCAACAGCCTGCTCAATAGAGCCAACCATGTAGAACGCCTGTTCAGGAAGGTGATCATACTCACCTGCCAAAATCGCCTTGAAGCCCGCAATCGTGTCTTTCAGTGACACATAGATACCGGGAGAGCCGGTAAAGACTTCGGCCACGTGGAATGGCTGTGACAGGAAGCGCTCAATTTTACGTGCGCGTGCTACTGTCATTTTGTCTTCTTCCGACAGCTCATCCATACCCAGGATCGCAATGATGTCTTTCAGTTCTTTGTAGCGCTGAAGTACCGATTGTACACCTCGGGCGACTTCGTAATGCTCGGTACCAATGATGAGCGGATCAAGCTGACGCGAGGTTGAATCGAGTGGGTCAACCGCGGGGTAGATACCCTTCGCTGCAATGTCACGACTCAGTACTACCGTTGAATCCAAGTGCGCAAACGTTGTCGCAGGAGA
>PKCZ01000198.1 GCA_002862405.1 Pseudomonadota bacterium
GGTCCCAATGGCAACCCAGATCCAGCGCTGGCGGCGCACGATATTCGCGATACATTTGGTCGAATGGCCATGAATGATGCGGAAACTGTGGCGCTTATCGCGGGTGGTCACACCTTCGGTAAGGCTCACGGCGCGCACAAGCCGGGCGAGTGTGTGGGCGTTGAGCCCGCAGGCGAGGCTCTGGAAGAGCAAGGCTTTGGCTGGAACAACCGTTGCGGCAAAGGTCACTCAGAAGACACGGTTACATCGGGTTTTGAGGGTGCGTGGACTGCGTCACCCACCCGTTGGAGCATGATGTATCTAGCAAACCTATTCGCGTTCGACTGGGAAATGACTAAAAGCCCTGGCGGTGCCATCCAATGGGTACCCGTGGACGGTCAGGCCGAGGATACAGTCCCTGATGCGCACCTTGCGGACGTGAAGCATGCACCGATCATGTTCACCACAGACTTGTCTTTGAAGGCCGATCCAGCTTACCGAGCAATCTCTAAGCGATTCCTCGAGAACCCATCAGAGTTTGAAGATGCATTTGCGCGTGCTTGGTTCAAACTGACTCACCGTGACATGGGCCCTCGAGCTCGGTATGTGGGTTCAGATGTGCCAGCTGAAGTGCTTCTCTGGCAAGATCCAATCCCTTCGGTTGATCACGCGTTAGTTGATGCTAAAGACGTGAAGAAGCTTAAGAAGGCGGTTCTTGAGTCGGGAGTGAGCGAGACAGCTCTGATCAAAGCGGCCTGGGCTTCAGCGTCATCCTATCGGGACAGCGATATGCGTGGTGGTGCCAATGGTGCCCGAATTCGCTTGGCGCCAATGAACAGTTGGGACGTCAACGATACCGATGAACTTGCAGCGACACTCTCTGCATTAGAGAGCGTGCAACGCAAATTCAACGCGAAAGCTCGCAGTGGCAAGCAAATCAGCATGGCTGACATGATTGTCTTGGGCGGTGCGGCCGCTATTGAGAGTGCGGCTGCGAAGCGTGGCCATAACCTGGAAATAGCGTTCGTACCTGGTCGTATGGATGCATCGCAAGCTGAAACCGACGTTGCTTCATTTGGTGCGCTGGAGCCCGTTGCTGACGGCTTCCGCAATTACTACGATGCGGATCGCAACTACATGTCACCTGTTGGCGCGATGATCGATAAGGCGAGTTTGCTCGACCTCACAGTGCCTGAGATGACCGTGCTCACCGGTGGCTTGCGCGTACTGGGTGCTAATGCCGGTGGTTCGTCACATGGTGTGTTAACTGATCGCGAGGGCGAACTCAGTAATGACTTCTTCGCGAATCTGCTGGACATGAGTGTTGAGTGGACCGCATCAACGGAGTTCCCAGGTGTTTACATTGCGACTGACCGTAAGACGGGGGATCGTCGATGGACAGCTACCCCCGTTGACCTGATGTTCGGATCGAGTTCCGAGCTGCGATCAATCTCTGAGGTTTACGGAGCGGATGACGGCGAGGCTAAGTTCGTTAGTGATTTTGCTACGGCATGGACCAAGGTCATGCAGTCTGATCGCTTTGATCTTGAGGCGGTCAGTTCTAAAGGTTCGGTCGCGAACCGCTGATTAGTCAGCCTGTGAATCGAAACCCGGCTCATTTGCCGGGTTTTTTTATCTGCAGCATTAACTCCTGCCACGTTACTTCATAAACGCAGCCGCATACGCCATGCTCTGGCGACAACGGCGCTCAGCCGTTAAGAAAAAGAATAGGTGTGAGGTTTTCATGAAGTTAGTCACCGCAATTATTAAGCCTTTTAAGCTGGATGATGTTCGAAGTGCGCTTTCAGAGATTGGTGTGCAGGGGGTAACGGTCACCGAGGTAAAAGGTTTTGGTCGCCAGCGGGGGCATACCGAGCTCTACAGAGGAGCAGAGTACTTTGTCGATTTTCTCCCGAAGCTAAAGCTCGAGATAGCAACGTCGGCCGAACAGCTAGATCAAATCGTCGACACGATTATTTCTGCCGCTAGTACCGGGAAGGTTGGTGATGGCAAGATCTTTGTTTCGGAGTTGGAGCAGGTCGTTCGTACTCGCACCGGTGAAACGGGAGAGGAAGCAATCTAAGCAATCGCTTCGGACACCTTAGTGCCTGTCGCTAATCTGCTGAATCACTGAAGGGAGCTCTGATAGGGCTCTCACTTCATTCACGCCTATCGTGTTTTTTTCTTTATCAGGGTTGTACCAAATAGGTGTCACTCCAGCATTGATCGCGCCCTGAATATCATTGTCAACACTGTCGCCTATATGGATAACGTCGTTTGGTTGGCAGCCAAGTTTTTCCCAGGTCAGGTCGAAAATCCCCCTGTCCGGCTTTGCTATTCCGGCTTTGTCTGCGCGAATCGATAGGTCGAAATAGGGTCCGATCTCCGTCTTAAAAACATCCGCGTTGCCATTAGTAATGGCCACAACAGTGTATGACTTCGAGACGTTTTCGAGCATGGGGATTGTCTCTGGAAACAGGATCACGTCATTTCTTTTTGCCATAAAGGCCTCGAATGCCATTTTTGCTGATTCATCGGCCTCTGCGGGCGCGATATCAAGCGAGAGTAGAAGCCGATACATCACCTCAATTCGCAGCGCTGTTACATCACCCACGATGGATGGCACATCGGTAAGAATCTGTTTTCTACAAACGAAGATTTGATCCCGGGTAAGGCGTTCTGCGAGATCAGGGTAGCGCTGAGCAAGTGCAAACCACTGCGCTTTATCAGCGGCGATGAGGGCAGGTCTTGGATCCCAGAGTGTATCGTCAAGATCGAATGAGAGGGTTGTGATCATGAGTCCGTATTTCGCTTGCCGCGCTTTTGCGCCCGCGGGTGCGCCTGATCATAGACTTTGGCAAGGTGCTGAAAATCGAGATGTGTATAAATCTGGGTCGTTGCAATATTGGCGTGTCCCAAAAGCTCTTGTACGGCGCGCAAGTCGCCACTGGATTCCAGTAGATGGCTCGCGAAAGCGTGACGCAACACGTGCGGATGCACCCGTTGTGTCATTCCGTGTTTAGTCGCTAGCTGACGAATTCTGTCTTGTACGGCTCTCGGACTGATTCGCGTTCCGCGTTGAGTGACGAAAAGCGGCGAGTCGTAGCCAAGCGCTTCGTCCCCCATGGGCCGATATTTCATCCACTCTGCCAAAGCGGCCAATGCAGGGCCACCAACGGGAACAACGCGGGTTTTCTGGCCCTTACCAATAACCGTAATGATCTTCTCGTTTCTATCGAGATCGTTGAGATTCGCACCTACCAATTCCGACAGTCGCAAGCCCGCTGAGTAGAGGAGCTCGGCCATCGCCAGGTCGCGTGCCATCAACGCGGTTTCGCTGTGGTGGTTGAGCAGTTGATTAACTTGATCGGGCTCGAGACTTTTTGGCAGTGTTCGCGGTGTTCTTGGCGCTTTGACGCCTGCCGTTGGATCGTCAAGATCCGAGCGCGTACGAGCCAGAAATTTATACAGTGATCGCGTCGATGAAAGATGCCGCTGAATCGACGTTGCCGAGAGTTTTTCTCTACTCAAGGCAGCTACCCACCGCCGAAGAATTGATTGATTGAGCCGGGTTATATCGTCGATCGCATGTACGCTGCAAAACTCGATGAGTTTGCTTAGGTCACGGCGATAGTTCTTTACGGTGTGTGCGGAGTAGCCTCGGACGACTTCAATATATTGTAGGTAATGGTCAACCGCCTGATTGAGATTATTCTCAGCCAAAGGATTAATCCGAAGCTCGGTTGATCGGTAGACTGCCGATAACATTTCCTAAGTATTCCAGAAACAACGTGCCGTCGCCTATGCCATAGCGCACGGCAGCGGTTGACCCTACCGCAATGACCGCGCCGTCTCCTGACCGCATGCTGAGCCTAGCAAGAGCAGCCGAACCTTCGCCCTTGTCTTCTCCGAAGAGCGCGTTTAACTCGTGCGCTCTCAGCGGTCCGCTGGAGGCATTTTTGTTGCCCATCAAGTGCGAAGCTACCGAGATAGCTTCAGCACTGATCTCTTCATCGCACCAGTGAAAGGCGACAAGCTCAACCTCGAAGCGTTTCCTGACAAGATTGCAAAATAGCGTGGCGAGATCTTCGTGAGAGCCTCGCTCCGCGATAGAAGCGATCACTTCCTGAGTAGCCTCTAATAGCGCTTCATTTTGCTCAGCGACTGCCATAAGGGCATCCAGTCGGCGGCGTAACTCGGCGTTTCGCGCTCGCAGTGTCGCTACTTGACGCTCCACCAAGGATACAGCGCCATCCCCGACATGTGTGATCTTCAGTTCACTCAGCACCTCGGGGTGTTGATTGAAGAAGTCAGGATTGTCTCTGAGGTAGTCGCTAACGACCTCTGCAGTTACCTCACTCGCTGTCGACTCGTCACTCATAGTGCCTACCGAAGGTTTACTTTGCCCTGGAATACGGTTTCCGCTGGACCCGAAAGCCAAACGGCGTCCCTGCCGCCAGTCCAACTCACAATGAGCTTACCGCCGGGTAGATCGACTGTCACCTCGGGCGATAGCAGACCAAGCTTGATACCGTGAACGACGGCGGCACAGGCACCTGAGCCACAGGCCAGTGTCTCGCCGACCCCTCGCTCAAAAACTCTCAGTGCTATCGCATCGCGACTTTTAATTTCCATGAACCCAACATTGACGCTGTCGGGAAAGACATCGAGCGCCTGGATCATGGGGCCAATCTTCACAACGGGCGTAGCAGCGCAATCATCGACCACGATCACGGCATGCGGGTTTCCCATCGACAGGATGCCTGCGTTTAACGTCACGCTACCGAGCTTTAGCTCGTGTTCAGTACTTGAAGTCACATTGCCGTCGGGTAGTACAAAGGGGACAGCCGCGAGGTCAAATACGGGTGCGCCGAGTTCGGCTTTCACATCGAGATGTTGAGACAGCGACAGATGGCGGAGGCAGTCGCCCACCTCAAGTGTTATCTCCTGTTTGGGAGAAAGACCCTGTTCACGAATAAATCGGCCCACACAACGAGCACCATTACCGCACTGACCGGCGCTTGACCCATCCGCGTTAAAAATTTTGTACTCAAAATCCGCATCACCGCGTTTAGGTGGTTCAATAACGAGTACCTGATCACAGCCAACGCCGGTTCTTCGATTCGCAATCGTTTGAATCTGTTCAGAGGATAGGCTGACAGCCTTTCGCACTGCGTCGATGACGACAAAATCATTGCCCGCGCCGTGCATTTTGGTGAAATCAATCATCATGAGCTCGGCTCCCAATATGCTCGGGCAAACACTCATCCGCCCAGAGGTCCTCCACTCGCTCTCGCTTTCGAATGACATGAGCGTCGGGTCCGCTCACTAATATCTCAGCTGCGCGAGGGCGGGAGTTGTAGTTTGAAGACATCGTGAAACTGTACGCACCTGCACCCAGGACGGCCAGTAGGTCACCTTCAGTAATGCCGAGCTCTCGATCTTTACCCAGAAAATCACCTGTCTCGCAGACCGGTCCAACAATATCGTATGCCCGCGTTTGTTCTGAGTCAGGCGCGGTCTTCATAATCGTCTGCCATGCTGAATACAGCGCGGGTCTCAGCAGATCATTCATGGCAGCGTCGACGACAGCGAAGTGTTTTGTCTCACCCTCTTTAATCACCATGACACGGGTTAGTAGGGCGCCTGCGTTGCCCACGATCGATCGTCCTGGCTCAATCATCAGCTCCATCGAAAGATCGCCAAGTTGGTCTCTTACCGAGGTAATAAGCGCCTTGGCACTGGGGACCTCCTCATCGCGATACCGGATACCCAAGCCACCTCCAATATCGATGTGCTGTAATGCAATGTCGCTTGAGCGAAGGTCTAGCACGAGATTTTTGAGGTGCTTGACTGAATTGATGAAGGGCTCGATCTCCGTTAGCTGACTGCCAATGTGGCAATCGATTCCGACAGGCAGTAGCGCATCGGATTCATTTGCCCTGTGGTAAAGTGTCTTCGCAATCTCAGCGTCAACCCCAAATTTATTTTCCTTGAGGCCGGTTGAGATATAGGGATGTGTCTTGGCATCTACATCAGGATTGAGTCGGACCGAGATGGGTGCAACTTTATTCAGGTGACGAGCGATCCTCTCAATGAGCGCAAGTTCGGATGCGGACTCGACGTTGAAGCAGCGAATGCGCGCGGTGAGCGCCAATTCAATCTCCGCTGCTGACTTACCTACACCCGAGAAAACCACCTTTGCTGCATCACCACCTGCTGCGAGTACGCGCCGCAATTCGCCACCCGACACAATATCAAAGCCAGATCCGAGGCTTGCCAGCAGCTTGAGAATGGCGATGTTCGAATTGGCTTTTACGGCGAAGCATATGAGATGGTCAGCTCCGCCGAAGGCATCGGTCCATTCAGCAAATGCGTCCGTGATTGCGGTCTGAGAGTAGACATACAAGGGTGTGGCAAAACGCTGCGCGAGGGAGTCAGCCGAGACTGCCTCGCAGAAAAGAGAACCCTCGCGGACACTAAATCCGTTAGGCATGTTGTGATCATGCGACATGGTAGAAATTAGCTAGTCGTGGTGGGTTCTGGGTCCGGATGCCGCAACTCGCCGGGCTGTCCACAACCCAGGGTGAGGGATAACACGACCGCTATGCAATGAATGAAAAGTAGTCGCACCGGAGCCACCAATGGTTAAACCGCCAGTATACCAGCTGTTATCCTATGTTCGTGACTCGAGATCCTTATCTGGTTATGGTCTCGGCCCGACGTCTCACTTGAGCCCATGAAAAGGACACAGAATGTCTGCATCGCCACAGTATTATGAATGTATCGATGAAACCTTCGAGGAGGTTGAGTCGAAGTTGGAGGAATTGGAATCGGACCCCGATATTGCCGCGGCCGAGGGGGTGCTCAATGTGACCTTTAGCAACGGGGTGGTCTTCGTGCTCAGTCGGCAACCCGCGGTAGAGCAGCTTTGGTTGGCAACCCCAGGCGGTGGCTTTCACTTTGTATGGCGAGATGCCGATGAAGAGTGGTTCGACACCAAAACTAATAACGGGTTTCGTCAGCTGTTGAGCCGCGAACTGGCAGAGCATGCGGGTGAGCACATCGAATGGTGAGATTGCTGCGGCGTTTAACGTCGACCTTTGCAGGATTACTTCTGCCTCCGACAGTGTCGGGCGAGGTGATTCATGAACCATTGTGGGTGGAAAACCTCTCTCCGCTTGCGCAGTTGGTTGCGCTGCCTTCACAACGTTCAGCCGATATAAAGCAAGGGATCGCGGTCTCTGTACATACGGATATAGCGACCCATTTTGTCTCTCAGGCGTCCGAGCGTGAACGGGTATTTTTTGACGGGGAGACACAAAAGCACAGCGTTAATCTTCGATGGGGTCTATCGCCCCGGTGGGAACTTAGCGCGCATCTCTCGTCCATCAAACATGACGGTGGTTTTGTCGACGCCTACGTAAATCGCTGGCATGACTTCTTTGGAATGAGTGATGGCGGTCGGAGCACACTGCCGGAAGATCAAATACGGTTTCAGTTTGATGGCATAGAACGGCAGTCATCGCTCGATCGTCCGGTTTCCGGTCAGAGCGACTCGACGCTCGAGCTGAGTTACGTCGTAGAGCGCCAACAAGCGCTGCAGATTGCCTACGCGGTCGGCTACAAAGCCTCTAATGGTTCGTCAGAGCAATGGCTCGGGAGTGGTGTTGATGGGGTCTATGGGGTTGCGCGCTTCAGTGGTGCGCATCAAGGGGATCTGCCCCTTTATTGGCACGGGCAGTTTGGTGTCACTGGAGTAGGAGAGAGTGCACTGATGGGCGCTCAGCAAAAGGATTGGTTGTGGTTCACCGGCTTGTCAGCCGAGTGGCTTCTTAATGACCGCTGGTCGCTGATCGCCCAGCTCGATAGTCACAGTGCTCTAATGAAAAGCGAGGTTGATGCGGTTGGTGAAACGGCTGGGATGCTCAGCCTTGGACTGCGGCGACAACTTGGTCGGCAGTGGGCCCTTGATGTCAGTTTTGCTGAGGATATTGTGGTCGAAAGCGCGCCCGATATTATCTTTCAGGCATCGCTGCATTTTCGTCCCTAGGTCAGAAACCAGCGCGATCCTAAGCATGTTGCCCTTAGCGCTATGAGTTCAGCGCGTCTCTCGCCCGCTTAGCAGCGCCCAGGACCTGTTTTGGCGCAGTGCCACCAATATGATCCCGCGCTGCAACAGAGCCCTCGAGTGTCAGCACTTCAAAGACATTTTCAGTGATGTCTGTGCTCAGGCTTTGAAGCGTCTCGAGCGACAGTTCTGCCACATCCACGCCTTGGGATTCAGCGATTCCTACCGCGGTGCCCACAATTTCATGCGCATCGCGAAAGGCGACACCCTTTCTAACCAAGTAGTCGGCAAGGTCGGTCGCTGTCGGATGCCCCAAACTCGCAGCGCGTCGCATTGACGCCGGTTTTGCGGACATAGCAGGTATGAGATCGGCAAAAGCAAGCAGTGAGTCGTGCATGGTTCGCACAGCATCAAAGACAGGTTCTTTATCTTCCTGGTTGTCTTTGTTGTAAGCGAGCGGCTGTCCTTTCATGAGCGTGATAAGTGCCACTAGATGCCCCTGGACTCGTCCGGCCTTACCGCGAATCAACTCCGGAACATCCGGGTTTTTCTTTTGCGGCATGATCGAAGAGCCCGTACAGAACCGATCTGGCAGATCGACAAAATCGAACTGCGCACTTGTCCATATAATTATCTCTTCAGCCATGCGCGAGAGGTGCATCATGGTGATCGCTGCGGCGGACGTAAATTCGATGGCAAAGTCTCTATCGGATACCGAGTCCAAGGAATTTTCGGTTGGTGCTTGGAAGCCGAGCGCTTTGGCTGTCATATGCCGGTCAATGTTGTATGTCGTGCCTGCTAGTGCTGCAGAGCCCAGAGGGCAGTAGTTCATTCGGGAAGAGCAGTCGGCGAGTCGGCTATCGTCACGGGCCAGCATCTCATTCCAGGCCAGCAAGTGATGACCGAACGTCACGGGCTGTGCGACTTGCAGGTGCGTAAAGCCTGGCATGACGGTGTCCGCATACCGCTCAGCCTGATCAATCAGTCCTGTCCGCAGGCGGGTCATTTGACTTCGTATACTCTCGATTGCGGTACGCAGGTAGAGCCTGATGTCAGTGGCAACTTGATCGTTTCTTGAGCGTCCTGTATGCAGACGCTTGCCGGCATCGCCAATCAGTTGGGTGAGTCGTGACTCAATATTCATGTGTACGTCTTCCAGCTCTACCTGCCAGCGGAAGGCACCAGAGGCGATCTCGTCTTCTACCTGTGTCAGTCCACGGTGGATATGGCTTAGATCGTCATTGCTCAAAATGCCAGAGGCAGCGAGCATGTCGGCATGCGCGCGCGAGCCCTGAATATCGTAGTGAGCAAGCACGTGATCAAAGGAGTAGGACCCAGTGAATTCCTGAACGAAAGCATCGGTGGCCTCGCTAAAACGACCACCCCACGTTTGACTGGTATGACTGTCTAAAGAACTGGACACGCGATACACTTCTCTTGTTTTACAGTTGGATATTGTATCAGGTGCAGGGCATTGCATGCGCGGGTGGTAAGCTGAAAAGAAATAGGGAGAAGCATGAATTCAATAACCATAGCGACTCGCGAGAGTCCACTCGCTTTGTGGCAGGCCCATTTTGTCGAGGCCGAGCTGAAGCGGCATCACCCAGGCATTGAGGTGAAATTGCTGGGCATGACGTCGAGGGGTGACCAACTTTTGGATAAGCCTTTGTACAAAGTGGGTGGTAAGGGTCTGTTTGTTAAAGAACTTGAAACGGCCTTGTTGGATGAGCGTGCTGATATCGCTGTTCACTCGATGAAGGACGTGCCAATGGAGTTGCCGCCAGGGCTTACGCTGGGTGTCATTTGCGAGCGTGAGGACCCGCGCGATGCGCTGGTTGGGGTGACGAGCTTTGATGATTTGCCAGAGGGGGCTCGACTGGGTACCTCGAGTTTGCGGCGCTCGTGTCAGGTCATGCAGCGACGACCTGATCTGCAAATTGGATTCCTTCGCGGTAATGTGAATACCCGTCTAGCGAAGCTCGATGCGGGCGAGTTTGATGCCATCATTCTGGCGTGCGCCGGTCTCAAGCGTCTGGGCTTTGATGACCGTATTGGTGCTGCAATCGATGAAGACTTTCTGCTCCCCGCGGGCGGGCAGGGTGCGGTTGGTATTGAGTACAGAGAAACGGATAGTCGCGTTGCGCAGCTGCTAGCGCCACTCGCACACGAAGAAACATCCCGGCGTGTCATTGCTGAACGAACGGTTGTGAGACGACTTGATGGGGGTTGTGACGTCCCTATCGCCAGTTTTGCGGTGGCCGAGGGCGACTCTCTCTGGCTACGCGCTCGAGTTGGATCGCCTGACGGAAAGACGGTTATCGTCTCGGAGGCTCGTGGATCTGAACCCGAAGCGCTTGGAATTGAAGTTGCCAGCGCGCTGATTGCGAAGGGGGCAGCAGAAATTTTGAAAGCAGCGCGATCGTGAAACGCGTTGTTGTCACTCGTTCAGTAGAGGATGTCGATCGCCTTGCCGAGCGTCTGATAAGCGACGGGCATTTGGCCGTAAAGCTGCCCTTGCTGGCTATCGAGCCACTACAAAGTTCATTGGATATCGGCAATCTGCCGGGGACTACCACGGCCATTATCTACACGTCGGTTAATGCGGTCCGTCATGGATTCGAAGCAATTTCGGGAGTGACACCAAATGAAGGGTTAGTAACGATTGCGGTAGGGACTAAAACACGAGATGCATTGGGCGAAAAAGGTATTCGCGCTGAATCCCCAGCTAGGGAAGACTCTGAGGGTATTCTCGCTTTTCTAGAATCATTCGATCAGTCGCCTACCCACGTGGTGGTTGTGAAGGGTCAGGGTGGCAGGGATCTCATCGAGACTCGTTTGGCTCGCCTGGGTATTCATCTCACTATCATCGAATGTTATCGCCGTATCTGGCCTGAGGTGCCGGAGGCGAATTTCCTATCGGCGGTATCGATTGAGAGTCCCAGCATTATCCACATAGCCAGCGGCGAAACGCTAACTCGGCTAACGGATCTGTGTTGGGCCCATGGTGTTGATGCCCTAGACGCGCACACTCTAGTGTTACCCTCGCAACGAGTTGCCAATCAGGCTCGAGAGCTGGGCTGGCAATCGCGTATAGTAGCGGATGGGGCGGGGGATGAAGCACTACTAAAGGCAGTTGCTGATCTCTCCTAGCAAGCAGAGTTCCGAGGTGATGGTATGAGTGAGCAGCGCGTTGCAAAGAAGGCGAGTCGAACGGGTGGTTGGATAACCCGGAGTCTGCTGCTTATTTTGCTCCTCTGCCTCGCAGCGCTTGGGGCCGCTGGCTACTACTATGGTCTTCCACTTGCCAATCAACTGCTCGATGAGCGCGATTCGATTAAAGCGTCCGTTGCAGAACTCGAGGCCAGTCAGAAGTCTACACTCGACGCTATTCCCGGAAATGTTGATGCTGCGATAACTGAACGTCTGGAAGCAGTCGTTCAGGAGCAGGACAAAAAATTGTCACGGCTAACAGGGGAGGTTGATCGCATGACGGCCTCCGAGCAGCGATTAAAGGATTCACTTACCCGCGCTGAGGCGCAGCTGGAACGACAATCGGGCATTGACCAAGCCGCCTGGCGAATGGCTGAGGCCGAATTTAATGTTCGTATGGCAATCCAGCGCCTCCATGTCGCCAGAGATGTCGCAGCGGCGCTCGTTTTGTTGTGGGGAGCTGATCAGTTATTGACGGGTGTTGATACCCGTAAAGCGGAATTGCTTCGGCGGTTAATAACTTCGAATATCGCTGAGTTGTCTGCATTACCGCAGGTGGATCGCATCGGACTTCTCAGTCAGTTGCAGGCCCTCGAGCAGCAGGTAGGGCGGTTAGAGCTGGTCTCGCTCGGGTTTGAGTCGGAGCCGCTTTCAGGGCCTGCCTCAGATAATCCATCAGATTCCCCGTCGTTCCTCCAGCAGGCGATCAGTGTTTTGTCGTCTTACTTCGTGGTCACTACACTCGAGTCCTCTGAGGTGAGACCCCTGCCCAGTGAGTGGGCTGCACTGGCACAATCTTCATTGACCGCCATGTTTGAGCAGGCTCGATTGTCTTTATTGATGGGTGATCAAACGAATTTTGTTGCGTCACTTGATCGCACCGCGTCATTTATTAAGCGGCATTCACGCGCTGATGACTCGCGTGCCATAAGTATTGTTGAGTCGCTCGTGGCAATGACTGTCGTCGATATAGCACCACCCTTTCCTGATCTATCTGAGACTCTGCGCGTCTTCCGCGACGAGCCGCGACCCATTCCCGAGGCGCTAGCTGACAGTGTTGGAGGGGGGACGAAGTAATGCGGCGGCAGGTGTGGTTAATTCTTGGTGGTCTCGCTGCCGGTGTTGCTCTCGTGTCGTTGCTTGCGTTCGACGCAGGTTACGTCCTGATTCAGTTTGCTCATCATCGACTTGAGACAACGCTGGTAGCGGCAGGCATCGCACTTTTCCTCCTATTATGGATAGTGCTAGTAAGTTTTCGTTTTCTGTCTGCTATTCTGGGGTTTGGACCCGGATTTGGGCGCTGGCTGGAAAAAAGGCGCGAAGACAAAGCGTCTGCCTTGTTGCGAGAAACCTTGATTGCCATGTTTGATGAGCGGACCGACACCGTGGTACAGCGGCTACCGAAGTTAATGAAATTTGATCTTTTCTCTACCGCCGAACGCGCTCAGGTAGATGTCTGGGTATTGAAGCGACAGCTCGAGGCAACGGTAAAGCCCGACCAGTTAAAGCGGGTGTGGAGTGGCGCTAAAGCAGAACTAAAGCAAGCCCCGGAAATGACCGCGCATTATGCGATCCAGTTATGTCGGTTGGGGCGCTCAGAAGACGCAGAATTAGAGTTACAGGCGCTTTCAAAACGTGGCTGGACAGCTTCAGCGACGCACGCCCTGGCGCAAATTAACCTCGATGATGCGCCGTCGTTGGTCAATGCCTTAACCGAGCTCTCGGGCAATCGGAGTGCCACCGATGTGGCCAATGGGTTGGTGATTGCGAAAGCGCAGCTAATGCCTAAGGGTGACGCAGAGAAAACCCTGATTGAGCACTATGGAAAACAGCCGGCACCCTCTGTGGTGACAGCCCTGGGAACAATTGGGGTCAAAAAGTCTTAGCGTTTGCGCCCTGGCAGGTGGATGCCTAGAGAATCCCAAATCGAGTCCACGCGCTCTTTGACCGTTGCGTCCATCTGAATCGAAGTACCCCACTCTCGATCAGTTTCCCCTTCCCATTTGTTGGTCGCATCCATACCCACTTTGGAGCCTAGACCAGCGACAGGCGACGCGAAGTCTAGGTAGTCGATGGGCGTGTTATCGATGAAAACAGAGTCGCGACGTGGATCAATACGCGTTGTCATGGCCCAGATCACATCCTCCCAACTTCGGACATCGACGTCTTCATCTGTGATGACAATGAATTTGGTGTACATGAACTGACGGAGAAAACTCCAAATGCCCAACATAATACGTTTGGCATGCCCGGGGTACTCTTTGCGTATGCTGACAACGGCCATTCGGTAAGAGCAGCCCTCGGGTGGTAGATAAAAGTCGACAATCTCAGGGAACTGCTTTCGAAGAAGCGGCACAAAAACCTCGTTCAAGGCCACACCTAAGATAGCTGGCTCATCCGGAGGTCTACCGGTGTAAGTACTGTGATAGATGGGGTTTTTACGTGTTGTCATTGTCTCCACGGTAAAGACCGGGAAACTCTCTACTTCATTGTAGTAGCCCGTGTGATCTCCGAATGGACCCTCGTCTGCCATCTCGTTCGGATCGATATAGCCTTCCAGAATAATCTCTGAGTGCGCCGGAACGAGCAGTTCGTTGTCCTTGCATCGAGGGGTGAGGCAGTTGGCCAACTCCGTTTTACCGCCCCGCAGTAATCCGGCGAACGCATATTCTGAAAGTGCATCTGGGACAGGTGTTACCGCGCCGAGCGTCGTCGCAGGATCGGCGCCCAGTGCGATGGCGACAGGGTAGGGCTCATCGGGTCGTTTCAGTGTCCAGTCGCGGAAGTCGAGTGCACCTCCGCGATGCGACAGCCATCGCATGATGAGCTTATTAGGACCCAATAGCTGCATCCGATAGATGCCCAGATTCATGCGAGATTTTTCAGGACCACGAGTGATGACCAGTGGCCACGTGACGAGCGGTCCAACGTCACCTGGCCAGCAGGTTTGGATCGGCAGGGTCGTAAGATCAATGTCATCACCCCGCAAAACAACGTCTTGGCATGGCGGTCGACTAATAATCTTAGGCCCCATGTTCAGCACTTTTTTGAGCAGCGGTGCTTTATCAATAAGGTCGCGCATGCCTTTGGGTGGATCGGGTTGTCGCAGATAGGCGAGTAGCTCGCCGATCTCGCGGAGGGCCTCGATCGAGTCCGCGCCCATACCCAGGGCCACGCGTTTTTCGGTACCAAAAAGATTTGCGAGGAGCGGGGTGTCGTAACCTTTCGGGTTTTCAAAGAGCAAGGCCGGGCCACCGCCGCGGAGAGTACGATCGGCGATTTCGGTCATCTCAAGATTAGGATCTATCTCTTCTTTGATTCTCACCAAGTCGCCGTTGGCTTCCAAGGTGTCAAGGAATTCGCGGAGGTCCCGAAATTTCATAGGATAATTCTTTATCAAACTGACAGTACGAGCATGCCACACTTAGGGTTTAAGCGTGCATCCACGTCTCATTATTGACGCGGATACTCGACGGCACGATCCCGTTCGATCGAATTACTTTCGCTTCATCGAACGGAAGAATTCGTCGTTTGACTTCGTATCTTTCAGCTTGTCCAACAGGAATTCGATGGCTGGGAGGTCCTCCATGCCATGCAAAAGCTTGCGAAGGATCCACATGCGCTGCAATTCTTCCTCGCCCGTAAGCAACTCCTCGCGGCGGGTACCTGAGCGACGAATATTGATGGCAGGGTAGACACGCTTCTCCGAAATTTTTCGGTCGAGGTGGAGTTCCATATTACCTGTGCCCTTGAACTCCTCGTAGATGACCTCATCCATTTTGGAGCCCGTCTCGGTCAGAGCCGTTGCAATGATGGACAGGCTCCCTCCTTCTTCAATGTTTCGCGCTGCACCAAAGAATCGCTTGGGACGCTCCAATGCATGAGCATCAACACCACCCGTGAGTACTTTGCCTGAGCTGGGCACCACGGTGTTGTAGGCACGTGCGAGTCGCGTAATAGAGTCGAGAAGAATCACCACATCGCGCTTGTGTTCGACCAATCGCTTCGCTTTCTCGATGACCATATCGGCTACCTGAACGTGCCGTGAGGGTGGCTCGTCGAAGGTTGATGCCACGACTTCGGCACCGCGCGCTCCTACCGAACGCTGCATCTCGGTCACTTCTTCGGGACGCTCATCAATCAGCAGAACAATAATGTAGCACTCGGGATTATTACTGATGATGGCCTGCGCCATGCTCTGCATCATGATGGTCTTACCCGCTTTCGGGGGAGCCACTAACAGGCCTCGCTGGCCTTTTCCAGTCGGTGCACACAGATCGATAATTCGACCCGTGAGATCTTCAGTGGAGCCGTTGCCTTTTTCGAGTGTCAAACGCTCGTCCGGGAACAGGGGTGTCAGGTTTTCGAAAAGGATTTTTGCTTTCGCCGTCTCGGGTGATTCAAAGTTGACCTCGCTCACCTTCAACAGTGCGAAATAGCGCTCCGAGTCCTTTGGCGGACGAATCATACCGGTCACGGTATCGCCGGTTCTCAGATTGAATCGTCGGATTTGGCTCGGACTGACATAGATATCGTCTGGGCCTGCCAGGAATGAGCTGTCCGCTGATCGCAGGAAGCCAAAACCATCTGAAAGGATCTCAAGCACACCGTCGCCAAAAATATCCTCTCCGCTTTTTGCATGTTTCTTGAGTAGCGAAAAGATGATGTCCTGCTTTCGCGAGCGGGCCATGTTTTCGATGCCCATCTCAGCGGCCATATCGATCAGTTCCTGCGTTGATTTGGTCTTTAATTCTGTCAG
>PKCZ01000150.1 GCA_002862405.1 Pseudomonadota bacterium
ATTGAATGGCAATTGCAGAAGCCGCGAGTAGTGGGTGTTACTTACCGCACATCATTCTAAAAGCAGATATTTCCTAAACCTGGCCACCCCACTTGTGGGGTGGTTGTTATCACTTCAAGGCTGTTCCAATTACACGTAAAAGCCGGGGGAGAGCCTCCGGCTTTTTCATTAAATGTGTAGGTTAAGCAAGGTTATTTTTCCAAATCATTAGGAGTTTGTTGTGAGTAATTTTTCATCTTCAACCTCCTTTTAAATTATTCTTATGAGCTATAGCCCGCAGGCACTGATATATCAGTCAAAACTCCAGCAGACTGCAAATTGTCCCGGACAACAATGCGCGTGCGCGGGAATGACAATCGGATTTTAACGATTCAGAATGAACACCTAAACCGCTAACTTTTATTCCGACTCAGCCAGCGCATACAGCATATCCACATAGGCCTTTTCAATTTCAGCCAACCCTGCGGCTTTAACGCCTTCAGCTGGTTCGATCAGCAGAAATTCATTAGGCGCATGTAAGCCTCCACCGTAACCCAATCCCGCTGCAACCATCGGCAAGCCCAGGCGTTTTGTGAACTGGTAAAAAGGCGCACTGCCGCCAATGCGAGGAATTAACGCCGGTATATTTCCATATTTATTGAAAACGCTGATCACAGAACTTACCAGCGGCGACTCCACCGACGTCTGTGATGCGGGATATGCCGCCATTTTGCGCAGCACAATATCCTCAAAGCCATGGTCATCCAGATGCTTGCGAATCAAGCCAAACGTTTTGTCTGGATCTACTCCTACCGGCAGGCGGGAATCCATTTTGGCCGTCGCTTTGTGAGGCAAGATTGTCTTTACACCCTCGCCGCTATAACCGCCGTAAATGCCATTAATGTTTAGGGTCGGAGTATAAATAATCTCCATAATGACATCCCTGCCAGTCTTGCCATCAACCCACTTATCCACATTAAAGGCTTGATGCATAGCCTCATCATTCCAAAAGCTGACATAGCCATTGATCAAGCGCTGCTCTTCGTCGGTGGGCGGACGAACGTCATCATAAAAGCCAGGCACCACAACCGTATCACCATCCGGAGAGGTCAGGGAAGACAACCCCTGGGTCAAACGCCATACGGGTGAACCGGCAATCGCTTTATAGGAGCCGTGAATCTCCCCTTTGCTTGGCCCGCCCCAATCGCCGCCTTGCGCTTCCGCCTCCCAGTAGAGAATCCCTTTAACACCCAGGAATATTTGCGCAGAACCATCAGGGGATTGAAGAGGCGCAGGGAAAATCACAGCATGGGCGGTTTTCAGGCGATCTTCGTACTTATCAATAATTTGTGGGTAGTTGGGCGAGCCAATCTCTTCCTCACCTTCAGCGGTAATCATCAGGTTAACGGGCAGTTTGCCTTCGGTAGCAATAATGGACTGGACAGCATTTAAGAAAGCGCGCTGGGGCCCCTTCTGGTTCATAGCACCACGGGCCATCATCACCTCACCAAATGGATGATCGATCACATTGGCGGCAAATGGAGGGCTTACCCAGTCCTCTGGGTTGACCGGCTGCACGTCGTACATCATATAGACCATCAGGGTCTTTTCGGCACCGGCATCGTAATAACCCCAGACACCAGGGTGACCATCGGTTTCAACCAGCTCCGATTCCTGGAAACCCAATGCCTCAAAATCGTCGAGAATTAACTCGGCCATTTCACGCACGCCCAGATTTTCCGCACTGCCGGACTGTTGCTGCAACCAGCGTTGTAACTCAGCTATATGGCTATCCAGATTGGCGTCAATATGGTCATAAACTTTCTGATGATTGCCACTGTAGGGGGCAATATCGGCAGCACTAAATGCCTCATCTGTGGTTATGGCGTAACTGGGGCGCTCAATAGCTACCTCGGACTCAGCGTCTATAGCAGTTTGAGTATCTGCCTGCTCTGGCTTACTGCAGCTAGCCAAGGCCGCTGTAAGCATAACCAGGCTGGCAAATGTGGTGATATTGGTCCTCATGATTCCTACCTAATAGTGAGTTCTTATTTAGATAAAGTGTCGGGTCTCGCTTCAAAATGACGTGAAAATTATCAGCATAATCTTACTTCTGAATTGAATTATGAAAGGCATGGCCCCCGAGAGAGCCATGCCATACAGGTCACTCAACCATCAATACTTAGTCGACAGAGCTCCTGATTTATTTACTACGGATATCAATAAAATGATCAATATGAAACTCCAGCACATCCATTGGGATGATGCCGTACTCAAGCATTGCATCATGGAATTCACGAATATCGAATCTATCACCCAATGCCTTTACTGCCTTTTCCCGCAACTCAAGCAATTTTCGATAAGACAAATGATAGGGCAAGATATAACCTGGCAAGTCCGTTGCGCTAATAACACTACCGTTAAACGTTCTTGACGTTGAGCCAGGCACGCAGTCTGGCCCCCAACAGTGCTTGTCTAGATAGGCTTCTGCCTCCTCATAACTCCAGCCGTAATAATTGTAGCCAATATCAACAACAGCAGCTGTTGCCCCCATCGCTAAGGTCTGACCCAATATGCCATAGCGTTCAAGCGGTGTATCAAATACACCCATCTCAACCCCCAGATTGGCAGCGTACTCAGCCCAAGCCTCCGCAAAGCCATTGACACTACTCAATCCAGTCAGTGCTGATTGAGGCAGCGATTCGTTTTCCAGCATCAAGGAAATCTGAAAATGATGTCCAGGAATAAGTTCGTGAGCCGCTAAATGGGCGATATCGCTATAAATATAGGAGGGCATATCAAAGCCCTTAAAATAATAGATACCAACCGGGTTCAGCGGATTAGGCGGCGAAAAGTAACCGCGATCCAACGTTTTGGCCAGCCCTGGATCAATAGCTTCGGCACTGTGTGGTGCTTTGGGTAGGCGGCCAAACCATTTTGGCAACTGCTCTGTGATTTCCGCAGTGTAACCAAGCATGGTGTCCTTAATATCCTGGGCGTTTTTGGGGCGTTGCTCAAGGTCTGTCCAGAGCTGTTTTTTAAATTCAGCGCTGCTGCCACTAAACCCCATTTCTTGGCTGATCACCGCCATTTTCGCTTCCAGGTCGTCAACGTAACCTTGGGCGCGTTTGAAGAGATCCTTCGGATCAACATCCTCAGCAAGACTTTGTTTTATTAACCAGCGGTATTCCTCTGGCCCACCCGGATATTGCCAAAGGCCGCCGCGTTCTGGAGCCATACTGAAATATTCATCGCCCAATGTATCGGCAAACTGTTGCAAAGCCGGAATAAACTCTGAATTAAGAGTGGCAAGCGCACGATCTTTGAATTCTTTGGCGACTTTATCATCGTATTCAGCGACCTTTTGCACCGCGATTTCAAGCTGCTGTTGAGCGATATCGGCTTGCGATGCATACAGATCCCGAATTCCGAGTACTGCCGGTTTGGGCAACAGGATTCCGCGCTCTTTCTGTGCTTTATGCTTGAAATCCAGATCACGAATGTACTGACTAAATACTGAAAGCACGCCCAGCCACGCTTCTCTACCTGCCGGGGTCGAGAGATCTTGTGCCGCCAACATCATCGGCATTCTCGAAAACATAAGACCGCCACGATAAGGAGCCGCGCTGAAGGTCAGATAGTAACTATCATCTTCATGCGCAAAAGCTTCCAGGCGAGAGCTAAGTGTCTTAAGAATCACTTGCTCGTGGTGAGGGAGCTTTTGCAGGTCGATACTCTGAACTTCAGCCAATAATGCTTCCGCCTGTTGTGCTCGAGCTTGCACTGATTCCCGACTGATATCAAACACTGCTGACGCCTGGGATTGACTGTACTTCTCATACCGCTCCAAAAACTGAGTGTATAGCTCCAATTCACTTTGTTCTTGCTCTGCGCCACTCACAGTGAAAGAAGCTGCCAGGCAGAAAGAAAGTAGCAGCGACTTTCCAATCATATATCGTGGCTGTTTAGGTTTCACGCTATTGCTCTTCATGTTAAAAATTTCCGTGTCATACCGTGAAGGTATGACTCCCGAAAGAGCCATGCCATACAGGTTACTCAAACATTAAAATGTGTATGACACATTCAATGATAGAGTTCTTGGGCGATTGGTGTATGTTTGGTTGTAGCTCAACCCAGGTGGCAAGATTCCACCGCTGGAGAGAGCTGCGCTGTCAAACTCTCCCAGGGAAACTATTTCGTTCTCGTCGGTTGCATTGGAGAGTCTGAGTGTAGCGCGCCAATTATTTGTGCTGTATGCGGCCGCCAGGTCAAGAACTCCGAATCCGCCAAGCACTGGAGCATTGTCTTCAAAAGCTGTAGCGTAGTCGCCGGTGTATCGATAGGTCCCGCGCAATACAAGCTGACTGTCAGATCCGAAATTTAGTGAATATTCTGCGCCTGTCGCCAGTGTATATTCCGGTGTGTAGGGAATGTCGGTACCTTCGGGGGTTATACCTGGAGGAGCAGAGTCTAGGTTAGTAACAAAGTCCTCATCTGTCTCCGCCTCGGTCCAGTTTCCCAAAGCAAATAGGGATACTTGGTCGGAAACAGACCAACGTGCCTCCAGTTCGAAGCCCATGGTATATGCATCCCCAACGTTCTCGATGAGACCAAGAGTGGCTTGAGCAACAGCAACCTGTAAATCCTCCCAGTCGTTGTAGTACACCGAGCCGTTGAGCGTCAGCGCATTGTCGAGGAGGTTGAATTTGGCGCCCACTTCATAAGCGGTTACGGCATCGTCACCGTAGGTTTCTTTGCCGGTAACGTCGATTCCGAAGAGCTCAGCGAAACCCAAAGTTGAGGTGAAATTTGTGTTTCCATTCCGTATACCTGTGGATACGCCAGCAAAGAACAACATGTCCTCGTTGGGTGTGTACTCAATCGAAAACTTCGGCAGCCACTCATCAACATCTACGCTGGTGTCAACAGGGGGGAGAGTCAGGCCAAAGCTGGTAAAGTTATTAGGAGGTGAGACAACGTCAATGGTTTCATCATGGTAACGAAGGCCTGCGGTCAACGTCAGCTGTTCGTTGAGTTGATAGTAAATCTCTCCGAAAGCTGAAACCTGCTCGGTTTCAGAGTCATAAACGTAGACATCGTAGAGCAGGTTAGTTGGAAGTCCGAGCAACAGTAGTTCCTCGGAAGTTGCCAACCCGGTGATAATTTGGTCACTGTCTTTGTAAAAGGCGCCTGCAACAAAGTTCAGTGATCCGTCGAATTGCGAAACCAGTCTAATCTCCTGAGACAGTTGTTCGTAGTCAGTTTGATCCTGGCTTCGGCCATCTGCGGCAATGCCGGCTGGAAGAGTGAGAGAGGTTATGAATGCAGCTGGAACCGCATCGTACACGTCTCGTTCGATGCTGCGATCAAAGTAGCCAGTAACCCACTGCAGATTCAGGTTGTCTAATTGCCAGTCAGCACGGAAACTAACCAGTGAGTACTCTTCTTCAATGTAATCGTCACGATTGTCGAAAAACAGAAACTCTTTGTTTGAAGGGTCACCGGATTCTAGCCAGGTGGCGCCGGAATCGCGCTCTTCGTAGATTCCGCTAACTCGGAAGGTTAAGTTTTCGCTGGCCTCGGCGAGCAAAGTTGCGCGGTAGTGATTTGTTTCAAAGTCATTTAAGTCGTCCGCACCGTAAGTTGAGTTATCGATAAATCCATCCTGGGCGGTACGATTGGCAAGCAACCTTATAGCGGCTTTATCGTTGGATAGAGGGATATTTACTACGCCTCTGATACCATACTCAGTACCGCCGCCATCGATAGAATTCACGTCCGCCTCAATCTGTCCCCCGAATTCAGATAGCACCGGGTCTTTGCCCTTATACAGCACAGTGCCGCCAGTCGAGCTTTCGCCATAGAGTGTCCCTTGTGGGCCTCTGAGCACCTCCACTCGATCGATGTCGAAGAACAGCACATCAAGCTGTGTGCCTGCAGCAATATTGATTGGAACGTCGTCGTAGTACACACCTACTGACTGGGGTGTCGGGGCGAGATCTTGAAACCCAATCAGACGACCAATTCCTCGCACATTAACGTCATTACGCCCCGGCCCTCGATCCGCCAAATTAAGTCCGGGAGCAAAAGCGGCGAGGTCCCCGACGGTTGCCAAACCCAGGGATTCGATCTGCTCTGATCCCATTGCACTGATGGAGGCACCGATATCCTGAACAGACTCAGATCGAAAGCGCGCTGTAACCACTACTTCCTCAAGAGTTTCTTCCTGGGCATAGGCTTGAGTGTAAAAAGCCAGATTGGCGATCTGGATGAGGGCGGTGAGAGAGATGCACTGCTTGATTTTCATCGGATGTTACCTCAATGGTGATTGTTATTTCAGCAATCCTACGCTTCTGGCTGCTTGATAGTAGCCATAGGTCGTCCAATTATTGTCACATCTTGTTTAGGGGCTCGTGATCATCGGTGCAGTTGACTAGGTACCTCAGGGATTTAGGCTTGTTACGCTAACGCAGATAACAGCGAAATTTCCCCGTTTACCAGCGCCCGGTTGGTAGGGACATTGTCATAAACCAGGTCAAAGAAGGACTCATCGGCGAAAATCAGGCTGGTAGAGGCGCAGGTCATTTCCTCGACCTTAAACTGCCAGAACTTATTGAAATTTGCGTTGCCGTCAATCCAGACTGATCCGTCATTATAGAGCAAGGCTACGTTCGCAGAGCCGCCAAGTGTGTCCAGAGTTTTCAGACAAGCGTGACCGAGGCTGAATCCTTCGGCGAGAAAGCGTTCAGTCATTCGAAAGCCAACCTCTGAATCAACGCGTCCGCCCAGCAAGCCCTCAAATTCATGGCGAAATTCGTCAGCCTTCGCAAAATCACCATTGTGGGCGTAGGCAAAATCCTGGGATTCGGAGTAGAAGGGCTGTAAGTCGTTGAGGACGTTGGGTAGGCGCAGTGGCCTTCTGAAATGCAGTAACCAGCGTTTGGACTCAATCTGTCGGTAGCGCTCCAGTTCTTCCGGGTTTTCACCGAGCTTGCCAATACAGCGGAATACATTGACGTGCCCGGGGCGTTCGAGATAGGCAATGCCCCAGCCCCAGCCGGCAATGCCATACTTCTCGGCTCGTAGTGCCCAACTTTCCAGGCGGGAGAAAGGTACCGGTTCGTCACTTCCTACTACGATGATTTCACACACGCGATCAGTCCTCGCTCAAAATGACAGCCCGTTCGGGGCAAGCTCTGACAATTCGACGTGCCAGTTGTATCTCTTCTTCGGTTTCGGGTTGCCTGACTATAAAAGCGTAACCGTCATCGTCCGCATCAAATAGGTCACCTGCCAATACAACGCAGCGGTTATGGCCCTGGCAGAGTTTCTTGTCTACTTTCAGTTTCATCGTTTTCTCCCTTACTCTGCTGCAACAACGATCAGGGGACCGAGGTCGTCGTATCTGGTTTCTGCGCCTTCAGCGAGCTTGAAACCGGGGAAAATTTTCAACACTTCTTCAATCGCAATGGCAATCTCCACCCGCGCCAGGTTTGAACCCAGGCAGCGGTGCGGACCAACACCGAAAGCAACGTGGCGATTTGGAAAGCGATCAATATCGAATTCGTCAGGATTCTCGAATTCTTGTGGGTCTCGATTAGCGCAGCCAAATAGCATTACCGCAGCGTCCCCTTTACGCATCGGGCAGCCCGCGAACTCGACATCCTGTGTCGCATGACGCCCGAGCGCAATTACTGGTGAGAAGAACCGAAGCGACTCCTCAACGGCTGCGGGTATGTCATCGGGGTTCTCGATCAACCGCTTTTGCAGGTCCTGATCGATGGCCATTTGGTGCAGCAATGCTCTGATCGTAAAGTTGGTGTTGTCAAGGCCAGCTACGAGAAGGAAGAAGCAGAAGTCCAGTACCCGCTCTTCATCCATGACTTCCCCTTCAATTTCAGAGGTCAGAACCAGTGATACCAGGTCGTTGCCGGGATTAGCACGACGATCTGGTAAGAGCTCACGGAACATTGAGTACACACTGTCAGTTGCCTCACGGGCTTCTTTCGGATGACTGATACGACGGTATACGGAGTCCTCGACCCATTGTTGGAACACCGGGTCGAAGGTAATTCCGAGCATCTTGCAGATTACCGCGGTGGGCAGCAGTTTCGCGTAGTCCAGCCCAAGATCAAATGGTGGTTCCTTGAACATGTCTTCCAAGAGCGATCGTGCGGTTTCCCGAATCGTAGGTGCCCACTCGGCGACAGCCTTGGGTGCGAACTCACGCATCAACATATGCCGGTATTCGGTATGCAAGGGAGGATCCGACTCCATGGGCAGCATTGGCCGATCGTTCATTGGTGGGAACATGGTGCCCTGGGCGGGTGAAAAGCCATCCGTATTGTGTGCCATCGCTGTTACTTCTGCGTATGTTGGCACGTACCAGAGCCCATTGTAGTTCTTGCTCTGACCGGTGCCAGCCTCCCTCAATTGTTTGTAATAGGGCAGGGGGTCCGCTCTGAACTCGCTGGCGTTATGGTCGAAGTCTTCATGTACTTCTGACATTGTTTGCTCCGTTAACTCAATCTTGTGGCGTTTGCCAGTCTGGCTAAAATTGCCTCTCGGGTATTCTTATGACCATATTGTCAACGTCCTCACCCACGGTTACCTGACAGGCCAGGCGGGAGTTAGGTTGTGGGTCGAATGCGCACTCCAGCATGTCCCCCTCCATTGATGATTTCTCACTAAGTGAATCGAGGAACGCATCGTCAATATAGACGTGGCAGGTCGCGCAGGAGCAGTTGCCGCCGCAGTCGGCCACAATGCCCGGAATAAGGGCGGATGTCGCGATCACCATCAGGTTACTTCCCGCTTCCGCTTCGACACTGTGTTCAGCACCGCTGGATTCTATGAACCGTATTCTTGGCATATCGATGTTTGGCCCTTAACCGAATTCTAATCCCAGAGCAGGTACTCTCCGGATTCAATAATGTGTGCCACCTTGCCGGAGGGATAGCGCAGGGCGACCGACACCGTAATCGGGCAGTCCTTTGCGTAGGGCAGGTCGCGGTGCAATACGGTGTCTGGGTGGCGGAAAGATTCCGGCCCGACTGTGCCACCCAGGAACTCGCTGCGGCCGTACCCCCAGTGGAATCCCGCTTTTTCATCCTCTATGAACAGGCCGCTGACCACCGCTGCTTCGTTGTAGCCAAAGGCAATTTCGCCCACGTTGCGGCGCGCGGGGTCGAGCGCCAGTTCTTCGCGTAGATCTATAGTGAGTTGATCCTCGCCTTCGACTTTTACCACACGGTTTTCATTGACCACAAACCGGGCTATCTGGCCGTCATCCCCATAAACCGGGATCACACCCTCGGTGCGAGATTTCTCACCAGGAATTTCGCCCTCATAGGGTACAATCCAAACTTCCCCCGAGGGCAGGTTGATGAAAGCTTCTCCCTGCTTGTCTGCGTGCAGATAGCCATTGTCGGCGCCAGCTTGGCGAAAACGCAGGTCGAATTCGCAGATATCGCCGGTGGTAAATTCCACCACGGCAGTCTCTGCGCCCCTGAGATAATCCAGCAAAACATTGCCGCGCTCTACCATGCGTCGGTGGTCTGCCAGCAGGCACGTTGATTCCATGGATCGATTCGCCAGCGGCATTGACGCGACCCGAAACTCGGAAGCGTCACCTCTCTTTCGAGCAATCTGCATCAACGGCCCGGTGACGGACACTTCCGTCATCGCAATAACAACAGTGGCTTTCTCCAGTTCGTCTCTCAGGGTTACGGTTTCACCGACTTGTATTGCCTTTTCGGGTAACTCTGCATTGCTGTCGCTCACGGCTTTAAAAGTCAGCATTGGAAGGAGTGTGAATCCCACCGTGTTGGCAATATCAGCTAAGTTATCGCTCCACTCCGATGCCAGCTTGTGCCGCTCTCGCCAAGCGGGGTTGTAGTCTGTCTCCGGGTTTGGCTCGTCAACAAGTATGAGGAAGACGTCGCATTGCCTGGGCGCAAATACCTCGTCGACAAATGCGTGAAAATCAAAGGTTTTGGTCATGGTTAGAGATCGCTCACGGAGATAAAGCGTTGCAGCATTGCCCATACCTGCTCTTTCGCTTCGATATGCACATAGTGACCTGAGGCGACTACCTGGCCGCATACAGCATGCGGGACATGCTCAATCAGCACATCCGGTTCGTTATTCCGTCCTGCCCAGATGCCCATTACTGGCATTTCGATGTTTGATAGTGCTGCGGCGCCATCCCAGTTCAGCATGCTCGCAAATGAACGCGTCACAGCCTGTGGATCTGCCTGTTGAAAAACTACCGCTCGCTCGCTCACTCGATCGGGGTCGTCCATAGGAGCAGATTGTGCATCGATAAGTATGGACAGGGCCTCCGGGTATTGTTCTCCCTCCATCATGCTCAGTAGGCCCGTCCAAGCCTTGCGAGTAGCCTCATCCAACACAATGGGTGCCGGGTCCAGTAACACGATGGCCCGAACCAGGTTCGGCGCCAAGGCGGCGACCTGTAAGGCAAGTAGGGCGCCCATACTTTGCCCGATCAGTACGCTGGCGGACGCCCCGTGTTCCTGCATGCACTCCACAATCGAAGCAGCGCTCGCCTCAATGGATATGTCCTCCTGGGGCATTGCGGAATCGCCGTGACCGGGCAAGTCGATGTTTAATGTGGCGCCGTACTGCCCTCGCCAGTCGCTAGCAAACTCCTCCAAATACTGACGCCGGCCCATCAGAGCGTGCATCAGCACTGCATCAATACCCTTAGCGGCAGGTGCCGCTACGTAGTCTGATGCGAGTCCGAGTGATTTATACCGTGTCGGCATATCGCATCATTTCCCAGTCGGAAATCTCATCCGGGTCCAAACCCTCGGTTGCTTCCTCAAACAACTGCAGTTCCATTTTGCGTGTATGGGTAAAGAAGCGAACGAAGTCCTCCCCGAGTAACTTGTTCGCCAGTTCGCTGTTCTCGAACGCCTCGATGGCCTCGCCCATCGTGGTGGGCACGGATTCCAGTAATTCGTTGGCGTAACCATCGCCAAAAATTGGCGCCGGTGGCTCCAGTTTACTTTCAATTCCATGCAGCATGCCTGCGAGCCCGGCAGCAATTGCCAGGTATGGGTTAGCATCACCACCCGCAGTTCTTTGCTCAATACGCGTTGAGTTGGGCGTGTCGACAACGGTGCGAACAGCGATAGATTTATTGTCATGCCCCCAGCCGATGAGATGCCCGGTAGAATAGTGAGCGGCAAAACGGCGATACGAATTGGGGGTAGGGCAGTACAACAGTGTGAAATCCTTGAGTGTGGCGAGCTGCCCGGCGACCGCTTGTTTCAGTGTTGTTGAGCGCAAGTCCTCTTTGTCGGCATCGTAAAAAGCAGGCTCACCGTCTTTCCACAGGGACTGATTGATGTGCATGCCGCTACCGAAACCCTCTTTGGATGTCTTTGCCATGAAGATGGCAAAGAGGTCGTTTTGGCTGGCAAGTTCTCTAACTGCGTGCTTCAGGAGGAACCCTGTGTCACCGGCCGCCACCGCGGGCTCGGGGGAAAAGTTGAACTCCTGCATCCCCAGTCCGAACTCGGCAGACCAGACTTCGATGGGCATCCCGAATTCCTGCAACTGCCGGCGAATGGGTTGCACGATGGGGGCGTCGCGTCCGCTGCGGGTCACGCTGTAGCACTGCGCCGTAGGCGCCAGCGTATCCATGTCCCGATAGCCCTTTTGGAAGGCGGAATCTTCAGTTTCATGGTAAAGCAGCCATTCCAGTTCTACTGAGGTGCTGGTGGTAAATCCCAACTCAAGCGCTTTGTCTTCGAGGCGTTTGAGCAGTGCGCGGGGCATGAAGTCCAGCTTCCAGCTTTTTTCGGCGTGCTCGAAATCACAGATTACCAGTGCTGTCTGGTCCTGCCAGGGTACTATCCGTGCGGTGGAGAAGTCCGGGATCATGTTGAGATCGGTAAAACCCTCTTCCCACGAGGGCCACCAGGCCTGGCTATCCGAGGGCGGGTCGTGAGGCATGCCTGCGCAATCCATCATCACCATGAAGCTGGACATGTTGACTCTAACCTGGGGGTTCTCCAGCAACCGGGAGACGGGGATGTGTTTGCCACGGGCAATGCCATGCAGGTCCGAGCCTGCGAATGTCACTGACTCAATCTGTCTCTCCCGCAGCAGTTTCAGTAGTTCGTCGACGTTTTGTACGGTGCTTATCATTTTTCGGTAGACCCGTTCTGTTTGTTTTTGATTTCAGTAGTCAAGATATCACTTTCATCTTAACTGCATCCAAACGAGAGATTTATTGCCAATCATCCAAGTTTCGTCACATTTTGTCGTAAAGCTCGATAATTCAGGAATTTTGGGGAGGGATTCGGGCATTGTTCGTCTGTCTGAATTTCAATTTGGAGACCTTACATGGATGAGCTAGCTATTGTTGTGGGTGCCAGTCATGCTGGATCGCAACTTGCCCTGAGCCTGCGCGAGCACGGTTGGACTGGAAGGGTTCTGTTACTCGGGGATGAACAGCAGCTACCCTACCATCGGCCCCCGTTATCCAAGGCCTTCCTTAAAGGCTCTAGCACCGTGGAAGATCTACTGATTCGGCCTGCTGCCACATACGGGGATCAGAATATAGAGCTGCTACTTGGCCATCGAGTCGTGGCTGCGGATGTGGACAGTCAGGTCCTGGAGTTGAGTGATGGCCGCGAACTTAAATATACCAAGTTGGGTCTCGCCACAGGTGCAGTACCGAGAAAACTGTCTATTCCCGGGTCCGACAAAACTGGAATTCACTATTTAAGAAGTCTTGATGATGCACTCAACATTGGCTTAGAGCTGGCTGCAGAAAAGCGTGCGGTGATTGTAGGCGGTGGCTATATCGGCCTGGAGTTGGCTGCCTCGCTGCGCGCAATGGGTCTTAATGTGACTGTCCTGGAGGCGATGGACCGCTTACTGCAACGAGTCACCGGCCCCGAGGTTTCAGAGTTTTTCAAGCGAATACACTCGGATAATGGGGTTTCAGTTGAAACCACGGCCGCGGTGGTTGGCTTTGGTGGCGTCGATTCAGTGGACTCCGTGCTGCTCGAAGATGGCAGATCAGTGCCGGCAGACCTCGTCGTCGTGGGTATCGGTGTTGTGCCAGAGACCTCTCTCGCCGCCCAGCTGGATTTGAAAGTAGATGATGGAATATTGGTGGATGAGTACGCCATGACCTCTAATCGGCATATTGCCGCCGCCGGGGACTGTACTCGCCATCCGAATCACCTGCTGGATCAGCAATTGCGCCTGGAGTCAGTGCCAAACGCGCAGGAGCAGGCTAGGAGCGCAGCGGCAAGTCTCTGCGGTAAGCAGGTGGAGTATTGCCAGCTTCCCTGGTTCTGGTCAGACCAATACGAGCTGAAGCTACAAATGGCGGGCATAAATCGCGGCTACGATGAAGTGATAATGCGTGGCGACCACCACAACAGCACAAGTTTTTCAGCGTTTTACTGCAAACAGGGCGAATTAATAGCAGTTGACTGCGTTAACCGCCCACAGGAATTTATGCTGACTCGGCGGGCCTTGTCCCAGGAGTCCCCGGTTGATGTGGCTCGACTTTCCGATGAATCAATCAGCCCCAGGGATTTATTCAGTGCCTGACTGCGTGGATTTGTCGTTTGGATAGTACACCCGGGCTTGTTCTAGTTCTATTGCAGAAAGCAGGGAAGAACGCTCATCCTGCGATCTGACAAAGGTCAGAAGTTCCCTGGCCCGTGCCAACTGAGACCGCGCCATTTCTTCGGAGCCACTATCCAGAAGTTGCCCAGCGTGTAGAATTGTGTAATGACTAGCTTTACCAAAGATACGCGCCCTCTCGAAAATTATTGCCAGGTCGACATATACGCTGGAGGCATCTTCAACATACAGTTCTTCGATGCGTTCGCCGATTGATTGCAGGGCCTGCAGCCGCCGGGAAATTGGCATGCGGTTGGCAATTGCGGTCTGGTGCAGGTTGTGAATAAATCGAAAGCGCGGGACGATGCTGCCGTCTTCCAGTATTCGCTCGCTCTCATGGCAGAGCATGTAATCGCGTTCCGCCAGATGAGAGCAAGCCTCTTCTACCTCCATAATTGAATGACCAACCAGATCAGCGATCAATCGCGCGGAGAACATGGTGGAAAGGCTGGCGTACTCTAGAATCTGGCGCGCGAACGGATCAAGTCGGTTAATCTGCTCATCGATAAATGCAAGCAGATCACCGGGAATTTCCTCTGTCGCTGTTCGAAACTCAGTGGATAAACGCCACTGCTGCTCCTCCATAATCAGGTGTTCGCGATCCACCAGGTTCTGAATAAACTCAGTTGCGAATAGAGGGTTTCCCTCCGTTTTTTGTGCGATCGCCTGAGCCAGATGCTCTAGATTCGGACCGCTCGCGTCAAAAGGGGTGAATCGTCGCTCGAGGTAATTGAGGATGCCTTCTTCAGTTAGCAGTGGTAGCCCGATCTCAACGCACTTGCGATGAACCAGCAATTCCTGTTTGAGTCTGGGTAGGGGATGCTCAACCTGCAATACGTCTTCTGTGCGATAACTGGCAACCAGCAGGAAGCGTGCGGTGGGACGGCGCCTTGCCAATACTGCGAGCAAGCGCAGCGTATCGGCATCTGCCCACTGCAAATCTTCCAAGATAAATGCGACCGGTACAGTGGCTGATATCGCTTCAATGGCCTCCGCCAGCTCGATTGCCAGACCCTGTGCCGCGCTTTGACGCTTGTCATTTGAGGCTTTGCTCTGGCTGTGAATCCTGGGCAACCTGGCCAGCCAGTTTGGTGCAAATTTTTGCAGGAATGCTGCGGTATCTGCCACTTTGCTTTTGCAGGCCTCGCTGAGGGCCTCAATGACGGGCATAAACGGATCTTGGCCGCCCAATAACTGGACGCACTGGCCGCGGCCCACTAGTGCTATTTCTCCTTCCAGTTCAATTCTGCAGAAGGTATCGAGTAAGGCAGACTTGCCGATACCGGCTTCACCAGCCACAAACACGAGTTTCCGCTTCCCGGTGAATGCTTCACGTTTGAGATCAGCTAGATGCTGCAGGGAGTCCTGCCGCTCTACCAGGCCGGACGCCTGGCCTTCCAAGGGCGCTGTTGAGGAATTTTCGTCGATTACCTTCGTATCTGCGATGAAGCGATAGCCGCGTCCATGTACAGTCTGGATATATCGCGCCTCGCGTGGATGATCACCCAGCGCTTGGCGCACCTCCATTACGCAGTTTTTGACAACTTGTGGCGAGACCACCACGTTTACCCAAACCCGGTCCATCAAGGTCTCTACGGTAACCAGTTGGCCTCGTTGCTGCACCAATACCGAAAGCACGCCGAAGCTTTTCTTCCGTAGAGATACTGCTTCGTTGTTGTGAAGCAGTACTTCCTCGGTCAGGTCGAGTTCGTAAGGTGGGAACTGCAGAATGGAGTGGCCTGACCTATCCACAAAAACACCTTCTCTGATTGAAACCCGTGCTACTTGGGTTGATTGACGGGTCACGTTTACCACAGTGGGGCCCCATGAGGAAGATGTGATAAAGATTGGGCATCCGCCATCATCTGCAGAGCTTCAAACATAGGCTCCACTCCCCCTTTTTGAAATAGCCAGTAACGGGGAGGTCGCGAACAGAAAAGGGGACGTGAGCTGCGGTCATCACTGGGATATTTCAATTCTCAGCAGTAGACGCGACGCAAGCACCATTAGAC
>PKCZ01000099.1 GCA_002862405.1 Pseudomonadota bacterium
GCAAATTGATCTCCCGTCGTTTGAAGATATTGACGCAAAAGCACGAGAGCGATTGATCGCACAACTTCGTTCTGGACTGGAAACGCAACACCACCCTCGCGCGAATGATGCCATTGAGCAGTTAATCAACGAGGGAAACACCCATCGGGATATTGCGCTGGCGCTGGCGACCATGATCATCGACGGCACCGAACTCCCTCGTGAAACACGGACCACAAAAAAGCCCCTCGGTGGCGATAGTGAGCGCCCGAAGAAGTCACGCGAACCCCTTCCGCTTCGTGACAAGCGAGGCAAGGAACGAGAGGTACCGCTGACCTACACTGCGAAAGAGCTGGGACGTGCCAGACCACTTGATGAGCATCCAGACGTTGTCATGGAGCGCTTTTGGCTCGGCGTAGGTCGAAAACAGGGCGTTAAAGCCCGCGAAATCGTTGGTGCCATTGCTAATGAGGCCGGTATCGAAGGCCAGTTCATTGGCAGTATTAATATTTTCGAACACTACTCTACGGTCGACCTCCCCGAGGGCATGCCCAAGCCGATTTTGAAGCACCTAAAGAAAACTAGAGTCAAAGGCACTAACTTGGGCATGGTACGCGTCGTCGACTCATTCTCGTCCTAATCTCCTCTCTCGCCGAAACCTCGGCGAGACTCTACCGACGCCGCTCTCTGCTCTAGCATTCTCTTGTTGCTCATGAGACGCTTAACGTTGTGGATCGGCGTTTGATTCCCGTGTCAGCGCCGCGCTGTGAAACAACAATAAATTCAGCGGAGCAAAACAATGGAATTTCATTTCAATAATGTCTGGACAGCGCTTTCAGAGACATTTCCAGACAGACCTGCACTAATCTGCGAAGGTAAGACAGTCACTTGGTCACAGTTTAACGAGCGAGCAGCCCGTCTCGCGGGTTTATTTAGCGACAACGGTGTCACCAATGGGGCTTCTGTGGGCATGTACATGCTCAACTGCAACGAGTACACAGAAGCGCACTTTGGCTGCTTCAAGCAGTCAGTCTGCCCAGTCAACGTCAATTACCGCTATCGTGCCGAGGAGTTGATCTACCTACTCGATAACAGCGATGCCGAAGTCGTTATCTATCATGCGAGCTATACACCTCGCATTGCCGAAATTCGAGACAGCCTTCCCAAAATAAAGCTCTACATTCAGGTAGAGGATGAATCGGGCAATCCGCTGCTAGATGGTGCCTTGGATTACGAGAGGGCCCTGGGCAACTCGACACCGCTTGCTTTTTCGCCATGTGCCTACGACGATCGCTACATGCTGTATACCGGCGGTACCACCGGTATGCCAAAGGGCGTTATGTATGACAACGGTGCTCTCGCCCATTGGCTATGCATCGGTGGCTATACATCGCGTGGCCTCCCGCCACCAACTTCCATCGATGAGGTCCTCGCCGGAGCAAAAGCCATTACCGAGATGGGTGCGGTGCACCGAAGCTTGCCCGCTTGCCCTCAAATGCATGGAACGGGCATGTGGGTCGGGACCATGGTTGCGTTGAACTGTGGCGGCACGGTGATCACACAGCGAACCCAGCATCTGGACGCGGACGCCCTATTGCAGTGTGTGGTTGATAATGAAGTGACCGATCTGACCATTGTCGGTGACGCATTTGCGCGGCCAATTTTAGCCGCGCTCGATGCTGCAAAGGTGGCAGGTAAACCCTATGACCTGTCACGGGTAGGTCAGATTGCGTCCTCAGGTGTGATGTGGTCATCAGAAATTAAAGAAGGCCTACTCGAGCATCAGGACATGGTGCTCAACGACATCATGGGCTCGACAGAGGGCTCCATGGGCGGGTCGATTAGTACACGAGACAACGCCGCGAAAACCGCGAAATTTAGCATCGCGGAATACGTAAAAGTGTTCAACGAGGATGATGAGCCCGTCGCACCTGGATCGGGCGAAATGGGGATGGTTGCGACGGCAGGCATCGTGCCTCGTGGTTACTACAAAGATGAGGAGAAGTCCGCGCGAACCTTCCGGACCGTTAATGGTGTCCGGTACTCCTTCCCCGGAGACTTCGCGACGGTTGAAGCGGATGGAAGCATCACACTTCTGGGTCGCGGGTCTCAATGCATCAACACCGGTGGTGAAAAAGTGTTCACGGAAGAGGTTGAGGAGTCCATCAAGCGGCACGATGATGTAGAGGACTGTCTCGTCGTGGGATTACCGGACGAGCGTCTTGGCAACCGAGTCGTCGCGGTGTATTCGCAAAAGCTAGGTACCGAACCCATTGGTGAAGACGGGTTGCGTGAACATGTTCGGTCGCAACTCGCCGGGTATAAAGCCCCAAAGCAAGCCATTTGCGTGGATGTGGTGCAACGCGCACCGAATGGAAAAGCCGACTATAAATGGGCCAAAGCAACCGCAGAAGCCCACCAGTAAACGTCCGCCAATAAAGCCTTGGAGGCTGCGTATGAACAAGGTAGTTAATCTTTCCTTCATCGTAGCCCTCTCGCTTCAAGCCTGCGGGGGCGGAGGCGGCGGCTCAGCACCACCCTCCTCTGTCGTAACGCCGCCGCCGAGTTTCGAATCACCGCATCCCGATAATTGGGAGACACAATCCCCAGCTGATGCCGGATTTAACTCCGCAGCATTGTCGGATGCTTTTGATTACGCCATGCAAGACGGGACATTCACTCAGGCAGCACTGGTCATACGAGACGGCAAACTCATCGAGGAGCAGTATCGAGGCATTGCGGACGGTGAGGTTAATACGCTCACTTCTCTGGGTTCCTACCCTGGCGATCAAGATCCCGCATTCTGGATTGAAAACTATGGAACTCGCGACAGCGAAAGCCTGATGACCTCATGGTCTACCGCAAAGTCTTTTACCAGCATGCTGATCGGCATGGCCATCGAGAAAGGCTTCATCACATCGACCGACCAGCTAGCCTCAGATTTCATCACCGAATGGCAGGCCGATGACCGCATCAATATCACCATTGAGCAGCTATTAGACATGCGCTCGGGGCTTGTACCTGTGTGCTTTTTACCCAGCACCGGCAACGTCGGAGAGTGTGCTAACCAAGGCGATGCGGCAGCCGGTGGGAATATCGTGTTTTACCCTGATCAAATGTCGGGATGCATCAATCGTGATCTAGCTGTCGATGGTGCCACCTATCCCTGGGACTCCGATGGCATCTACAGAGCCGGTGAATTTCTCTACTCGAATTGTGATACTCAGGTTCTAGGCGAAATACTGTCTCGAGCGACCGGACAGGATCCCGGAACCCTTGCACAAACGGAACTCTTCGAGCCTATCAATGTGACCGCTTATTGGTGGCGCGATAACGTGGAAAGCGGTCAGTCAAACGGGAACTACCTAACGTATTGCTGCCTCGATGCCACACCTCGTGATTTTGCGAAGTTTGGTTACCTCATGCACTTAGGCGGTATCGAGCTGGAGAGTGGAACACAATATGGAAGCTACGTGTCGCAAGTTCGCGCGATGGACAGCTTCTATGATAAGCAATTCTGGAGTTTCTGTGGCGAGGAAGATGGTAATGGTGGTTGCCTAAACCTTGTGATTGTTACCCGCGGCTTTGATGGTCAATTCATCGCAATGGACTTCAAACACAATCTGATTCTGGTCCGGGCAAGCCTGTATCAGCCTTACCTCAATCGATCAGAGGAGCGAAAAATGTTCCTGATTCCTGGTTCTGTTGCTGATTCAAATTGGATTGGCTCGGTGCCTAATGCGATGGCCATCCCAGCGGCTCCCACCTTTTTCATCGAAGAGTTTCACGCGAGGGTTGTTGCCGCCCTCAACCAATAAAGCCTGAGCGCTCAGAACAAACTTAGGATCACAGCGATACCAAAGCCCACGAAGAGGGTTCCAAACGCACTGTCAATAACGGGTGAGGCTCGAGTTAACATTGCGGCAAAGCGCTGATTGCTCGCCAATATGCCGACAAGAGCGTACCAAGCGGCATCAATGAGGCCCGCCATTAGTGCGGCAAAGACCTGTGTTGAGATTAATTGTTCCGCACTCAGGAACTGGCTGAGGATCGCAACAAAAAATATCACCACCTTTGGATTGAAAAACACGATAAGGAAACCGTTTAAAGCGTGCTGCCAGAGCCCCAGAACTGAATTATCGGCGTTAGTCGTTGAATGATCGCCAGCATCCACACCTTCTTTATTGACGCCTGTCAGCGTAGGAATACCGCCAAATAGCATCCGACAACCCAGATAAAGGAGGAACAGCACTCCACCGATCTGCAGGGCGTTCATGAAAAATACTGAGTTTTGAATAAGGGCGGCTAGCCCACGAACTACAGCGAGGGCGTAGACGCTGATTCCGACCCCATGTGCCAGCGCTACGGCCAGAGCACTTGAACGACCGTGTGTGATAGCTGTGCGAAGGACAAGAGCGACGCTGGGACCGGGTGACATAGCGCCAGCCAGTAACATCATTGCCAGTAATAACCAGAGCTCAAGAGTCACGAAGCAGCCAAGCGTTGGTGTGGTTTTAGGTCTTAATGCGCCTCGGAGAGATGCACCAGCGAACCAGACAGACACACGAAGAGAAAATGGAGCGGGAAACGAGGTTCGAACTCGCGACCTCAACCTTGGCAAGGTTGCGCTCTACCAGCTGAGCTATTCCCGCACACCGCCAGTGTAACCTTCCAGAGAGCGTTATCAACTGCTTTACTGCGCTGCCTCCCTCGCCTCAGCGTTCAGCATTACCTCAAGGTACTTCCACATGGACCACAGTGTCAGCACAACGGCAAGCGCGAGAGAAATGAAGGCCACTATGAGGAGTAAATCGCCATAGCCCTCATCCATCCGCCAAAGAAGACCGATAATTGCCACCATTTGAAGTGTCGTTTTGAACTTGGCGACAACCGTCACCGCAACCGACTGGCTGTCTCCGCGCCTCGCCATCCACTCACGCAAGGCACTGACCAATATCTCTCGACCGATAATGACAATGGCACTCAGTGTCACCCATAGAGAATCATAGTGATCGACGAGGAGCACCAATGCGGTCGCGACGATTAGCTTATCAGCGACCGGATCCAGAAAGGCGCCAAACTCACTCTCTTGATCCAAGGTTCGAGCTACCCAGCCATCGAGCCAATCAGTGATGGCCGCGACAACGAAGATAATCGCCGAGGTAATACCCGCATAAGGCCCAGCCAAGTAGAAAGCACCTACCATCAGCGGGATACACAAAACTCGCAGGAGGGTCAGTATGTTCGGGAGATTCCAGCTCACAGGTTTTCCAAAATCATTGCTCTACGGTGTGTAGATGGTCGTAGATACTTTGCGCAAGGGTGGCACTGATGCCGTCAACTTTGCAAATTTCTTCGACGGACGCGTTTTCGACGCCCCGAATACTGCCAAAATGGCGCAACAAGTCGCGTCTTCGCTTCGCGCCAACGCCTCCAATTCCCTCCAGAGTTGACTGTTTTCGGGCTTTACCGCGCCTGCCTCGGTGCCCACTGATCGCAAATCGGTGGGCCTCATCCCTAATCTGCTGAATCAGGTGCAATGCGGGATTATCACCCCGCAACTGACTCTCAGCTCCCGTATCACCGTCGATTAGCGTTTCGAAACCGGCTTTTCGGCTTGTACCTTTGGCAACGCCCACCACCTTCACGGTGGTGAGCTCGAATTGCTCCAAGACTTGTTGCGCCTGCGATACTTGTCCCTTACCGCCGTCGATGAACAACACGTCCGGTAAGGTGCCCTCGCCTTTGGATAACCGTCGATACCGACGCTCCAGCGCTTGTTGCATGGCCGCGTAATCATCACCACCTGTGATGCCGTCGATATTGAACTTACGGTAGTCCGCTTTTCGCGCGCCATTGCTGTCAAACACTACACAGGAGGCAACAGTGGCCTCACCTGAGCTATGACTGATATCAAAGCACTCCATGCGTGACGGAGTCATATCGAGGTCCAGCTCGCGTCTCAGGGCTTCCAGGCGCCCTGCCATGGTCTGTTTCCCACTGAGGAAAGATTCAAGATTGCTCTCAGCTGTCTGTTTTGCCAGCTGAAGCCAGCGCGCTCGCGCATCGCGCACCTGCGTTTTGATAACAACTTTTCGCTTTCCTTTCTCCATGAACGTGTCACAGAGTAGTTGCGCGTCGTTTGGCTCGTGACTGACCACAATTTCCTGCGGAATGGTTTGACGACCTGAGAGGTAAAACTGAGGAATAAAGGCATCTAATACAGATGTTTCATCCTCTTCTAGCTGTGTCGCCGGGTAGTAGGTGCGCGACCCCAGCACACGGCCCTCCCTAACGAAAAGCACTTGAATGCAGGCCTGCCCGTGAGCTTGTTTAACTGCCAGAAGATCAAGCTCACCCCTTGAGCCCTCAATTCCCTGCGCTGATTGCACATCCTGTAGTCGCTGGAGCTGATCGCGGTACTCAGCCGCCTTCTCAAATTCCAATTTCTCAGCCGCTGCTTCCATGTCATCGGCAATACGCTTCATTACTTTCTGGGACTTACCGCCAAGAAACAGCGCCGAGTTCTCAACCTGCTTTTGATAGTCCTCATCACTGACCAACCCCACACAGGGCCCAGAGCAACGACCAATTTGATACTGAAGACAAGGGCGGGACCGATTCCGGAAGTAGGACTCCTCGCACTGACGCACTTTGAATACCTTTTGCATCAAATGCAGGGTCGATCGAACGGCGCCAGCGCTAGGATACGGACCAAAATACTCGCCCTTTCGTCGCTTTGGACCTCGGTGGAAGGCAAGTTTGGGCCATTTGTCCTCGCACGACAGGTAAATGTAGGGATATGACTTATCGTCCTTTAGAAGAATGTTGTAAGGCGGGTGATTCTCCTTGATTAAATTGTGTTCCAAGAGAAGTGCATCGCGCTCTGTGGTCGTCACGGTCACCTGAATGTCGCGGATACGTGAGACCAAGGCCATGGTCTTACCCGACAGGCCACTGGCGCGAAAGTAACTTGTTACACGGTTCTTGAGGTTCTTTGCTTTTCCTACGTACAGCAGCCCACCCGCAGCGTCGTACATCTGATACACACCCGGCCGTGTGGTCAGCTGCTTTAAAAAAGACTCAGCATCGAATTTGGTCACTGTCATGCTCGTTGATCGCTTCCCACCAACTCAGGTTCCCGATCCAGCGAAACGCCATATTTTTCAGACACTGAGGACGTAATTTTATGTGTAAATTCAATCACTTCAGATGCATACCTTGCACGCTTATTGATTACGACCAATGCATGTTTTTCGGATACTGACACGCCAAACTCCTCTACTCCGCGCCAACCCAACTGGTCAATCATCCATGCTGCACTCAGTTTAACGGTGTTGGCGTCGACGGGGTATTGAGGCATATCTCGATACTCGCCCTTTAGATGCTCAGCCATCTCGCGGTCAACAATCGGATTTTTAAAAAAGCTACCGACATTCGCCTCAACCCCTGGATCAGGAAGTTTTGACTGCCGGATCGTAACAACTGCCATTAACACATCGGACGGCGTCGCAGAATCATGTGGCATCGCCTCCCGTAAAGCTGGGTAGGAAATGTTCACAGCAGGGTGCTTCGATAACCGCAAGTCTACTGCCGTAATGATCAAGCGTTTCCCCTCAGGGGTCTTGAACAAGCTGTCTCTGTAGCTGAAGCAGCATTCGTCCGCGGTTAGCGCCCGAATATCACCGTTACGCGAATCAACAACATGAACACACTCGATCATCTGAGCAATTTCAACACCGTAAGCACCAATATTCTGGACGGGTGCTGCGCCCACACTGCCTGGAATAAGCGCTAGATTTTCGAGCCCAAAGTAACCTTCACCATTTGCCCACAGTACCGTCTGATGCCATTCCTCGCCTGCCTGGAGACGGACGACAACCTCATCCGCTGACTCTTCGAGTAGTTCGCGCCCCTTTAAGCCCACGTGAATGGTCATGCCGGGTAAATAACGGTTCAGTATTAGATTACTGCCACCACCCAGCACGTTGATGTTTGCCGAGCAAAGTCGTGCTTCGCTTAAGGCCTCTTGTAACTCGACGGTCGTCGAGACGAGCGCATAGCACTCGGCAATACACTCGAGTTTCAGTGTATTAAGGCTGACAAGCTGAAAGTTGCCCTCAACCTCAAGCATTAGGGGCCATCAAGCGTCTTACAGCATCGAGATCTTTTGGTGTATCCACGCCGGCGGGTACGGGTTCTATTGCGTCGGCTATGCGGATCTCATGACCGCAGTGCAGCGCTCGCAGTTGCTCCAACGATTCGAGTTGCTCAAGCGGTGCCACAGTTTGGGATGCGAAATCGGCTAAGAAGCTAACGCGATAAGCATACAAACCGACGTGGCGGCGTGCCTCAGAGGGGACAACGCCTCATCGGCACCTCTAACGTGAGGGATGGGTGAGCGAGAGAAGTAATGAGCCCTGCCTGATGCATCAGATACCACTTTGACAACCGAAGCATCATGGAAAGCGTCGGCAGTGTCGATTGGCTCGCAAAGGGTTGCGACGGAGGCTTCCGGATGGGCGTTGAGCAAACCCGCTACCTGCTCGAGGTTAGCCACGGGCATAAGCGGCTCGTCTCCCTGTAAATTGACGACAATGGCGCTTGAATCCCACACTTTCAGACGAGCAACTTCAGCGAGGCGATCTGTCCCCGACGGGTGATCGGGATCCGTCATTACCACCTCCGCACCGTGGAGCATCATGGCTTCCTGAATGCGAACGTCATCTGTCGCAACGGTCACTGACACAGCTTTTGACTGCATTGCCTGTCGCCACACCCAATAAACCAAGGGCTTTCCATCGATATCGGCAAGGGCTTTCGCTGGGAGCCGCGTCGAGCCATATCGTGCTGGAATGACAATGTGGTACATGCTGGCCTACCCGGTTATCGGACACTATTTACGAGCAACACGGTCGAGCAGTTGCTCCAGTGAAGACATCAGCGCCTCTGGCAACTGAGCTTCAACATCTATGACCCACACATTGTCGCACGCTTGCTTGTCCATTTTCACCGCGTCTTTCGCTGTGACAACGATGTACTCAGGATCATGTGATGCCTGAATCTCGCTCAAAGGCAGTAGCGCGTGATCAGCGACAGCTACTTCCGTGAACTCAAAACCCATATGGCGCAACATTGTAAAAAACTGAGCAGGCTGCCCCAGTCCGGTCGCAGCAAACAGAGACGCACCAGCAAATAGCGCTCTGGCCTCGTCAATGGTGAGCGTTTGTTGGGTTTTAACCGATATAAAACGTGTGGGTGCGTAGGTGAGCGCTCGAGACTCAACGCTTCCATTACGCTCTAACACAAAATCAACCGAAGAAAGGCGCTCTCTGGGCTCTCTAAGCGGTCCTACTGGCAGCAACCATCCGTTACCCAACCCTCTATCGGCATCGATAACTGCCACTTCAAAGTCCCGCGGGAGATCATAGTGCTGCAAACCGTCGTCCGACAAAATGACATGCGCGGCAAATTCACGAATAAGGCTTTTCGCCGATTTTTTACGTGATTTACCGACAATTACGTGCGTTTTAGGGGCGGATCGCTTAATGAGCAAGGGCTCATCTCCCACTTCTTCATGGGTATGCTCCTCACTGACCAGGAGTGACCTTTCATCGCTCGTTCTGCCATAACCACGACTCACAACACCCACTCTAAAACCTCTCCCGGACAGGTAACGCGCCAACGCAATCAACGTGGGCGTTTTACCCGTCCCTCCTGCCGTCAATCCGCCAATGACCACCACCGGCGCGCCTAAAGCGGCAAACCCGTTCTGTGGACGAAAACGGCGACGTAGGGAAGTCAACAACGTCATAAGCGGGATCAAGGGCAGAAAGATGAATGTCCACTTGGCGCCGTGATACCAAGCGTTGTTAAACGCCCTCTCCAGCCCCTCTCGACTAGATATCATGCGTCGTTAAATCCTTGCTGGTGCAACGACCGGTAGATTGGCTCTTGCTCCAGCAGGCTCGAATGACTACCTGCGGCCACCACGCGCCCTTCATCCATCACAAGAACAGTGTCAGCGCTCTCGATAGTGGAAAGACGGTGTGCAACTACAAAGGTTGTTCGACCCGCCCGTGAGGCATCCAGCGCCGTCTGTATTAGGGATTCTGATTCGTTATCGAGCGCTGATGTCGCCTCATCCAAAATTAGGACTGGTGCCGCTTTCAACAAGGCGCGAGCAATAGCTACACGTTGCTGCTGACCACCGGATAAACCAACACCTTGCTCACCAATGAGAGTGTCGTAGTCAGACTCGAGCTCTGACACAAACCCATCGGCTTGCGCTTGTTTGGCCGCGTCGATCACAGCCTCCCGAGAGCTATCAGACATGCTGCCCAGGGCGATATTTCCCGCGACGGTATCACTGAATAAATTGATGGCTTGAGGAACAAACGCGAGGTGTTCACGGTAATTAGCCAGTTCTATGCCTTTTATATCCTGACCGTCGAGGGTGATCTGCCCCCTGGTTGGGGTGTAAAACCGCGCGAGCAGCTTTACAAGCGTACTCTTCCCACTACCGGATCGGCCTACGACGGCTACTGTTTGCCCTGCCTCAACCGCAAAGCTGACATCATATATGGCGTCGCTCTGTGCCCCGGGATAGCGAAACGCAATATTGTGAAACTCCACACGACCGTTGACCTCACCCAAGGAACTGCCACCTGTGTTTTGCTCGAGCTCGGTGTCGAGTTGCTCAAAGATATCCTCGGCCGCAGCAAGGCCCCGCTGGATAATGCTCTGAATGTTACTCAGCGTCCTAATTGGCTTACCTAGCTGGGCCGCAGCGGTGATGAACGCGACCAATGAGCCTGCACTAAACTCCTTTAGCACCGAAGGATCGAGGGCAAACCAAAACAGTGCGCCGAGTGCTAGCGCCAGTAGCGTCTGAATGATGGGTGTTGAAATGGCCTGTACGAAGGCGAGTTTCAAGCTTTGCTGTTTATTAAACAGGCTAACCGACTCAAAGCGTTCACTTATCTGCTCTGTCGCTCCGTAAATACGTACATCATCCAGCCCGGCCAGACTCTCTGCGGTAACCTCGGTCACGGAGCCCATAGAGTCCTGAATGCGCTTACTGTAGCGACGGAAATGCTTCCCAACGACGTGCACGACCAACCCTATGGCTGGTGCAACGATGAAAAACACGGCCGTGAGTTCCCAGTTCAGGTACAGCATGTAGGATACGAGGGCGATGATAGTGAGTCCCTCACGCAGCATCGTCTTCAGTGCGTCTGATGCGGCACCACTCACCTGTTCCACGTTGAAGGTGACCTTCGAGAGAAGCTCACCAGTGGAGTATTTATCAATGTGGGCTTTCGGCGCCCTGACAAGAACGTCAAAAAGCTGTGTCCGCAGCACGTGCACAACCGAGCGCGCCACTTTGTTCATGAAATAACTACCGGCAAAGAAGCCCAGTGCGCGCCCCAGAGAGAGGACAACTGCGGCGACAGGAACTGCGATTCGAGCATAGTCTGTTGGAGTTTTATCTCCCGGCGGCCAAATCCATTGCGAGGCCTGCGACACAAAACCAAGCCCCGCCATTGGCTGACCACCCAGCGAATCGAGCAAGAACTGCGTCAAATCAGCCAGCAGGACGTTTCCAAGGCTATAGACAACGTAGCCCAGAAAACTGAGAAATAAGGACCATTTGTAAGCGAAGGCGTAAGTGAGGAGCCGACCATACAACTTGGAATCTGAGACTGTCTTGACTGACTGATCTGCCAAACTATTCACCGGCTGCGGGTCGTTGCGTACTGATTGACAGCCGCTTGAACCCTAATTGACTCACTGTATCCATCGACATGACCACCATAGCATGCCGCTTATCACCGTCTGCGACGATGGCTACCTGTATATCGCGTCTACTGCCGGTTTTTTCAATGATGATTGCACGTAAATTTTCCGCGTCTGCGGGAAACGGTGTGCCGTTTAAAAACATGGAGCCATCGGCGGTGATGATGATATCCAAGCCTTTATCGGGCTCTACTGTCTCGCCCTCGGCCTCAGGCAGATTTACCACCAGCTCGCTGAGGTCAGTAAAACTCGTCGATACCATGAAGAAGATAAGCAGCAGGAAAACTACATCGATGAGCGGTGTGAGATTCACCGCCAACGTATCCCGTTGCTGACGCTTAAATTTCACGCGGTGTAATCCTGCCCCGCTCCATTGTGAATCGCATCCACTAACTTGATTGCCTCGCGCTCCAGATCGACCACAATCGTATCAATGAGGCGTGTGTAATAGCTATGTATCGCACAATACTGATGCTCAACGCGACCACTGAGCACGCAATGATCAGCGGCATAACCCATCCGCCGGCGACGAGAAGATCGATCATAGTATTTTCCCCAGACTGCTGACTTGAGTATACCCAGCTCACTTATCGAGCCAAGCCGATATTTGAGAAGGGCCCCGTTTGCACACCGTGGGGCAGACGGCTGGACGAGAGATATCTTCAGTGCAGACTCAGTTTCCGGTCTGTAGCACTTTACTTCCACGTCAAATACGAGCAAAAAGCGCCTGCGACGGTCACAAATTACCTTATTAGTGCTTTGCGGACTTAAGCCATCCCCTCCATACTTGACGTATAAGTCGAAAACTGTGAACAGTCCTAGCAAGTTGGAAGAACAGAAGACCTTTTGAGCTGAAATAAGCGGGAAAAGGTCTTTATAAAAATAATTTAGCGGTAACTATGCCCAAGCGGTCACTTAGAAAATTTCTGCCCACACCAGCGCGTCTAAGGGATGTAAAGGGGTTGGGTATGTTTAAAGACCTGTTCGATCGACACGAACTTTGGCATATCAGTCGAACCTCTATCGCACGTGCTACGGCGATTGGCCTTTTCTGCGCGATGGTACCGCTTCCGGGTCAGATGATCGTTGCAGTTTTTATAGCGATTAGAGTTGGCGCCAATGTGCCGTTGGCGTTTTCACTCATTTTCATCACGAACCCGCTGACGATGCCGGTGATTTACCTTACGGCCTATCTATTGGGTAGCGCTTTGCTCAACGCACCGGTTATCGACGCCAGCGCCGTTGACTGGCTTGATCCCACAAGCCCAGAGCTGCTCAGCATTTGGCCCTCCTTCCTAGTGGGCTGTTTTGTTATGGGTGTCCTCGTCGCATTTTTCGGCTATTTCATTGCGGACGGTCTGTGGCGATTACGGATTGCACAGCGAATCTCGGAGAGAGCACGCCGGCGGCGTGAGAGAAAAGCACGGGAAAAAAGCGAGAGAAATAGCAATTCCCGTTAGCGCGACTCTCGCAATCCTTCGGTAATCGGCAACTTCGCTGCTGCAAAGGCCGGCAGAGTACAGGACACGATCGAGAGCACCAACGCTACTCCCGGGATCAGCAGGAAGTCTTCTTTTCGAATGTCGACTGGAACATAGGCCAGCGGATACACCGCAGTGTCCAATAACGGACTGCCTGTTCCCAACTCAATGAAGTGCACAAGCGAAGGCGTTACGAGCGCTAGCAACAAGCCCAATCCAGCACCCAAGACCGCACCACCGACACCGATCATCATGCCCTGAATAACAAATATCTGAGCAATATCGCTCGAGGTTAAGCCGATCGCTCTCAGCATGGACGATGGCGCACGTCGATCTGAGACCACGAGCACAAGTGAGGTAACTACATTAAACATGGCAATGATCAAGAGAGAGGCCAACATGAGTGCAACGATCTGTCGTGACAACTGAATGGCTTGATACAAATTGCCCTGCGCTGCCGTCCAATCGGTCGCCCAAAAGGCGGGCGGGAGTGTCTGGCGCAGATACCGCGCGAGCTGAGGTGCCTCAAGGGGATCAACGAGATTTAACGCGAGAGCACCGCCCTCGGATGCCTCATCAATCTTAACGGACCCTTGGCCCGTCATTGAAAAAACATGGTCTATTTCAGTGTCAGATGCGAGCAGAGAGACGACCTGCAGTATTCCAGGCCGAAGGGTGTTCTGATAACCACCGGATGAGAATAACGCGGATACGCTGTCCCCAACCTTGAGTCCCAGTGTACCCGCCAGGTCAGCACCGATCACAATCTCTCGGGCACCTAATGAATCCATCTCCGGTCGCAGATATTCCTTGTAGGGCTCAAGTGCGCCGTTTTCAGCAATGGTTAAGCGAGTGACGTGCGCATTGCCCTGAGCAACCAATAGAGCATCGATGTCTGTAAAGCGGTTCTGTCGATTTACGCTCTTTAATTGCGCCATATCGGTCTGTACCTGGGTCCAATCATCTTCGGCGGCAAAACCACGTATGGTGACGTGCGGCACTAAATTCAGTATCCGAACACGCATCTCGCGTTCAAAACCGTTCATGACCGATAGCGCAGCCAAGAGCAGTGAAATGGCAATGACCATGCCGAAAACGGACAGTCGCGATAGAAACGCGGATAAGCCATGTCCAGGATCGTATGCCTGTCGCAGCGCGATATCCCAATGAAGACGCCGCATTAGTCAGACACGCTCGATTAACTGGCCGTTAGACAGCTCATACTGTCGATCCGTGCTTTGAGCGATCACAGGATCGTGAGTGACAATTACAAAACCGGTGTCCTCAAAGACAACATCTCGCATCAATCTCATAACGGAATCAGCTGTCTTGGGGTCTAAATTACCCGTAGGTTCGTCCATTAGTAGACACAAGGGCCGATTGATCAGCGCCCTACCAATGGCAACACGCTGTTTTTCGCCACCCGAGAGACGACTAGGTCGGTGATGCAGCCGTCCCGACAGACCAAGCGCAACCAGAAGCTCTTCTGCCATAACAAGCGCATCTTTAGCAGATTTTCCGGCAATTTGAGCGGGCATCGCTACAGCCTCGAGCGCCGAAAATTCAGGCATTAAGTGGTGGAACTGAAACACGAAACCAAGGTTCTCGTTTCTCCAATTGCACAAGGCTCGCTCGTCGAGGCTCGTAAGGTCCTTGTCGCCCAGAAGTACTTTTCCTGATGTCGCTCTATCCAACCCACCCAGTATGTTTAAAAGCGTCGACTTACCCGCTCCGGAGGCACCAACGATGGCGACACGATCACCGGCGTTAAGCTCAAAGTTGAGATCATTGAGCACCGAGACGCTGCCAGCAGTCGAGTCATACCGTTTTGAAATCCCTACCGCCGATAAAATACTCATGCAGCCTCCAATCCGTCCAGCGCCAGCACAGGTGAAATCTTACTTGCACGGTGCGCGGGATACACCGCTGCAATGAGACTAAGAACCAAAGAACCCATAAGAATGTAGGCAACGTCACGCCACTGCAGATCGGTAGGCAGTCCGCCAATGTAATAGACATCGGGGTCAAACAGCGTCCACCCAAACGCTGTATCCAATAGGCGCATGAACGCTTCAAGATTGGTCGTCACAACGATTCCCAGCACTAGACCTACAG
>PKCZ01000015.1 GCA_002862405.1 Pseudomonadota bacterium
GTCAATGGGCTCCATCAACAAACTTTTCAGGCGTCGCCTACCCGCGCTGACAACGCGGTCGTGTTCTCACTCGCACTACCTCACCTTGGGGACGGTTTCCCCGGCGACCGACTCATTACGGTCCGTTATGAACTCTTGGAGAATCTTAGTCTCCAGTTCGATTTTACCGCGTCGACAGACCGCACGACGGTCATGAACCTCGCGAACCACGCCTATTTCAATCTCGGCGGCCCTCTCTCTGAGCACGAGCTATCACTGAATGCTGGTGAGTACACGCCGGTAAATGACTGGCTGATCCCCACGGGCGAGATTGCACCGCTCAAAGGCTCCACGCTCGATTACTCTGATTGGAAGGCCCTGGGGGACACCGCGATTGATCATAATTTTGTATTACCCGAAGACGGAAAACTTCGCCGTGCAGCGAGTCTTCGGCTTCGCGCAACAAAGCTTCAGCTAGACGTCCTCACAACACAGCCTGCGCTGCAGGTGTACACAGGCGATGGCTTGAATACGCCCTTTGCACCCAGATCGGGTATTTGTCTTGAGGCTCAGGGCTTTCCTAACGCACCTAACCAACGCAATTTCCCGAATATCGCGCTTGAGCCCGGCGCTACCTACCGACAGCGCACGATCTATCAATTCACAGAAATAGCGCCATCCTGATAGCGTTGCTGACATAAGTGCCGCGGAGTCTCGCGCTACTTAAACTCGCGCTCTTCCCACCAAGGGAAGAACTCGGGCATGTCACTACTCACCTGACCCGGGTAGCTGGCCGGCCGCTTTTCTAGGAATGACTTAACGCCCTCCTGCGCGTCCGCTGACTTACCAGTGAAGTAAACACCTCGCGAGTCGATTTGGTGGGCTTCCATCGGATGATCCGCACCCAGCATCTTCCACATCATTTGACGAGCCATAGCGACCGACACCGCTGAGGTTTCATTGCAGAACTCTGCAGCCAGTGCGCGAGCCGCGGGTAAAAGTTCATCCGCAGGATAAACTGTTCTTACAAACCCACGCTCTAGTGCCTCGTCGGCCTTGAATACGCGGCCTGAGAAGGTCCACTCGAGTGCAGTACTTATGCCCACAACGCGGGGCAGGAACCAGCTTGAAGCTGCCTCCGGGACGATGCCTCGCTTAGAAAATACGAAACCATACTTCGCGTTTTCGGAGGCAAGGCGGATATCCATAGCACATTGCATGGTGGCGCCGATGCCAACCGCCGGGCCATTACAGGCAGAGATAACGGGCTTAAGACACTCAAAAATACGTAAGGTCAGCATGCCACCACCATCTCGCGGAATACCCGGTTTTTTGGGCTTGTAATTAAACGTGTCACCACCACCCCCTAGATCAGCGCCAGCACAGAACGCACGACCCGAGCCTGTAAAAATAATGGCTTTGACGTCATCATCCGCGTCGGCCATATCGAGCGCCGTGATAACCTCGTCACGCATTTCGTTGTTAAAGGCATTTAAACGGTCGGGACGGTTGAGCGTAATGGTCAGGATGCCTTCCTCGACATCGTAAAGAATCGTTTCAAAAGTCATTCTTGTTATCTCCTGAGTGTTCAGACGAAATCGCCTACAACCCGCGCTGGCGATCGATTTTAAATTTAATCATTTAGGTTACCGCAGCATTTCCTCAAGGCGGGCAATGCAGCCCTCCATACTGACCTCAATAAAGGGCTCTATGACGTCAGGCTTTACGTGGGCCTGCCAATGCAAACGACAGCCAGCATCGGTGGTCATGATTTCCATTTTTGCCCGGTGCGACTCCAAGGCGCCAGGACTCTCAAAGCAGGAATACTCTAGGATACGGGCGTCGCTATCGTGATTTAGTATGCGCTCCTTGATCGCGCCTGCACCCGGCAAGTCTAGCGAACGAACCTCGCCATCAAAGGCGCAGCTTGTAACGCCCGGCACCCAGTCGACACGATCTGGCGTGCCTAAGATTTCCCAAAGCACTTCCGCTGAGGCTTTGAATTCGTGATCGATAACAACTGCCACGGTACATCCTTCTTATTGGTTCACATTATTATGTTGTTACAGTACCCAAAAACACCCAACCGGAGCAACGCGCTCTGAAGTACGGAATGCGTTGATTTTCTGCGGGAAAGCTCGCACCCTTTTCGTCGAATTTCGTACTTGTTTTATAGACGGCATTTACGCCCACGCCTGCGCCACGAAGGACAGCTCATGATAACAATTACAATTTGGCACAATCCGCGCTGCTCAAAGTCTCGAACAGCATTAGCCTTACTCGAAGAACGCGGCGTTAAGCCCACATGCGTTAAGTATTTGGAGACACCTCCAACCGAGAGGGAAATCAGGCATGTATTGAGCTTGCTGGGCGTGTCAGCGATCGACCTCATGCGACGCGGCGAGGCGAAGTTCAAAGAACTTAATCTGTCATCCGAAAGGTCTGAAGGTGAGCTAGTCAGTGCAGTGGCAAGCCATCCCATTCTGATAGAAAGGCCCGTCATCATTTCTGCCACACAAGCGGTCATCGGAAGACCACCTGAAAATGCTTTGACGCTGTTGTAGACACTGTTTCGAGAGTCGACGAAGCGCTAAACCTGTGCCTGAGATGAGATCAAGATGTCTAACAGAGGATTGCATTGTGATGAGACAGCGAGAGAGACAAATAATAAGTCATTGGCAACGCACGCTTGCCGTTCCACCTATTGCCGCTATGAGTCTGGTTTTGTGCGCAACTGCGGCAATTGGCGCTGAAAAGAATTATACGGCGGCGTTTGAAGACGCGTTTAATATGACCATGCCGGCCGCATGGAGTCAGAAATACCCAGCCACGCAAATTATCGGGAACCTTTACGACGTGGGTGGCTATGATCTCAGCTCGTTCCTGATTACATCTGACGCCGGTCACATTCTCATCAATACAGGACTTGAAGGCTCTGCTGCGATGATCGAGAGCAACCTGAAGAGCCTTGGCCTACGCATGGCAGATATCAAAATACTGCTGACCACTCAGGCGCATTTTGACCACACAGCAGACCTTGCGCTCATCAAAGAACAAACGGGTGCTCGCCTTCTCGCTACCGAGGCTGATAAATTGTTTTTAGAGGATGGTGGTTTAAGTGATCCGCTGATTGGCGGCATCGAGTCCTTCCGTCCCGTGACGGTGGATGATGTGATCAGAGATGGTGACGTCATCGAGTTGGGAGATATTCGCCTGAGGGTCCTGGAGCACCCGGGACACACCGAGGGAAGCGCCTCCTATGCAATGACAATTACCGAATCGGGCAACAGCTACCATGTGTTAGTGGTAAATATGGCCTATATCAACGAGGGTGTGAACGTTGCTATCAAACCCACCTATCACGGCATAGGAGCTGACTTTGAGAAGACGTTTGAGTCGCAACGAGAGCTTAGCCCCGACATCTGGGTGTCATCGCATAAAAGTGCCTATGGATTTCACGAGAAGCACGCACCCGGTCAAGCGTACGATCCCCGAGCTTTCTACGACCCAACCGGCTACATAGAAGCGGTCCGACTTCACGAGGTGACGTTCGTCAATAAGGTTTATGACGAGTTGCTCGGAAAAATCGCAGATAACAGTAAAGCCGGCGAAGTAAACGGCACGAAGTAGCCAATCATCAATAAATGAGCGTGATCGGAGGTTCATAAAATCAGTGCTTTGTCCTGTTTTGTAAGGAGCGCAGACATGTCCAAACTCAGACTAAAAACAACTGCCTTGTGCGCGATTGTAGCCTTCGCTTTGAGCCTTTCATCACCTCCCGCAGCGCTTGCACACAAAGGTGCAATGGGTATTGTCAAAGAGCGGATGGATAAGTTTGAAGCCAGCGAAAAAGCAACCAAACGAATTAAGCAGGCGCTCTCTCGGGGTGATACTGCGGTGGTCACCGCTGAAGCCGAACTTCTTGTTTCATGGGCACGTGAAATGGACAACTACTTCCCCGAAAACAGCAACCAAACCCCGTCTGAGGCAAGGGATGAGATATGGCTTCAATGGGATGATTTTATTGGCGCGATTCAATCTTTCAACAATGCTTCAAATGCACTCATGGATGCTGCGGCGTCGGAAGACCCTCGTGCTATGCGCGGTGCCTTTAAAGAAATGACCAAATCATGTAAGTCCTGTCATCAGCAGTTTAGGGAAGACTGAACTAACAAAGGTGCGGGAAGATTTGCACAGGTAAGAGGGAGGCAGAGCCGTTGATATCGAACTTTAAAAAGATCGGTGAATATCTGCGACCCGGTGAAGACCCCGAGTATCAATCATTCATCGGTCGTAACAAAACCAAACGGCGTCCCTTGGTTTATCTTTTTATCGTAGGTGGTGAGATAAAGTACATTGGCGAGACGAGACAGGGATATTCTCGTCCCCTGTCTTACCACCGTAACAAGATCATGAAGCGCCAAAATGAGGCGATATACCGTGCCACCGAATCAGGCCATAAAGTAGAGGTTTACGCTTTGGAAGTGCCATCACAATTGGCAATCGTAAATGGCCTTGAGATTGAGAATTATCTAGCTCAAGACTACGAAAAAGCTTTAATCAAACTACATACCCCAGAATGGAACGGGCGACCCTGACAAAGGCTACGTGTCTCTAGAGTTGTGGCGGAGCGGACGGAATCCGTTGATCGTTATAAATATTGGTTTTGATATAATATTGGTCAACACTTTGCCCAACACTACTAAGGCATCGATAAATCGATAAATTTATAACCCATTGATTTTAATGATATTTTTAATTTTCAAAGATTTGTGCGGTTTCTCATTTCGAACACGAGCAATGCCCTGCCCGTTTCCTTATAAGTCACTTGACCCCAGCACCCCCGGGGGGCTATTGCGTTTATTCGTTAGCAGTGGCTCCCAGCCAGATACATTAGAAGCCAATTTGAAAAAAAAGGTCTTTAGAAACAGGGCCGTGATTGCTCTTGTCTGACTGCTGTTAGTTTTCAAATCGATATTGCCATTCAGTTGATCTTGAAGATTCAGAGCTTACACACGACACTTAGTTCGCAGCTCGGAATCGATTGATCGTGGCAAGAGACTAATGGCGAAGTTAAGCGTAATACCCCACCCTAACAACTTTGGCGCGCGTATAGATGGCGTTGATACCTCAGAAAAACTCTCCAAAAAGGTAATAAAAGAAATTAGAGAGATTTGGCTGGCACATCAAGTAGTGTACTTTGCTGACCAGTTTTTGTCTCATGATGAATTAATCAGATTTTCGTCAACTATAGGTGCTTTTGGTGATGACCCCTACGTAAAGTCATTAGATGACTACCCGAACATTGTGGAAGTGAGGAGAGAGCCTAATGAGCGCGTGAAACTTTTTGGTGGAACGTGGCACTCCGATTGGTCTTTTCAAGCTGAGCCTCCAGACGCTACGGTGCTCCATTCAAAGATTATTCCACCCTACGGCGGTGAAACTAATTTTTGTGATGGAATTCGAGCTTACGAGTCGCTACCCGCTGACATGAAGCGAGAAATACAAGGACTGTCAGCGATCCATAGTGCGCGAAAACCCTACAGCAGAGAAGGCGTAGAGGCGGGTGGTGGGAGTGACAGGACAATGACCTTGCTGCCAAGCGACAAAGCGTGGGACATACAAGCGCATCCTATTGTTCGCAGTCATCCAGAGACCGGGCGTCATAGCTTATGGGTAAATCCGCTTTACACCATTGGCATCGAGGGTTACAACGAAGCGAATAGTCAGAGGCTCCTAAATAATTTGTTCAATCATATGATCGATGAGGATCTCATTTACCGCCACCGCTGGAAACCTAACATGCTGTTATTCTGGGATAATAGGACGGTACTGCACAGTGCTAGCGGTCGATACGACGGTCATCGACGAGTACTGCATAGGTTGACGATCGCAGGCAGCCAGCCACAATCAGCGTCCTAAAAATCGGTAAACCAAAGTGTCGAAAACCTTGGATATAACCCTTTTGAGCAGGCTTTTAAAAAAAATGAGTCTCCCCGTCTTAGATTCTTGCCTCCTGCTGTAGGTCTGTAAGCCTACTTCTTCCCCAGAATTAGATCTACTAACCCGCGCACAGTAACGCTTTTAAAGAGCGATCAACACACTGGTAGGCGCTATCGCATTGATCCGATCGCAGTAGTTACCTGCCAAATACATTAAAGAGTGGTTTGAGTTTTACGTCACCCTTGTCACACCAATCCAACCACAATCTTGATTTCCGGATAGTTTGATATACGTTTTTAGGACGTCCATTGGAAAAATCGTCCATGAAGTTCCTGTCGCTTACCATTTTTGTTTTTGCGTTGTTTACGTCCTGCGCCAGTGCAAATGACGACGACCTGTTCATGCGGAAGGGACTAGAGACACTTTACCTTCAAGAAGCAGAGAAGTACTTGGTGTGTATCGAGAGTTCAGCGGATCCATGTCAATTTTCTGAGGTAGAGGGATATCTAGAACTTTTGGATATGAAGAAGATCGAGAGAAGTGCGCCCGTTAAGTATCCAAGGTCGGCTCAAATCAAAGGGTACGCAGCCGTTGTTGAAAGTTTAATTTCTATTAATGAAGACGGATCGGTCGAGAGCGTAAAGGTTCTGTATTGCAGTTCAGGGAAGGGAGATCCACGCCTTCAGTTCAAATGGTCGGAGGGCGGTCAATACTGTGGCAATTTCGAGAAAGCCAGCGTCAAAGCACTCGCCGAATGGGAATTTAAGCCACTGCCTGAGCGTCTACAACGTATTCCTCGGAAATTTCAGCATAGAGTCGTCTTTTCTCTTCCAGGCCAGAGTAGTCAGGATATCAACATCCAGATCACTGAACTCAAATCCTCGCAGGTAAGAAAAATTCAAAAACTGACCAAGGCAAAAGACTGGTCAGAGCTAGAAGCTTACGCTCTAAAAAATATCGATAAAAATCCTGTGTTTCGCTACTACGCCGCGGATTCAGCTTGGTTGATGGGCAATCAGGCGCTGGCAATTGAACGTTTTACAGAGTTTCTTGAAAACGGTGGCAACAGTTACTGGCACTTCGGAATCAAGGCGGCCGCAATAGTCATACCCCATTACTACGAGTTAGGGAACGATAAGAAAGTGGTGGAGCTGGGAAAAGCCTCCTTGCTTGAACCGTATCTCAGAGAAGGCAATGTAGTCAGTAAGAGTGCCGTCGCGCAGGCAATCATTTTTTATGCCACCTCGCTGATGTTCCAAGAGAACCCAGAGATTGCCTACGCATTAACTCGTTTTAAACGCTTGAAGCAGTATGTTAGGCGCTATGGTGGAATCACTGGCGATCAAATGCGAATGATTAACGAGCAAATCACCAATTTAGAGGGGCAAATTATCAAAATTGGTAGCCGTGACAGTGATGCATGAATATTCGAAAAGTAATGCGACCGAGTTGCTAGCGAGGCTCATTCGTTTTGACAGCTATTGGTTCAGAGTAGCTTATATCTGTTTAATTTGTGTCTTGGTGATTATCGGCGGAATAGACAAAGCCGGTTCAACAGAACGTTTCATTGACTTATTTAAAGCTTTTGCGGAGCGCCCGCTATTCGGTCTAGTAGAGATGCCGATTTTGGTCGACATCATGGCAGCATTTATCACCACAATCGCGTTCATCTTAACTTTTGCTGCTGCAATGAATCCCTTGAGACCGGGGGCGCTGATGAAATATACCCCGCAAAGATATGTCATCGCTGTCATTACCATGGCTCTTGTACTGGTCGCTTCGATGATAAGCAGGGGGGACTTCGATGTAAGTGATTATAGAACGTGCCTAATCATATTTGGATTTTCGACGTTCACGCCTCTTATGCTTCTTTTCGTAAATCCGAGATTCCACAAAGCAGACATGGAGCTGGTGAACAGGATTTTCAGGAGACGGAACGCATGAGGTTATTTTTCGGTCTCTCCATAGCTTTGCTGATGGTTTCTAGCCGAGTTTGTGGCGAGTCCGAAGACTACATGCGCATGGGCCTAGAAACGCTCTTGGAGAGAGAATCCCTGAAGTATCAAACATGTATTGCGGATAAAGAAGCAGAGTGTGACTTTGACGAGGTCTACAGCTATCTCAAGTTGCTCGATTTATGGGATCCTATCGCCGCTAAAAAAACCAAATATCCACGCATAGCAATGGAGGCCGGATTTCAGGGTCTAGCTGAGTTCGAGATTGCAATTGCAGATGACGGTTCGGTTACCAGAGTAGAACCGTTGTACTGCGAAACCGGCACAAGTGACGCGAGGCTAAGATTTCAATGGAGGGTTGATGGCCGCTTTTGCCGGCAGTTTACAAGGGAGGCTTCCAAGGCTTTTGACGAGTACTTGTTTCCCGTTTTTCCCGACTCACTGGCTAACCTACCTAGGGTAATTCGGTATCGGCACATATTCTCTCTGAAGAGTGACTTCAGCCCATCACTAGATTTGCAGATCACTGATCTCTCGAGAGTGCAACTTAACCAGATCAGTGAATTAACGAAAAATGGAAAATGGCAAGAGCTTGAGGAGTTTGCTGTAGATAGTGAGGCTGAGAGTCCAGCCTTCATATTTTATGCTGGGGATGCCGCGTGGAATTTAGGTGACCGGCAACTGGCCGTTAAGCGATATCGAAAGTTTCTTGAGAATGGGGGTGGTAGGTATTGGCACTTTGGAGCCAAAGCAGCCACTTTGAGTATTACCTATCTGTACGATCAGGCTGATGATCATGGCGTGGTTTCGATCGGGCATCGTCAACTTTTGGAGCAATATTTAAGAGAGGGGACTGTCGTTCAAAAGAACGCAGTAGCCGACGCTATTTTAAAGTACGCCTCATCACTAACATTGATCGAAGAACCTAGAATTGGTCGAGCGATTCTCACTTTAAGAAATTTAGGGAATTATTCTGAGAGTTACAGCGGCGTAACGGAACAAATTCAACAGATGATCAAGCGTGAGCTAGCCAATTATGAGTCGCAGATCATCAAAATTGGAAAAACCAAAGCTAAGCAACTATCAGATCCACTTAAGTTGAACTGATGAGTAGCTGAGACCAACACTTTAAAACCCCTACACCCCTGGGGGGGACGATCGCATTGATCCGATAGCAGTAGTTACCTACCAGATACAGAATAAGTCTGTAGCTTGAATGTCACTTTTGTTCAGTAACGTGTGGGTGTCTGTTGCTTCATCGCGGTCTTCAACCTACAAAAAAGGGAAAAAAATGAAAACAAGTACTCTATCTTCGTTGATTAGCGGCTTGGTATCGATAGCGGCGATGACTGCAATGGCTCAGGATATGGGAGAAATGCGATCTGAGTTTTTTTATTGCTCTCTAAATGAAGGCAAGACCATGGCTGATGTCAAAGCGCAAAGCAAAGCATATGGTGAATTCTCAAAAAAAGAGGGCACTCACTACACGCAAGCAATCATGACTCCCATGCATGCGGGTGATGCTGAATACGACTACATTACCTGGGGAACCTGGCCTAACGGCAAAGCCATGTATGACGAGTGGGGCTCGTTTGCCAAAAACTATGAAAATGCCGCAGAGGTAGTCACTGGAGGCGCCGCTGGCACATGCCGCAACACCATCTCCACATTTTTTAATCTAGTTGCCCGTATTCCAATGGAGGCGGATCTGCGTGATGCGAAACGACCAACCCAATTCTCTAGATGCACCCTCAATGAGGATGTGACGCTTGAACAAGTTGCGGCGCAAGAGAGAGAAAACGTGGCAAAAATGAAGGATGCTGGGTTTCAGGGATTAGCTATTGCCTACCATGTACCGTATATGGGTTTCACAGGCGCAGAAGTTTTCGATTTTGTTATGAACTACTACTGGTACTCTTTTGATGCTCGGGCTCATGCGGCACAAAACTATGGTGCTTTCGTAGCCCAGAATCCTGAGGTTCAGGAATCTATGGACAAGCTCGTATCATGTGAGGGCACTAGATCATTTGTTTTCGAAACAATGTTCAATAACCTGCCGCCAACCGAAAGCTGATTAAAGGGAGAAGTTGAATGAAAAAAATCATACTTACAATTGCCACTTTGTTCGTAGCCGGCACCGCATGGGCAGATGATGCTCCAGTAACTATCGGTGGTGTCGAAATGTCGAGCTCCTCGAACAGTGCAGGGTTTGTAGCGGTGAAAAAGAAACTAGGGAAGTGGCAGGGCCGGATGACTCAATCGCTTACCGGACAGAGCTTTGATGTGTCATACGAATGGGCTGTCACATCAGGGGGAAATACAATCACCGAGCGAATCGTGGAAGACGGTGTCGAGATGCTCACCACTTACACCGATCAGGACGGTGAACTCGTTGTGCGTCACTATTGTGGTTTGGGAACTGAGCCTGTTTTCAAATTAGATGAATTAACAAAAGACAGCATGAGCATTACTGTCGACGAAGGGCGAAGCGGCCTTCATCGTGAACACCACAGTTTCGTAACAGGCATGAAGTGGACAATGGATTCAAGCAACCCAAACCGCATGGTCTTTGAGAACACTGTTATTTTGGACGGAGAGATTACAAATAATCGAGCAGAGCTTTCTCGAGTCTACTAGCTTCTTTAGCATCACATTTTCACCCGCCCCCCGGGGGACTATCGCATTGATCCGATAGCAGTAGTTACCTGCCAGATACATTAGAGGGTGACGAAAAAAAAAGACGAGTCTCCCCGCCTTAGTTTCTTTCTTCCTGCTGTAGATCTTTGAGCCTACTTCTTCCCCAGAATCGAAGATCCGAACACTTATAACAGTAACGCTTTTACAAAAGTTTCAACACACTGGTAGGCGCTATCGCATTGATCCGATAGCAGTAGTTACACGCCAGATACATCATAGGGCGATTTGAAAAAGAGTCGATCTTCGGAGACTGTGCCGTGATTACTGGCGACTAACATCTACTTTATCGTCGCTGAATTCCGGCATTGGTCAATCCAACCAAAGGTATGCCCCAAAGAGGAAAATGCAAAATCATAGTAGAAGCAACATGCGGTTCTTTTTTGTGCGGCCTATACTTAACCAGCTAATCCTCCTCGAGCGTGAATTCGAGGTGTAACCCCTGAACGTTAATGAGTAAGAATTCAATGTTTCATAACCACGGTTGCAAAGTTTTACTTTTTTTTCTCGCTGCGTGGATTCTGCCGGTTAGCGACGTTCTGTCCGCTGAAATTACGGTTGTGGACGGTCGGCAATGGACTGCGGAATCGAATGGCAAGCCAGTAAAGTGGAGTACCGCGGATCAAATCTGCGACGCTCTTGAGCTGGGGGGCTACGATGACTGGGTGGTGCCATCCCTCACTCAACTTGCATCACTACATGACCCTCTTCAAGCATCTGGAACTATTGGGCAAATACAAATAAGTAGTTGCTGCGTATGGAGTTCAACAACATTGTTAGAGAAGCAAGCCGACGACTCAGACGGATTGCAGCTCCAATACTATCGTTGGGGTTTTATGTTCGATGGTGGGCTGGAGTATTATGCGGTTCATATTTTTGATGATGGCGAGGTACTCTGCACCAGAAATTAGGCAACTCAACTTTTGGACGTTACCAATATCCGATCATTCGACCGCAGACTAAAACGGAAGACCATAGGCACAAAGAAAAAGCACCCGAAACATATAGTACAGAGCCATCTGTTGGCTGAAGAGGTTTACCAGTAACAGCCCTTTGCCAAGCATTGAGCCTAGTGACTAGTACGACATTTGCGAGCGCTACAACTAAAATCGGCATTTTTAAATAGACAAAAGGATTCTCATGATATTGCGTGGCGTTCATCGCGAACATCGACACTCCACTTGGAATGGCTAAAGACAAGCCGACTGCGGCTACAGGGACAGTTATTGTTGAAATGGTGGCGACCGAAATGCTCTGCCAAAAACTTAGAAGCCGCATGTCTAGGATCACAATAGCCCCAAATAAAAGACTTATACCCACTATGTGAGCAAGATTCACGATCCCATAAGTCCAGACCCCAAGATTGCGCAAGGCCTCGGCGAATAAAGAAGCCTCGACCATTGCCATCATTTCATACACGAGACATTCCTACACACAAGCAATCGGTCACTTGGCGGGATAAACGTCAAAAACGTTTTCACCCCACTCTACTCGTCGCACCTTTGCCTCAAATTCAGAAAGGTCGTCATTTCGAGCGCCATGGACAGTAACCAAATCGCCCAACGGGATAACACTCGCTTTTAAACCGGCTCGATGAGTCCGTGGCCCTGGCGCTAGCGTAACATTCCATAGCTGACCCTCAGAGTCACGAATTTTCATCGTCCCGTGAGGCCCTCGAAGCTGAACTTTTTCTACGAGCACGCCGGTTATTGTGACATCACCCGCGGTGTTACCCGACCAACCGTGGTGAGAAAAAACGGGTACTGCAAAAAATAGAGTGGCGACCGTCGCGCAGACACTGATTAACCCCGCTCCGAAATTCTTAGTAAGCATAAAATTCCCCCACTGGAACTAGCGCATTCCACATGGTAGACGAGAAGTACGGCATTTCCATCTATTGGGAGGTGAAAATTATCCGCGACCAACTGGTCGATGTAGAGACAACAGTGCCGGGCGTCGACAAAAAACTGGCCGTTTGAGTATTTTTTTCAGAATTAAGCAACCGGATTTCAGAACACTAGATACATCAGAAGCCAATTTAAAGAAAGTAGGCCTTTAGAATTAGGGTCATGATTGCTAGCGTTACACTGATGTTGGTTTTGGGTAGATACATTTGAGGATAATTTGCATCTGGCGGTTTAGTTTGTGGTGATTATTCCTCTATCACCCACTTTGACTTCTGGTGCTTAACATAAGTGGATCCGGCAAGCACGAACCAAATAAGTATCAGGGCAGTTCCCATTATCCAACCAGTCCAATATCCAGAAACACCGTAATGGGCAGATAGCACATACCCTGCAGGCATCGCGACCACCCAAAGACCTATAAATCGACCTAAAAAGACAACTCGCGTTCGTTCTAAGCCTACCAAAAACCCTTGGCCCGCTTTTGCTATATCGTCGAGCAGTTTTAGCAATAAGATACATAAGCAAAGTTCCAGCCATAGTGTCTTCGTATCGCCGTCTATCGAATAGGCAACCGCAATCTCATCCCTGAAAAAATAAAGCGTCAATAACATGGGTAGAGATACCATTAACACAACATAGTGCGACGTCCTGCGGACTGATTTCAGTCCCACTAAGTCCCTCGATCCCAAGGCTTCTCCAACCAGAATGGACGTTGCCGTCATGAAACCAACTGAAAGAATATGGCTCAAATGAAAGACGTTCAACGCAACATTGTGGACCGCCAATTGTTCTGCGCCCATCGATGCTATGAAAACCACCAATAAAGCTCCAAACAAGAAAAATGAACCCTCGTTTAAGCCTATGGGAATCCCAACGCTAAAGATGCGTCGCACATAAGGCGCTTCGAGTGATCCGGTAAGATTCGTAAATGTAAGCGAACGAAAGTCTGATTGAAGCATTAATAAGATTGACAAAACGCACTTAGCTAAAATTCCAAAAAAAAACGAATACGCAATACCTGCAGACCCCAGCGCAACAAACCCAGCATTCCCTAGCGCAATTAGCCAAGTTACCAAAACCATGGTTATGAATGCTCCGGCACTTACTGCGGCAGGCCAAAAAGTCCGCCCAGCCCCATTGGAAATGAAAATGATTGAACAGGCTAAAAGGTCGAGTGGAACAATCCAAATTAAAATCCGTAGGTACCGCTTCACCAATGAGGATATCTCTGCGGAGGTGGTTATATAGGGAAGCAGCGCTTCAAGAAGTGTCAACGCAAAAACCGCGATTATCGAAAGAACCGAGACCACTACCAATGCACTTCTAAAAAGCGAGGGTAACTCAGAGGGCAGGTCTCCAGTTCCTCTTAAATTCGCTGTGATAGGAATAATTGCGCTCAAGAGCATAAATAGAGCGATGACTGTCGAGATTAGTAACGTCATCGTGAAACCAAATGCCGCTAATTCTTGAACAGAGAAACTACCAGCGACCATCATCGCAACCGTAAACATCCCAATATCGCAGGCATTGACAAAGGCCAGGGGCGCTGCAAGCTTTATAAGGTTGAGCGCTGCCGGTTTAGAAAAATGCAAGAGGTTTAGCTCCACCGGTTTCAGGTAATATCCAAACACTGTCACACTTTCACTGCAGTTTAATTAAATATGTCAATCTCCTTGACACGACTGAATAAGCCTCCTTTCCACCTGCTGCTCCTGAACGTCATTAATGCTAGCTCCATAGGTATTGCGTTGTGCCTTCACAAACTTGTGCATTAGTTCGGTGAGGCTTGCCTGTATGCATGTGGGTGCAGAGGTTGAGGGAGTTTTGGTCGTAAACTAGATAACCGTTGTTCAATGTTTCTGTATAGCTGAGCAGAAACTAGGGCCGGGGAGGGGTAACCGTTGCCACTGTCGCAGTGGTTACCTGCCAGATACATTAGAGGGTGACGAAAAAAAAAGACGAGTCTCCCCGCCTCAGTTTCTTTCTTCCTGCTGTAGGTCTTTGAGCCTACGTCTTCCCCAGAATCGAATATCCGAACACCTTTAACGGTAACGCTTTTACAAAAGTTTCAACACACCGGTAGGCGCTATCGCATTGATCCGATAGCAGTAGTTACCTGCCAGATAAATTGGAGGCCAAGTTAAGTAATAGATCCGAAGGTCGCCCCTTCACTTAACAGATACCATCGGATGTTCGTCACTACCAAACCACAGCACGCAGGAGCTATTGTAGCTGTGGCAATTAGTTACTGGCAGGAATGTAATTGTCCACCTTGGTCAAGCAAATCCCCGTTATTAGCCCTTCCTACCGTCATGGATTCGCTTATAGTAAAACCTCAGAGAATCAGGGGACACGATTATGAAAATCATTTTGTTT
>PKCZ01000180.1 GCA_002862405.1 Pseudomonadota bacterium
CCCGAACTGCTGGGGCGACTTGGGGGACCTTCTCGTATGTGCACGCGTGGCGACGGTTGCGCGCGCGCCGCGCGGACGGCGTGCACGCTAGAGGAATCCTTCATGCTTCTATCCCTTCGTGGATTATACCCGATCGGTTTTCGTAGGGCCTGAAACCCTCAAAGACAGGTGTGCAGTGGCAAGTGGTGTCGGTGTACACTTTGCGATTCCAAACCCTTGTGGCCTGGAAGGCATGATGGCGAACAACAATGCAGTGGTCTCGGTAGACGGTCGTCGACAGCGTGGCGAGCGCACACGTTTGGCCATTATTGAGGCCGCACTCTCACTTCAGGAAGAGGGTGTACTGGTGCCGACTGCCCAGCAAATATCTGATCGTGCTGGTGTGTTAATTCGTTCCTTTTTTCGACACTTCGAAGACATGGAGACGCTGTTTAAAGCGGTAGACGACCACCTCCGTGATTCCTACGAAGCCCTATTTTTGGGTGGTGATCGTGAAGGGTCGCTGGAGGAGAGGGTAAGCCGAGCCATTGAGCGGCGCAGTGACGCATTTGAGCGTTTGAAAAATCTTATGCTAGGGACCAAAGCGCAACTCTGGCGGTATGAGATGCTTCGATCAAACTATGCACGCAGCCAGCGCGGACTTCGCAAAGATCTCGAGCAATGGCTTCCTGAGATCAGCAATCTTCCTGAATCAACTCGGGAATCGATCGATGCGATTGCGTCGTTCGAAATGTGGCAGCGATTGAGAGGTGAGCAGGGGCTCACCAGAGCTGATAGTGCCGCCATCATTCAGTCATTGCTTCTGGGGCTTATCGCACGCGCGCAAACCGACAACTAACCCTTTAATCAAATGCGTGATTGCGTTGCCGGCTTTAATTGACATAATCTATGACTAAATAAATGGCGTGTGTCTTTAGAGACCATGCGTATAACTACCGGATGTCATCACAGCTGGGATAATTCATGACATTGAAGTGGTGCTGACAAGGTGCTGCGACTCTCTTCAGCACTATTCGCCTAGAGGCGGTGGATCGTGAGAGAGTCAACGACAAGTCGACGGGGAGGTAATGGAAACGATGAGGAAAGTTCTACTGTCCGTTGCAGCATTCCTGACAATCGCTGCGCTGGGTGCTTACCAAAATCAAACGCAGATCTTATTAGCTCTGGTGAAGTATCAGTCGGCGAATGAATATGAGGTTGGTCCACCACGCGATATTCCGTGGAATAAAGGGCCGGATGAGGCCCTTGCCTCTCTCGCTGAGCGTCCACCCAATATCATTCTTATCGTCGCTGATGATCTGGGCTACAACGACATCTCTACGTTTGGCGGTGGCCTAGCTGATGGCCGCGTCAAGACGCCTCACATTGATCAGTTAGCGGCAGATGGCGTGGTCTTTACCCAGTCCTACTCTGGCGCCGGCACTTGCGCCCCGTCGCGTGCCATGTTGATGACGGGTCGTTACCCGACAAGAACGGGATTTGAGTTCACACCAACGCCGTCTGGCATGGTGCCAATGATTTCCAGAATTTCAGAGGAGATGAATCGGGGCGCACCGCCCATGCTCTATGACGCCGCGCTCGATGAAACTAAGCCGCCCTATGAGGAGCAAGGTCTTCCACCTGAGGAAGTAACAATCGCCGAGGTTCTCAAAGACAAGGGCTATGCCACCTACCATATTGGGAAGTGGCATTTAGGACGTAAAAATGGCATGGCGCCACATGAACAGGGCTTCGATCAGAGCTTGCTGATGGCCAGCGCGCTCTACCTTCCAGAGGACGATCCGAATGTCGTAAATGCAAAGCTCGATTTTGACCCCATTGATCAGTTTCTGTGGGCTCGCTTGAGATTCGCTAATAGCTTTAATTCGGGCGATCAAGATCGATTTGAGCCGCGAGGTTACCTAACGGATTACTGGACCGATGAGTCCATCAACATCATTAACGCCAATAAACATCAACCTTTTTTCTTGTACTTAGGTCATTGGGGCGTACATTCGCCCTTGCAGGCAACGCGCGAGGATTACGAGGCAGTAGGCGACATCACTCCACACCGCGCACGGGTTTACGCTGCCATGATCCGCTCGCTTGACCGAAGTGTGGGTCGTATCAACGCTGCACTGAAAGAGGCTGGTTTGGCAAATAACACCCTGGTTATCTTTACAAACGACAATGGGGGGCCGGGCTACATTGGCCTACCTGACATTAACAAGCCGCTCCGGGGCTGGAAGATTAGCCAGTTTGAGGGTGGCATCCGGGTGCCCCTCATGATGAAGTGGCCAGCCAGGATAACGGCGGGTACTGTCGCAGAGGAGCCCGTCGCGCATATTGACGTTATGCCAACGCTGACTGCAGCTGCCGGTGCCGATGAGCCTCAAGATGTGATCATCGACGGTAAGAACCTACTGCCCTTGGCGACAGGATCCGGCAAAGATGCTTGGAGCCGTGACACGTTATTTTGGCAGAGCGGACATTACCGAGTCGTGCGTCACAAAGACTGGAAGCTTCAGGTCACGGCGAATCCGGACAAGCAGTGGCTATTTAATCTCGCCGACGACCCCAGCGAGCAACACAACTTAGCGATGAGCGACCCTGATAAAGTCGCCGAGTTGATGGCTCTGCTTGATGAGCACGCTGCTAGTGCGCGAACGCCGCTGTATCCCGCAGTTATGGAGAGTGCGATTAGTATCGACAAGACATTGGTGGAGCGTTTCGAGGACGGTGACGAGTACATTTACTGGCCGAATTAATATCGGCCGACCGATGGATTTATTTTTTAAATTGCAAATGACGCATCAATAGGTACCGACAGGATGAAAGTAGAGAACAGTGTAATTCCAACACGGGAGCAGATGGCGGGGTTTCTGGCCCCTGGCCCTGATGGCCCCATAAGCATGGTCAATCTGTTGAAGTTTAAGGACAAAGCGAGCTACGAGGACGGCCGTGAGACTGAACTGACGGGCGCTGAGGCCTACGCTGTTTATTCGAGAGGCGTGATGAAGACTCTTGCTAAAGTCGGTGGCAAGCTGATCTTTTCTGGTGAGGTCAGCCGTCTAATGTTGGGTGAGGTTGAGGAACTCTGGGATTCGGTAGCTATCGCTCAGTACCCATCGCGGGCCGCCATGTTGGAGATGATGCAGCTGCCGGAGTATCAAGAGATCTCGGTGCACCGGTCGGCGGGCTTGGCGGGCCAGCTGAATATTGAAACTGCGAATGCCGTGATCTTCTGATCTACAAACAAACGCTTACTCAAACCAACCACAGCAAGATGGTTAGGGCATAAATGGCCAAACCCTACATTTTGTATGCGATGACACACTCCCTATATTCGGGTCGTGCGCGCAGTTACCTCATCAAACATCACATCCCCTTTCAGGAGCTCTCAACAGGTCACGAGAGCTTCAAGGCAGAGGTCTTACCTAAGGGGAAATTACCCACTATTCCGACACTCGTGACACCCGAGGGCGAGTTCATTCGTGATGGCGCCGCCATCATTGAACACTTTGAGGCGGCAAACGGTCGACCGAGTCGTCCGACAGGTCCGAAGCAGCGAATCATCAGTGCACTTTTTGATGTTATTGGTACGGATGGGTTGTTGCGTCCGGCCATGCACTATCGATGGAATTTTCCCGAGGACAATTTGGCTTTCGTTCGTTACCACTTCCTTCATTCACAGCGAGGTACACCCGAGCGACGCGAGAAGACCGAAGCCATGATGAATCGTATGCGTTATGCCGCGATGATATTTGCTGTCACTGCGCAAACTCAGGCCGTGGTCGAGTCACTCTACCTCGACTATCTCGAGGCTTTGAATATGCATTTCGAGCAGTATCCGTACTTACTTGGATGGCGCCCCAGTATTGGCGACTTTGGCCTCATTGCGCCGATGTATGCGCATCTGGGGCGAGATCCCCACCCTGCAAAGCTCATGCAGCAGCGCGCGGTGTCGGTGCACCGATGGGTGGAGCGGATGAACCGCTACGATCAGGATGTACCGGAGTTTTTCAACGCAGGTACCGACTTTGTTGAAGATGATGAGGTGCCTGAGTCGTTGATGGCTCTCTTACGAATCTTGGCCGAAGATTTTGTGCCTGAAACCCTTGCTACGGCTGATGTAATTAATTGTTGGTTGGCTGAACACAAGCCAGAAACCGGTGCGCCGGCAGTAGGGCGGCTTGCCAAAGCACCGGGGACGGCGAGCTTCGTTTTACGGGGCGAGACCATCGAAGCCTTAGCTCAACCGCATCGTTTTTACCTCCTGCAACGGGTTCAGGACGATTACGCGAGTCTGTCTGCGGCAGAGAGGCTTGGTGTCGATGCGGTACTTACCGAGTCGGGTATGGCCGCCATCCTTAAGGCATCCTTGAGCCGGCATCGAGCGTGCAGATAACCTCGAGGTTTGGGCTTAATCCTCAAATTCGCTGCTTTTAGACGCCAAGGGGTGGTAGGAACTCCTCTGAGTGGGGAGTGCGGTTACCTGTCTTATCCTCGTTGTGATGAGTGCCGTGCATCAGCGAGGGCCGTTAAGGAGAGGATCAATAGTCCAAGCAGTAGCCGTGGATCTCCCAAATTAAAGTCGGGCTCGACGGGGAAGGCGATGGTTTTCTCGAGTGCCGCTGCTTTGAAGTGGTGTTTACCGCTGAACGCAGGGTCGGTCACAATCTCGAGGAAATCACGTCGACTTCGGTAGCGCACTAACCCGCCCATATCCCATACATCGACACCCTCGATACCAATGACATCCATGCTGCGGTAGGCGGCTGGCCCCAACATGACCGGATGTGATCCTCGCGAGAGCATGGCCGGGATCATATGTCCCATGTAACGGTCCATAAGTTGCTGTGCATTTTCCCCGGGCGCTGCCCCGGCGACGTCCCCGGGCGACTCGTTGTAATCGATGTTGTTGATCATGATGAAGTGCTTGCCGGTATCCTCTTCACCAAATTGCCTGATCATCGCCATGGCCTCTGACGCGCCACCGTTTTGCTCCATTTTTGCGATGAAGTCGTCAACTTCGGCGTCAGATAGAGGGCCACCTGTAGGCGTGTACCAGAAAAAAAAAGCACCGTAGAGGAGGGCAGGTAGGAGCCAAATCTTCACTCGAGCAGACATGATGAATTTCCACGTTGATAAGGTTTCTTAGAATTTGTTCTAGGTCGTCAACACTACAGCTTTTTGTTTCTAAGTGCTGAAGACATTGCTTTTTTACCGATGCCTCTCACCACTCTACGGCGAATATTCCGTGCAAAGGCTTACATATTGACATTAATTGGGTCACTATTTCTGTCATAAGTTGAAGCATCAACGCGAATAAAAATGAGGATGCATATGAGGTCAGAGGCACCACTCAAATTGGTGGGTGGCACAGGGTCACCCTACACGCAGAAGATGGTAGCGCTGCTTCGCTACCGCCGCATTCCTTACAGTATTCACTGGGGGCAACCGGAGGCAGCTTGCGATGCAATGAGTGTCGAAAAGCCACGTCCCATCTTTATGCCGACGTTTTTTTTTGAAAGCGATGACGGAATGGCTGCCGAGTGCGACTCCACCCCGATTATTCGACGGCTTGAAGCCATGTATTCGGGTCGATCGGTGTTACCAGAGGATCCGGCGCTCGCGTTCATCGATTACCTGATTGAGGATTTCGCTGACGAGTGGTGTACCAAATACATGTTCCATTACCGCTGGCACTTTAGTGACGATGCGGATAATGCAGGGACACTCCTGCCGCTGGGCATGGATGTCAGTATGCCCACTGAGTTTTTTCAGCAATTCAAGCAGCATATTTCGGAGCGTCAGATAGGGCGTCTTTATGTTGTTGGCTCAAATGACACCACTGCGCCCGTGATTGATGCGAGCTATCGACGTTTTCTTGCGGCGATGGAATCCCACCTGTCGAACCAAAAGTTCATGCTCGGCAATCGCCCCGGTGCTGGTGATTTTGGGTTGCATGGGCAGCTAACGCAGCTAGTTGGGTTCGATCCAACCTCCCGTGCAATAGCGCATGAGGTATCGCCGCGAACAGTGGCCTGGGTTGATCAAATTGAAGATCAGAGTGGGCTGGAGCCTACACGACAGGACTGGACTGATCTTGAAGAGCAACCAGAGAGCTTGCGCGAACTTCTGTCTGAAATTGGTCGCGTTTATGCGCCCGCACAATTGGCCAATGCAAAGGCCGTTGAGCAGGGCGAAAAGACCTGGGAATGCGAAATTGATGGTGCGCCTTGGGTGCAGCAAACCTTCCCTTACCAGGCCAAGTGCCTCCGGTGGACCAACGAGCAGTATCAGGCGCTATCGGAGTCTGATCGCGCGTTGGTTGATGCGGTACTTGAGGGGACCGGTATTGAAGCGATGCTATTCGCATCGTGACATTTGGTTAGAGTGATTACTGACACCCCGGGACGCGCTGTTCAAGCGATGTTCCTGTATTTTTGAAGAGGAAAGAGGCTCATGGGTTTTGAATTAAATGATCGGGTGATGGGGCTCAACGTGCAGTTACAGTCTTTTATGGATAAGCACATATACCCCCGAGAAGACGATTGGCACGAGTGGTGTCTAGATCAAGATAAGCTGTGGACCACGCCACCTTGGTACGACGAGTTGCGCGCGTTGGCAAAGGCAGAGGGTTTATGGAACCTGTTCCTTCCCCACGAGTACCAGCCGTGGAGTCCCGGTCTCACCAATGTCGAAATTGCGCCGTTGTTTGAAACCATGAGCAAGGTGTCATGGGCACAGTCTGTCTTCAATTGTAATGCCCCTGACCGGGGCAACATGGAAGTACTGGCTAAATACGGTACTGAGGCACAGCAAAAAGAATGGCTCCAGCCCTTATTGGCTGGTGAAATTCGAAGTGCCTACGCTATGACGGAGCCACAGGTTGCCTCGAGCGACGCGACGAATATGGAGTTGGAAATAAAGCGTGACGGCGACGAGTACGTGCTTAACGGGCGCAAGTGGTGGACCACAGGTGCCGTCAATCCGCGTTGTAAAGTCATGCTGGTCATGGGTAAGTCAAATCCGGAGAACCCACGGCATCGTCAGCACTCAACGATTTTGGTTCCCCGAGACACTCCCGGGATTAAGTTGGTTCGCGAGCTACGCGTCTTTGACTCACTTCACTCGCCTGCCGGCGAGGCAGAGCTACTGTTTGAGGACGTGCGTGTGCCAGTGACCAATATGATTAAGGGTGAGGGCTGTGGCTTTGAAATCGCGCAAGGTCGTTTGGGCCCGGGTCGGTTTCAGTATGCGATGGGCTTCGTGGGTATGGCACAGCGCTGTCTTGAGCTCATGTGCTCCCGTGTTGAGGAGCGCGTGGCCTTTGGTGAGCCATTGATCAAGAAAACGAGCGTGCAGCATGAGATTGCCCGCTGCCGCTGCGATATCGAGCAAGCGCGCCTGCTGACCCTCCATGCGGCGCATGTGATGGACACGCAGGGTATGACGGCCGCACGACCACTCATCAGCATGGTTAAGATCGTGGCGCCACAAATGGCGCAACAGGTGGCTGATCGCGCCATGCAGGTCTTTGGTGGTATGGGTGTCTGTCAGGATACGATGATTCCTGAAGTTTTCATGCTGGCGAGATTCTGCCGAATTGCCGATGGTCCCGATGAGGTGCACATGTCACAGCTCGGCAAGATGACTGTTCGGGAGATCAACGAGGGCTAAAGCGATTAGGTGGTTAGGCGCGCTCACCTCGAGGGTCGGGCGCGCAGAATCTTCAGCTCAAGCACCAGTCCGAAAGTGGATCGCTCTAGGAAGCTGACCGCGCTACGACGTCAATAATGACCTGAGACACCTCTTTTGGACGCGTTTCCTGTAAGAAGTGCCCAGCACCTTTGATAGTGGTATGCGGCTGACCTTTGGTACCTGGAACCCGCTGTAAGAAGATGGCGTCGCCACCTTTGGTGACAGGGTCATCGTCGGCAAATGCGCAAACAAAAGGCTTATCAAAGGTGTCGAAAAATTCCCAAGCCAGTCGTTGCTGCTCGAGAGACGGTGATGTTGGTAACGACGGTACCTGACTGGGCATGGCGCGCGGCCCCATCGTGTACTCGGCGTTCGGAAAAGGCGCGTCATAAGCTTTGGCAACGGACGAGGGTAGCGGCGCTCGCATGCCCAATTTGTGCAGTAGCGCCTTGGCGATCTTCATGAACGCCGGTTGCTGCTCGGTCATCATTGATAGCATAAGCCCAATCGGTAGGTGTGCGGTTTCCCAACAGAACTTTTGCCAGACGGCGAAGATGCGCGCGGGGTTTGCGGCCTCGCCGCCCCATGATAGCGATCGCAGCTCCTTGGTCATGCTGAATAGCGTCGGTGTCGGCGCATTAGCACGATAGTCCTCAACTTCGTCAACCAATGCTTGCGGAACGTCTGGATTATAAGGCAGGCCCGTATTGCCAATTACCACGTTAGCAAAGCGCTCTGAGTAGGCGGCAACCAGACGAAGTCCAATGAGTCCACCCCAGTCCTGACCAAAGAACGTGATCCCTGAAAAGTTATTTTGCTCTAACCAAGCGCCCATCCATTCGACTTGGCGCTCGTAGGTATAGTCTTCACGGGCCGCAGGCTTATCGCTCTTCCCATAGCCCACAAGGTCAGGGCAGATGACGCGTAGACCGGCGGCCGTGAGATAAGGAATCATTTTTCGGTAGAGATAACTCCACACGGGCTGGCCGTGTATGCACAGCACTACGGCACCGTCTCTTGGGCCTTCATCGATGTGATGGATTCTCAAATCCTGACCGTCATGCGTCTTTATAGTCGTGTAGTGAGGCTTGAACGGATAGTCCGTCAAGTCCTCGAAGCAGCTATCTGGGGTTCTTAAGATTTTCATATACACTCCCAATTTTTGTGTCACAGCTTATGACAGTATTTTCGATTTGACCATGCAAATAGAACGCGTCTCAACGATATAGGCGTGGGTGCCCAATCATGTGCCCAGTAAAACCGCTGCAAATCTCAGGTCACATGATGCGTTAAAAACGCCAGGAGCAATGTGAATCCTTGCCTAATTAAATGACTACAGCCTAATTCCCGACCGCTGCACAACAGATTCCATCACAGGGTAGCTCTTAGACTCTTGCACATTGGGTAGTTGGAGCAGCGAGCCGGCCAGAAGGTCCTTGTAGTGGGTCATATCCTTAACTCGCGCTTTAACCAAGAAGTCGAACTCGCCAGAGACAAGGTGGCACTCTTCAACCTCGGGGATGAGTTCGATCGCGTCGGTAAACGTTTTAAAGGCATCGCCTGCCGTCCGTTGCAATGTCACTTGAACGAAAACAACTAAACCGGCATCCAATTTGGTGGGGGACAAGCGCGCGTAGTAGCCCGTAATCACACCCTGACTTTCCAGGCGCTTAATACGATCGACACAGGGTGAAGCGGTGAGTCCAACGCGACGACCAATTTCAGCCACACTCATTCTGCCGTCTTTTTGAAGCAGCGACAGAATCTTTCTGTCGGTTTTTGAAAGGGTTTCCATCACCAAATCTCGAACAGTGGTTTATTGAAAAATAGCGCGAATAAAAAGTGGATTCCACTGCCAAATACGCAAATTTAAAGCAAATAAAGTCATTACTTGGTCTTAATATCGCAATATCGCCTGCTCGTTTTAGAGGCCTCATAGAGTAAAAAGGTCAACCGTTATGCGTATTGGCGTTCCAAAGGAAATCAAAAACCACGAGTACCGTGTGGGTCTGCCTCCCGCAGGTGTTGTTGAGCTGGTCAACCATGGTCATGAGGTCATGATTGAGACACACGCCGGTGAGGGCGCAGGTTTCTCGAACGAGGATTATGTCGCCGCCGGAGCGACCATTGCTGACGCGCCGACCACGATTTTTGCCGAGTGTGACCTGATTGTTAAGGTGAAAGAACCGCAGCCTGACGAGTGTCGGCAACTTCGCCCGGGTCAATTGCTGTTCACTTACCTTCATTTGGCCGCTGATCGTCAGCAAACCGACTTGCTCATGGAGAGCGGAGCAACCTGCATTGCTTATGAAACGGTAGAGGGTACGAACGGCGGCTTGCCACTCCTAGCGCCTATGTCAGAGATCGCCGGTCGCCTGGCGGCCCAGGCGGGTGGTGACTTCCTTAAGAAATCCAGTGGAGGCCGCGGTGTGCTACTCGGTGGGGTGCCAGGCGTTGCACCTGCCAAAGTTGTGGTCATCGGCGGAGGTGTTGTAGGCACCAATGCGGCGCGTGTCGCGCAGGGTATGGGCGCACGAGTTGTAGTTCTCGATCGTTCGCTCGATCGACTTCGCTATCTCGATGACATCTTCATGGGACGCATCGAGACCGTCTGGTCGAGTGCGGCGGCACTTGAAGAGCAGGTCATGGATGCGGATTTGATCATTGGTGCTGTGCTCATTCCCGGTGCCGCTGCACCAAAGTTAGTGAGCCGCGATCTGGTTTCCAAGCTTCAAAAGGGCAGTGTCATGGTTGACGTAGCGATCGATCAGGGCGGTTGCTTCGAGACGTCTCGTGCAACGTCATACCAAGATCCCACCTACGAGGTGGATGGTGTCGTTCATTATTGCGTGGCAAATATGCCAGGTGGTGTGGCGAGAACGGCAACCTTAGCACTCACTAATGCAACGCTTCCCTACGTGGTGCGTTTGGCCGATCAAGGGCTGGATGCATTGCGAGGAGATGCGCGATTTGCGCTTGGCTTGAACGTGCACGCGGGCAAGCTGACGCACGCCGGTGTCGGGGAAGCGTTCAGTTTGGATGCGATATCGCCCGCCGAAGCCCTGACTTCTTAAGCTAATACGCTATAGTTGAGCCGCTTTTAAAAGGCCGTCAGCTATGAATACAGCATCCTTACAATCTGCCTCAACCCTACCTGCTCACCTTGCGGGCGAGATGCGCTCGAATCATGCAGGCGAGACCGGCGCGGTTTGGATTTACAAAGGTGTGCTGGCCGTTTCGCGTGATGCTGAAATACGCGCCTTCGCTGAGCATCATTTGGCGACCGAGGAGACCCATCTCGGTTTCTTTGAGGAGTGGTTAACGTCCCGTCAGAAAAGCCTGTTGCTACCCCTCTGGCGGCTGTCTGGGTTCATTTTGGGTGCGGTCTCTGCGCTCGGTGGACGAAATTGGGTCTATGCCTCGATAGAGGCGGTTGAAACCTTCGTTGTCAAACACTACGAGTCGCAGTATGCGGCGCTGGAGGCGTACGGAGACACGACACTAACCGCTGCGATACATCAGTTCTGCGACGATGAAGCTGACCATCGCGACGAGGCTGGCGGTGAAGCGGAGGGTCAATCGAGCCTGCTCAAGGCGTGGTGCTGGGTTGTGGGTTTTGGGTCGGAGCAAGCCGTCAAAATCGCTCGTCGAGTCTAATTCATACGAGAATTAATGCCTCCGAGCCGGTGCACTTCCGGCGGACAGGCACAGCTTTTTCGTTTTATCATCGAGCTTATCGATAGGATGTTTGATTAGCCCCATTTTTTGGGTGCGAGCGGCAGCCGCAGGCAGAGCAAAGGAAAGACCATGAGTGCTGATTTGGTACGAGCACGCATCGACGAGGGGCCCGTTGTGCCACTCATGTGGTTGGTTGTTCTGCTCGGGTTTATGCTGAATCTTGCTGACGGTATTGATGTCGTCGCCATGTCAGTAACGGCGCCCAGTGTGGCGGCTTCCTGGGATCTTGAGCGGGCGGCTTTAGGTCCGTTATTTAGCGCAGCATTATTTGGTATGGCCATTGGCGCGGCGGGTTTGGCGCCACTATCGGACCAGCTAGGTCGCCGACTGTTGTTAGTGGCCGCGATGTTCCTCGTAGGTCTCAGCATGCTGGCCGTCAGTTGGATCGCGAGCACCGCTTCCGTCACCGTTTTCGCCATCCTTCGTTTCATTTCGGGTCTTGGTATCGGCGTGATTTTTAGCAGTGCACCTGCACTTGCTTCCGAGTTCATGCCGAGTCGCTATCGGAGTCTGGCCGTTTCGCTGGTGGTTATGGGCTATCCCGTCGGGGCGGTGTTAGCCGGCCCCATCGCCAATGTGTTGATTCCTGATTATGGCTGGACCGCGGTTTTTACGGCGGGCGCCATTCTGACCTTATTGATTGGCCTCGTGACCTGGGCGTTTTTACCCGAGTCCCCCGAGTTTCTGGCAAGCCGCGCGGGTAACCAACCGGAACGCGAGGCAGCGGTGAACGCTTTGTTAGCGCGCCTGAGCCGGGAGGCCGTGACTGGCATGAGTGCCACTGTCACGAGGCCCAGCGCGACGCCCGTTGTGCAGATTCTGACAGCTGAGCGGCGTCTTAGAACACTGGTGCTCTGGGCCATTTATTTCATGGGTTTTCTAACCATGTACTTCATGCTGTCGTGGATACCGATATTGTTTGTGGACTCAGGCTATACACGTGCGCAGGGTATTGAGGCCCTGACAGGATTCAATCTGGGCGCAATTCCCGGCATTTTGGTGCTTGCGTTTCTCACCACGCGCTTACCGCTGGCGCCCTTACTTTCAGTGTTTTTCCTATCAGCTGGGGGCGTATTAGCCTACGTCGGCTTAACCGAGCCCACTGCGCTCGGTAGCCTCACGACGCTCATGTTTATTGGTGGTGTGTTCTTACATGGCGGCTTCACCTGTCTCTATGCATTGGCCACGCAGGCCTATCCGAGCGATGTGCGTGCCGCCGGCGTCGGCTGGGCTGCTGGGCTGGGAAGAACTGGAGCCATCGCATCGCCCTTGTTGGCGGCGGTCCTCATTTCTGCCGGCTGGGGTATGTACAGCCTGTTTCTGAGCTTCGCCTTACCGCTGGTTATCGGCGGCCTGCTTCTGTGGGTGTTTGCCGGTGAGCGCTGAGCCCGTGAGCACTGAAAAGGTGACGTGGTTTCCGAGCCTCAACCACGCGGGTGAGGCGATCGCGCTGGTTGATGGTGAGCGGAGTCTCACTTACACCGAGTTAAACGATGCTGTAAGTCATGTTGTTGCTGGCTTGCTGAACGGTGAGGCTTCATTAAAAGAAGAGCGCGTGGCGTTCCTGTATCCCGCAAGCTTTGATTACGCGGCACTGATTATTGGTGTTGTGGCGGCAGGTGGAATTGCCGTTCCTCTGAGTGTTCACGCGAGTGCAGGCGAGCTGTCGCACTGTCTATCGGTCGCCGGTGTCAGACGACTGCTTCTCCCCAGTGAGATGCGCTCGAAGGCGCTCGATGCCGTCTGTGAAACGCTCGGGGTTGAGCAGCTTGCGGTCGAAGACTTACCCGAGGCGGAGGCGCCGAGTGCTTTGCCGCTGGCGGGGGAGCAGGGTGCGATCATTGTTTTCACCAGCGGTACAACCGGAAAGCCCAAAGGCGTCGTTCATACGGTCGCTAGCGTCTCGGCAATGGTGACTTCGCTAGTTGAGGCCTGGGGCTGGGAAGCGACGGATGTTATTCCATTATTTTTGCCGCTCCATCACGTCCACGGCATCGTCAATATTTTGCTGTGTGCGTTGTGGCGAGGCGCGACGGTCGATCTTTACGCGCGGTTTGATGCCGAGCAGGTCTGTCAAAAGGTGGCGAACGATCGCTACTCGGTCTTCATGGCGGTGCCTACCATCTATGTCAAACTCGTTGCCTATCTAAAGACATTGGATGACGCCACGCGTGACCAAGTAACTGAGGGCTTCGCCAATATGCGTCTCAACGTGTCGGGCTCTGCTGCCTGCCCGGTGCCCCTCTTCGACGAGTGGGAAACGCTGACATCTCAGCGTTTCCTTGAGCGTTATGGCATGACCGAGTTAGGTATGGCGCTCTCCAACCCTTACGAGGGTGAGCGTCGACCCGGCCATGTAGGGCAACCGCTGCCCGGTGTTGTGATTAAACGCGTCAGCGAGAGCGGTGAGGACGTTACCGATCCAGCAACGCCCGGTGAGCTAGCGGTGAAAAGCCGTACAGCCTTCAGAGAGTATTGGGGCAATCCTGAATCCACTGCAAAGGCGTTTGCCGACGGGTGGTTTCTGACAGGTGATATCGCGGTTGTTGATGAAGGCGCGTATCGCATCTTGGGGCGTGCCTCCATCGACATTATCAAGTCGGGTGGTTACAAGCTCTCTGCGCTCGAGATTGAGGCCACCTTGCTTGAGCACCCAGATGTCAGCGAAGTAGCCGTGATTGGTGTGCCGGATGATGAATGGGGCGAAATCGTTGCCGCGGCTGTTGTTCTGGCTAACGCTGTCTCTGAGGGTGACCTCGTTCAGTGGTCACGTGAGCGCATGAGTGGCTACAAGGTCCCTCGAAAGTGGATTTTCACCGATGCCTTGCCGCGCAACGCGCTCGGTAAGGTCACCAAGCCAGCGCTAAGTGCGTGGTTTGAGGGGTAGATCTTCCATGGCTGCCTTCACGTCTGACTGAGTGGAACTGCCATGCAGCGCAAGATCATTCACATCGACGCTGATTGCTTTTACGCCGCCATAGAGATGCGTGACGACCCAACGTTGCGCGGTATCCCCATGGCGGTGGGGGGCAGTGCCGAACGTCGGGGTGTACTCACGACGGCCAACTATGTTGCCCGCAAGTTCGGGGTGCGCTCAGCCATGTCCACAGCGCATGCCATGCGCCTCTGTCCGCATTTAACCGTCGTACCGCCGCAGTTCATGAAATACCGTGAGGCGTCCAAGGCCATGCGCGGCATATTTGAGGAGTACACCGAAATCATCGAGCCGCTGTCGCTGGACGAGGCTTATCTGGATGTATCTGAGTCGAGTGGCG
>PKCZ01000179.1 GCA_002862405.1 Pseudomonadota bacterium
ATTGAGATATTGAAGTCCGATCCGAGGGCATCGAGGAACTTCATCAGCGCACCGGGCCGTTCAGGGAACTCAACGCGAAAAACTCGCTCCTCGCTCTCCCTGAGCGTCATTTTCCCACCGATCATATGCCTTACGTGTAGCTTGGCCATTTCATTGTCGGTTAAGTCGACCGCGCTGTAGCCTTGATTCTCCAGCTTACTTACTAAATCTGCAACATCATCGCTTTGTGGCGCGACCGTCAGACCAACAAACACCCGGGCCGTCTGCTCATCAGTACCACGGTAGTTAAACTCCGTGATGTTGCGTTTACCAACCGTGCCACAGAATGCCTTAAAGGCCCCCGGTACTTCGGGAATCGTAACGCTTAGAATCGCTTCGCGGCGCTCACCAATATCCGTGCGTTCCGAGATGTATCTCAAGCGATCAAAGTTGGTATTTGCACCGCTCAGCACGGCCACCACCGATGCTCCGGTTACATTGTGTTCCGACAGGTAGGTCTTCATGCCGGCAATGGCGAGGGCGCCGGCGGGCTCAGCAATAGCTCGCGTATCGTCAAATATATCCTTCACCGCCGCACACATTTCGTCTGTAGTGGCCGTGATGATGTCATCAACGTATTGCTCGATGACACGGTGCGTCTCCAGACCCACACACGCCACCGCACAGCCATCAGCGAACAAGCCGACCTCCGACAAAGTGACTCTCTCACCGGCTCGCCTTGCCGCCAGTGCGCAGGCAGCATCAGCAGGCTCCACGCCGATGACCTTCACCCCCGGCCACGTATGTTTCAAGAAGACCGCCATGCCCGATAGCAAGCCGCCACCGCCACAGGGAATGAACACATAGTCAGCGGGTTTAGGTGATTGCTGAGTAACCTCAACACCCACGGTGCCTTGACCCGCAATGACGGCGGGATCGTCAAAAGGATGCAGGTAGGTGGCGCCTCGCTCCTCGACTAGGCGATTGGCAAATTCAGACGCCTGATCGAATGCATCGCCTTGGAGAACAACGTGAGCTCCGCGTCGCCTGACTGCCTCAACTTTTATCAAGGGTGTGGTGACAGGCATGACAATCGTCGCCTGCACGCCAAGCTTCTGCGCGGCGAGGGCGACACCCTGTGCATGATTACCCGCAGAGGCGGCAACCACACCCCGAGCACGCTCTTCATCCGATAGCGATGCCATTTTATTGTACGCGCCACGGCACTTGAAGCTGAAGATTGACTGAAGGTCTTCGCGTTTTAATCGCACGTCACAGCCCATCCGCTCGGATAACGTCGGCGCCAACGTCAACGGTGTCTGCGCGGCCACCTCGTATACGTCGGCTTTGAGAATTTTCTCGATGTAGGGGTCTGTCATCGCAAGCGGCACAGCGGCAAAACACGAAGTTTACGCGAATATTAACTGCCGCGCCGCCTAGCGCTGCTAAATAGTCCCCGCGCTGTAGCGCTCCTGCATTTCAGCCAATGACAGCGGCTTAATTCTGGACGCATGCCCGGCACATCCGAAGGCCTCGTATCGGGCAATGCAAATATCGCGCATTGCAATTAGACTCGCCTTGAGGTATTTCCGCGGGTCGAACTCAGCGGGATTCTCTGCGAGGAAGCGGCGAATCGCCCCCGTTGACGCCAATCGCAAATCCGTGTCGATGTTGACCTTTCGGACACCGTGCTTAATGCCCTCGACCACCTGCTCAACCGGCACACCATAGGTCTCGGGGATTTGGCCTCCGTACTCGTTAATGATCGCTAGCCAATCCTGCGGCACCGCAGACGAGCCATGCATCACCAGATGCGTATCTGGAATGCTGGCGTGAATCGCCTTAATCCGATCAATCGCGAGAATGTCCCCGGTGGGCGGGCGCGTGAACTTATAGGCACCATGACTTGTGCCACAGGCAATGGCTAGTGCATCGACACCGGTATCAGCAACAAACTGCTTGGCCTCATCGGGATCAGTGAGCATTTGATCGTGCGTCAACTTCCCCGCGGCGCCGACGCCGTCTTCCTCACCCGCCTCGCCGGTCTCTAACGAGCCGAGGCAGCCAAGTTCACCCTCAACCGACACTCCGCAAGCGTGTGACATCTCGACCACCTGTGCCGTTACCTGCGCGTTGTAGTCATAATCCATGGGAGTCTTGCCGTCCGCACCCAACGACCCATCCATCATCACCGAGGTAAATCCCAGCTGTATGGATCGCTGACACACGGACGGAGACGTTCCGTGGTCTTGATGAACCACAATGGGCACATCCGAAAATTCGGTCGCTGCCGCATCCATCATCGCCCGCAGAAACGGGGCACCGGCATACTTTCGCGCACCGGCACTGGCTTGCATGATGACGGGAGCATTGCAGTGAGCAGCAGCCTCCATAATGGCGCGAGTTTGCTCGAGATTATTGACGTTAAAGGCCGGCACACCGAACTGATGCTCCGCAGCGTAATCCAGTAACTGCCTCATGCTTATTAGTGCCATGTTTTGTTCCTCTAGCCCTGGTCACTGATCGTGATGTTCGTACAAGATGGCAACAGCGGGTAGCTCTTTGCCCTCTACAAACTCTAAAAACGCACCGCCACCTGTAGAAATATAAGAAACGCGGTTTGCGATACCGAATTCATCGATGGCAGCGAGCGTATCGCCCCCACCGGCCAACGAGAAAGCCGAGCTGTCGGCGACGGCTGAGGCCAATGCCCGAGTCCCCTCGGCAAAGGCAGGAAACTCAAAGACGCCCACTGGACCATTCCACAGGATCGTCCCGGCAGCCAATAAGACCTCTGGAATCTGCGCTTGCGACAGAGGACCCACGTCTAAAATCATCTCGTCCGCCGACACGTCAGCCGCCAGCTTAACCGTTGCTTCAGCTGTCTCACTGAACTCCTTTGCGACCACAACATCAATGGGCAACGGAATATGCGTCTTGGCCATCAACGCTCGCGCTGTCGGAATAAGATCAGGTTCATGCAGCGACTTGCCCACCGGATAGCCCGCCGCCGCCAAGAACGTATTGGCAATCCCGCCTCCGACCAGTAGCTGGTCACATAGCTCAGACAGGCGCTCCAGGACGGCCAACTTAGTTGATACTTTCGAGCCCCCTACGACGGCCACCATCGGCGACGCGGGTTCACTCAGCGCGCGACCCAGAGCATCAAGCTCACCCGCTAGCAGCGGTCCGGCGCAGGCTTGAGGGGCAAATTTGGCAACACCGTGCGTCGATGCCTGCGCGCGATGAGCCGTGCCGAAGGCGTCCATGACAAACACATCGCATAGACCCGCGTAACGTTTCGCCAACTCCTCGCTGTTCGCCTTTTCACCGACATTGAAACGAACGTTTTCTAGCAGCCAGACGTCACCTGCCTGTGGCGCATCGGTCGGCCACTCGCGCTTGAGCGTGACCGGCAGTCCCAGCAGCGCAGACAACGCATCCGCAACGGGTGACAGCGAGAACTCGTCCGAGGCCTCACCCTCAACGGGCCTCCCCAAATGCGACATCATAATGACGCCTGCACCAGCCGCAACCGCAGCCTCAATCGTTGGAACCGCAGCTCGTAAGCGAGCATCATTCGCTACTCGCCCATCACGCAGCGGGACATTGAGATCCTCTCGAATCAGAACGCGTTTCCCTGCGAGCGAGAGCTGGTCCATCGACAGCATAATTAACCTCTTTTCGTTTATATCTTGAATTCGTTTTAGTCTGCTAGCTGGATGACTCTTCGGCCACAAAATCCGACAGACGAAGGACGATATCGACCATGCGATTAACGAATGCCCACTCGTTATCAAACCAAATCATCAGCTTAATCAGACGCTCGTTCGATACCTGTGTCTGCGTCGTATCAACGATGCTCGACGCTTCCGCACCAAGAAAGTCACAGGATGCCAGTGGCTCCATGTTAACTGCTAGCACACCATCAAAATCATCGAGTGACTCGCTTATTACCGCGTTGACCTCATGAGCCGAGGTACTCTTATCAACAGATAGGACAACATCGAGTGATGACACGTTGAGCGTCGGCACACGCAGGGCACGAGCACTAATTTTGCCTGACAGGTGAGGAAAGAAACGCTCAACCCCCTGCGCCAAGCCTGTCTCAACGGGAATGACCGAGTTAAAGGCCGCTCTGGTCTTCCTTAAATCATTGTGGTGATACGCATCGATGACCGGCTGATCATTCATCGCAGAGTGGATCGTGGTGACGATACCTGCGTTAATGCCAAATGCCCTATCGATGACCGAGAGCACGGGCATCAGCGCATTACTGGTGCAAGATCCAGCCGAGATAACGGACATATCACGCGTCAGTAAGCTGTGGTTCAGACCCCAAATAATGGTGCTGTCGACATCAATACTGGCGGGCTGCGAGAGCAGCACCCTACTGACACCGTTGCCTAGATGCGCCGAAGCCGAGGCGCGGGTAAACTCAGTACCCGTGCAATCAATAACAATGTCGACTCCACGATCGCCCCACAGCACATTCGATGGCTCAGTCTCATGGCTTAGCCGAGTGCGACGATCAGCGATTTGCAGTCCACTTTTGTCGAAAGCGACAGGGTAGGAGAACCGCCCGTGCGTGGAATCGTATTTCAGCAGGTGCACGACGGTTTCGACGTCTGCAACCTCATTGCACATGGCCAGCTCGAGTGCATGCCTCGCATCATCGCGCTCATACATCCGACGAGCGAGAAGACGACCGATGCGTCCTAGGCCGTTGATACCAACAGCGGTCATTAGCTGAGAATCACATCCTCTACGGCTTCGATGACGTTCTCGACCGTGAAACCAAACTCCTTCATGAGTACAGGCCCTGGCGCAGATTCACCGAAGCAATTCATGCCAACCACTCGGCCATCGAGGCCCACGTACTTGTACCACCAATCTTGGTGGGAGGCCTCAACAGCTACTCGCGCCAGAAGATGACTGGGCAGCACTGATTCACGGTATTCGACATCCTGTCGCTGAAATACCTCGGCACATGGCATAGACACTACGCGGACGCCGCGACCTGCAGCCGACAGCTTCTCCGCCGCCTCTATCGCAAGTGCAACCTCTGAACCGGTCGCGATGATGACTGCCTCGAGTTCGCCTTGCTCCTCTCTGAGGATGTAGCAACCACGCGTGACATCGGAAACACGCTCAGCCGCCCCGATCTGATGCGGCAGGGTTTGACGAGAAAACACCAAGGCTGAGGGTCCATCACTTCGCAGGATCGCTTGCTTCCATGCAATAGCAGACTCAACCGCGTCGCAGGGGCGCCAGGTATCAAGGTTGGGTGTTGATCGCATCGTCGTTAACTGCTCTACCGGCTGATGCGTTGGACCGTCCTCACCCAAGCCCACCGAGTCATGGGTAAAAACGTAAATAGCGCGCTGTTTCATGAGCGCCGCCATGCGAACCGCATTTCGCGCGTATTCCATGAAGATAAGGAAGGTGCCGCCGTAGGGAATGAATCCGCCGTGCAGTGCAATGCCATTCATCATGGCTGCCATGGCGAATTCGCGAACGCCGTAATAAATGTAGTTGCCCTCAGCAGTCGACGCATCGGCACCGGTAGCACCGGGCCACAATGTGAGGTTTGAACCCGCCAAATCAGCACTGCCGCCCAGTAGCTCAGGCAATGTAGGTGCAATCGCTGCAATCGCCTGCTGTGAGGCCTTACGTGATGCAACATCAGACTCGTTCGCAACACACTGTGCGATGAAATCATCCACACCGCTTAAAAATTCTGCCGGCAACTCGCCAGCCATCCGCCGCTGAAACTCTTCGGCGAGCTCAGGACAATCGCGCTTGTATGAATCAAACAGCAACTGCCAAGCGGCCTCAGCCTCGGCACCGGAAGTACGTGCATCCCAGTGCGCATACACATCGTCAGGCACGACAAACGGGTCATGGCCCCAGCCCAGGGCCGCACGCGTCAGAGCGATTTCATCCGCACCCAAGGGTGCTCCATGACAGGACTCTGTGCCTTCCTTGTTGGGACTGCCTTTACCAATCGTTGTCTTACAACAAATGAGAGACGGGCGTGACGTTTCACCAACTGCCTCGTCAAACGCAGCTGCAACCGCATCCGGGTCATGGCCATCAACGTCGCCAACGACGTGCCAACCATAGGCTTCAAACCGTGCGGGCGTGTCATCGGTGAACCAGCCCTCGATTTCTCCATCGATTGAGATCCCGTTATCGTCATAAACGACATTGAGCTTTCCTAAACCCAGGGTGCCAGCCAGTGAAGAGGCCTCGTGGCTGATACCCTCCATCAGGCAACCGTCACCAACAAAACACCAGGTGCGGTGATCGACAACCCGGTGACCTTCTCTGTTGAAGCGGGCGGCCATGAGCTTTTCTGCAACCGCCATACCAACGGCATTGGCGAGCCCCTGACCCAGTGGCCCGGTGGTGGTTTCAACACCCGGGGTGTAACCGTATTCGGGGTGTCCGGGCGTCTTGCTGTGCAACTGACGGAAGTCTTTGATGTCGTCTATCGACAGGTCAAAACCGGTGAGATGCAAGAGCGAATAAATCAGCATAGAGCCGTGCCCGTTGGAGAGCACGAAGCGATCCCTGTCTGCCCAATCAGGATTAGCGGGATTGTATTTTAGATACCCGGTCCACAAGACTTCAGCGATGTCTGCCATCCCCATGGGGGCGCCAGGGTGTCCTGTATTAGCTTTCTGAACAGCATCCATGGAGAGCGCTCTAATGGCGTTTGCTGCGTGCTGTCGAGTTACGGTTGAGCCATTAACTTCCTGCAAAACGAGGTCCTCAATTGGGTTGCGAGTGAGCGGCGCCAATGATCGCACGGATTGACGAATAAAAGCCGCGAACTCGTCAATTTTTATTGCAAACTTTTACTTCGAATGAGGTGAAATGCCCTCGCGTTTTATCGAACAAGATCCGTAAACACCCGAGACCTAAAACAAACGTTAAAACACTAAACGAACGCTAAACGAGCATTAAAAAAGTACCCGTGTTCGCAAGGTCCCCTCGATTGCCGTCAAGCTCGTAATTAAAGCTTTTGAGTAATCCGCCTCGATGTCGATGACCACGTAACCCGTGTCACCCGTAGTTTGAAGATATTGGCCGCTGACGTTCACGTTGTTCTCGCTGAACACCTGGTTGATCGCACTCATAACGCCTGGAATATTCTGATGAACGTGAAGTAACCGATGCTTACCGTCGTGCTCGGGTAGAGCTACCTCGGGGAAATTTACTGCCGACGTAGTTGTTCCGTTATCGCTGTATCGCGTCAGCTTTTCCGCCACCTCAACACCAATGTTCTCTTGGGCTTCTGCGGTGGAGCCACCAATGTGGGGCGTCAGGATGGATTGATCGAGGCCTCGAAGTGGCGAAAGAAATTCATCATTGTTCGAACGTGGCTCCACTGGAAACACATCTATCGCCGCGCCACCAATGCGCCCCGATCGCAGCGCGTCGGCCAAGGCGTCTAGATCGACCACATTGCCACGTGAAGCGTTAATGAGCATGGCGCCCTGCCGCAACTTCGCTATTTCGTCACTGCCTATCAAGAGCTCCGTGCTGGCGTGCTGAGGCACGTGCAAGCTCACAACATGAGCGTCCTCTAGAAGACTGGACAGGGTTGCCTTGGGTTGCGCATTACCCAGCGGGAGCTTTGACTCAACATCAAAGTAGATCACCTTCATACCGAGGCCTTCGGCGACTACACCGAGCTGCATGCCGATATTGCCGTAACCAATAATGCCCAGTGTCTTACCACGACACTCATGTGAACCCTCGGCGGTTTTTTGCCACTCACCTCTGTGCGCGGCAGCACTTCGCTGTGGCACCCCTCGCAATAAGAGAATGACTTCGGCCATCACCAGCTCTGCCACACTTCGCGTGTTTGAGAAAGGCGCGTTGAATACGGGAATACCGTTGCGAGAGGCTGCTTCCAAGTCGACCTGGTTTGTACCAATACAAAAACAACCAATGGCGACAAGACGCAGCGCTGCCTCAATCACCTCGGCACTCAGCTGGGTCCGAGATCGAATGCCCACAAAGTGAGCATCTTTGATTTCTGCCATCAGCTCTTCAATGGGAAGCGCCTTTGGGTAGCACACGACGTTGTCATAACCCGCCTTCGCCAATGCATCAATCGCACTTGGGTGAATGCCCTCAAGTAGTAAGAACTTAATTTTGGACTTTTGTAACGATTGTTGTCTCATCAAGTCCCTGACTTGGTGTCATGGCGCGGGGCGCAGATGGTAACATAACCGCCGTTGTCTTTATGGAGTTCAATGTGGCCGGGTCGTCGATAGACATTATTCAGGAGTTGAGTGCGGTACTGGCTCCGGAGCAGGTGGCTGTCGACCCCGCATCATTAGAAACCTACGGTCAGGACTGGACCCGATTTACGCCACCGGCTCCCACAGCAATCGTATTTCCCCGAGACACTGCCGATGTGGTGGCCATTGTCGAATGTGCCCGACGCTGTCAATTCACGCTCGTCCCGTCAGGCGGTCGAACAGGCTTGAGCGGTGGTGCCTGCGCCGCGAATGGCGAGGTTGTAGTGTCGATGGATAAGATGAACGCCATCTCGCCTGTTAATCTGACGGACCGCACTGTGACCGCAGGCGCTGGAGCCATCACCCAAAACATACAACAGGCTGCTAGAGATGCAGATTTGTTTTATCCGGTCGACTTCGCCTCGAGTGGCTCAAGTCAAATCGGTGGCAATATTGCAACGAATGCGGGTGGTATCAATGTCATTCGTTACGGCATGACCCGAGAGTGGGTTGCGGGCTTAACCGTGGTAACCGGCAAAGGTGAGGTGCTCAAGCTCAACAAAGGTCTGATGAAAAACAATACCGGCCTCGACTTTCGTCATCTGTTTATCGGATCGGAGGGCATTCTCGGCTTTATCACCGAAGCAACCCTCAAGCTCACAGCGCCACCCAAAGACCCCACCGTTTTGGTATTGGGCCTAAGTGATATGAGCGCGATCATGGCCGTCCTAGATCGCATTCAATCAACAACGCCCCTATTGGCCTATGAGTTTTTCTCAGAGCTTGCGGTCTCAAAGGTGGTTGACCATGCAGGGGTCGCGCGCGCGTTCGAGACTCGCACACCGTTCTATGCCTTAGTCGAGTTCGAGCGCGAGAATGACATGACCGATGCGCATGTCTTTGAGGCGTTAGAGCAGTGCATGGATGAGGGCTGGGTAATCGATGCCGTAATGAGCCAGAGTGTGGCCCAAGCGAGGGCCTTATGGCGGCTTCGCGAAGACATTTCGGAAACCATTTCGAAATGGACGCCCTATAAGAATGATATCTCCTCGACCGTATCAAAGGTTCCTGAGCTACTGGCAGCCGTCGACGACGTGGTTCACAAGAACTACCCCGACTGGGAAGTGGTTTGGTACGGCCATATTGGTGACGGCAATCTTCACCTTAATATTCTGAAGCCCGAGAACCTGCAGATTGAGGAGTTCAAGGAGCGATGCAATGAGGTCTCGACGGATATCTTTGATTCGATAAAGACGCTCGGAGGCAGTGTCTCAGCCGAACATGGCGTTGGCACGCTCAAAGCGCCCTATCTCGGCTACAGCAAATCTGACTCAGAAATCGATGCTATGCGCGCGATCAAGGCGATTTTTGATCCGGACGGTATTCTCAATCCAGGCAAGGTGTTCTCTGTCGCGTGAGGCACAACCACAATGATGCAAAAAAGGAACCATCATGGACGCGCACGCCCTCAAGCAGGCAGTAGCCAAGGAAGCCATTAGTCGAGTCGAAAGCCAACAAGGCAACGACATTATTCTCGGGATTGGCACTGGGAGCACCGCCGAATGCTTCATCGCAGAGTTGCCGAAATTACGCGACAAAATAAAGACCACGGTCTCAAGCTCTGAGCGCTCATCCGCCCTGTTGCTTGAGCTCGGCTTCGAGGTGCAGGACTTAAATGCTGTCGATCGTGTCGATGTCTATGTCGATGGCGCCGACGAAGCCACGCAAGACGGTTTTCTGATTAAAGGCGGTGGCGCCGCACTCACGCGCGAGAAGATCGCAGCCGCAAAGGCCAAGGAATTTATTTGCATCGCCGACAGCAGTAAGTTGGTAAACACGTTAGGTAGGTTCCCCTTGCCGGTTGAGGTGATTCCCATGGCGCGCACCTTGGTCCGCGACGCACTGAATAGTCTAGGGGGCGATGCCGTGTGGCGTGAGGGTGTGGTCACCGACAACGGTAATATCATCCTCGATGTTCACGGACTCACCATCACCGACCCGCTCGAACTCGAATCCGTGATCAACAATATGACGGGCGTGGTCTGCAACGGCATCTTTGCGCATCGGCCTGCCAATGTCCTCCTCATCAGCAATGATTTCGGAGTTGTCCGAGTTTTGTAAAAACTCAAATGACTAAACATTGACATATAAAGATATCTTTATATGATGCGACGAAATCAAATCGGGGATTTACCTGTGAGCTCGTACGCATTATTTACTTCGGAATCCGTATCAGAAGGACACCCGGATAAAGTGTCTGACCAAGTATCAGACGCCATTCTAGACCTTTACCTTGCAAAGGATCCAAACGCGCGCGTTGCGGTGGAGACGCTGGTTAAGACCGGCATGGCAGTTGTGGCTGGTGAAGTCACCTCCTCGGCGACTGTGACGCCCGGTGAAATTGAAAGCGCAGTGCGGAAAGTCATTTGCGATATTGGCTACGACAGCTCGGACGTCTGTTTTGATGGCAATACCTGTGCCGTGATAAACGCAATTGGTCTTCAGTCTGCGGACATTGCAATGGGAACTCACGAGGCCGATGAGGCCAATCAGGGCGCGGGTGACCAAGGCCTCATGTTTGGCTACGCAGCTAACGAAACCGATACATTGATGCCTGCGCCGATTTACTACTCGCATCGCTTGGTTGAAAAACAGGCGGAGCTGCGGCGCTCGGGTACTGCCGACTTCTTGCGCCCAGATGCAAAAAGTCAGATCTCAGTGCGCTATGAGGACGGCAAGCCCGTGGCGGTGGACGCAGTTGTTCTGTCCACACAACACTCCCCTGACATCGAACAGGAAGCGCTGAGGGCCTTTGTGAAACGCGAGATCATCGAGGCAGTGCTTCCTAGTGAATGGCTCTCAGACGACACCAAATATCACATCAACCCCACCGGTCAGTTCATCATTGGTGGCCCAATGGGCGACTGCGGGCTTACGGGACGGAAGATTATTGTCGACACCTATGGCGGTATGGCGCGCCATGGTGGCGGTGCTTTCTCCGGTAAGGATCCATCCAAAGTAGACCGATCAGCTGCCTATGCCGGTCGGTACGTCGCTAAAAACATCGTGGCTGCCGGGCTTTCTGGGCGCTGCGAGATTCAGGTCTCCTATGCCATTGGTGTTGCAGAGCCCACATCTATCTCCATCGATACCTTCGGTACAGCTACGGTCGCCGAAAGCACGATCATCGATCTGGTAAGAACACACTTTGATCTTCGACCAAAAGGTCTTATCAATATGCTTGACCTGAAACGACCCATCTATCGCCCCACCGCGGCCTATGGCCACTTCGGCAGAGAGCAAGCGGACTTCACATGGGAGCGAACAGACAAAGCCGATGCACTTCGCGCAGCGGCAGGAATTTAAGTAATTACGGCTTTAAGGAGTTTTTTATGACCACTGCCATCGATTTAGCAACCTTTTCTGACTACAAAGTCGCTGACATCACGCTCGCCGAATGGGGTCGTCGTGAGCTGGCGATTGCAGAGACCGAGATGCCCGCACTGATGACACTACGCGAGCGTTTACGTGATGAGCAGCCCCTTGCAGGCGCTAAAATTCTCGGCTGTATCCACATGACCATTCAAACAGGTGTACTAATTGAGACGCTGGTCGATTTGGGTGCCGAAGTCCGCTGGTCAAGTTGCAACATTTTTTCGACTCAGGATCACGCCGCTGCCGCAATAGCTGCCCGGGGTATTCCTGTTTTCGCGTGGAAGGGCGAGACTGAGCCGGAGTATGAGTGGTGTATCGAGCAGACCATCCTACAGGACGGTAAGCCCTGGGAAGCGAACATGATTCTTGATGATGGTGGCGACTTGACCGCCATGCTGCACGAGAAATACCCCGAGATGTTGAAGCGTATTCATGGAATCACGGAAGAGACGACCACAGGCGTGCATCGACTGTATGACATGCTCGAGGATGGATCGCTCAAAGTACCGGCGATCAACGTCAACGACGCAGTCACAAAGGCAAAAAATGACAATAAATACGGCTGCCGCCACAGTTTGAATGACGCGATCAAACGTGGTCTTGACCACTTGTTGGCTGGCAAGCGCGCTTTGGTCCTGGGCTACGGAGATGTAGGCAAGGGGTCAGCGCAATCGCTGCGCCAAGAGGGCATGATTGTTCGCGTAACCGAGTGTGATCCTATTTGCGCCATGCAAGCCTGCATGGATGGCTATGAAGTTGTCTCACCTTTTATTAATGGTGTGAACGACGGTACTGATGCTTGCATTGACATCCAATTGTTAGGACAGACTGATCTCTTATGTTCTGCAACGGGCAATGTTGATGTCTGTAGTGCGGCGATGCTGCGCGCACTGAAGCCTGGTGCGGTCGTATGTAATATCGGTCACTTCGACAATGAAATTGACACAGCTTACATGCGCGAGAATTGGGAATGGGAAGAGGTCAAGCCTCAGGTACATAAGATCTATCGTGATCGCGATACCAACGACCACTTGTTGCTGCTTGCTGAAGGTCGTCTTGTGAACTTGGGTAATGCGACAGGACATCCATCGCGCATTATGGACGGCTCCTTTGCGAATCAGGTACTCGCCCAGATTCACTTGTACGCAAAGCGCTTTGCCGATCTCCCTGCGGCTGACAAGGCTGGTGCTATCAGCGTAGAGGTGTTGCCTAAGCATCTCGATGAGCAAGTCGCTGCGCTGATGGTAGAAGGGTTTGGTGGGGTTATAACCAAACTAACTGATCAGCAAGGCGATTACATTGGTGTCAGCGTTGACGGCCCCTTCAAGAACGACAGCTACAAGTACTAAACCCTCGAACTCGGTAGCTGTTAAGCTTCCGCACTATGCGCAGCTACCGAGTTTACTCATCACGACCCGTAACAATTGACGAGCAGTGCGATCTTGATGATCGTGCTAGTCACCATCTCGCCCGGGTATTACGAGTGAAAACGGGTGACCGCCTGTCTGTATTCAACGGTGACGGAAACAATTATCAAGGCGCCATCGTCTCCGCTACCAAACATCAGGTATCGGTACTCATCGATAGCATCGAGCCGGCAAACACTGAGTCGTCACTGAACACCTGTCTGGCCTTAGCCGTATCTAAAGGCGATCGCTTTGAGTGGGCCATTAAGAAGGCTACCGAGCTGGGTGTTACCTCCATCGTGCCCATCCTGAGCCAACGCGTTGATGTACGTCTGTCACCTGAGCGTTGGCAAAAGAAACAGGAGCACTGGCAGCAAATAGTCATTAGCGCCTGCGAGCAAAGCGGTCGTGCCGTTGTTCCCGAGGTACAACAGCCAATAACTCTGCCCCAATGGCTGTCCGACGCCGAGGCTGACTGCAAGTTGGTCTTGGACCCCGAGGCAACACCCAGTGCATTGTATGATCAGCCCGCAAGCATTGCCCTGCTCATTGGGCCGGAGGGTGGCCTGGCGGCTTCGGAACTGACACTGGCGTCGGAGAATGGCTTTTACGCCATGCGGCTGGGTCCCCGTGTGTTGAGAACCGAGACAGCACCACTGGTCGCCCTCAGCGTCCTCGGCGCACGCTGGGGCGATATAAACGCTTGAACCGGAACCGCCCTCGAATCAGAATCTCGAGAGCAAACATCATTCGTGAGTAAAATCAGCATGGCACTACGTATCGGGGTTTTAATGGATCCCATCGCCACCATCAATACAAAGAAAGACACAACGCTTGGCTTGCTTCGAGCGGCGAGTGCTGCAGGTCACGAGCTCACCTACCTTGAACAAACTGATCTCACTGTGAGGAATGGTGAGACTATGGCCTCGTTGCGACCACTGACGGTTTATAGCGACGACACCGCCTGGTACGCAATGGGCGAACGGTACGACGCATCGCTATCGACCCTTGATGTGGTTCTGATGCGCAAAGACCCGCCCTTTGACATGGAGTTTTTCTACACAACCCAGCTACTTGAGGATGCTGAACGACGCGGCACTCTGGTCGTTAACCGCTGCGCGAGCCTTCGGGACTGCAATGAGAAGCTGTTCGCGACGCAATTCCCCGAGTGTTGCCCACCTCTGATGGTGTCCCGAGACCCGAATGAACTTAAGGCTTTCCACGCTGAGCACGGCGATGTCATTTACAAGCCTCTTGATGGTATGGGTGGACAGTCCATTTTTCGTGTCAAAGAAAACGACCCAAACCTCAACGTTATTCTGGAGACACTGACTGACAATGGTGGTGTCACCATCATGGGGCAGAGATACCTGCCAGCGATCAAAAACGGTGACAAGCGCGTGTTGATGATTAACGGTGAAGCGGTTCCCTTCTGTCTCGCGCGACTTCCGATGGCCGGTGAAAACCGAGGCAACCTCGCCGC
>PKCZ01000100.1 GCA_002862405.1 Pseudomonadota bacterium
CGACTTGTCAAAACGACCTTCTGCAATAGCGCGAGCTGCGCGAGCTTGGCTCACCAACGCTAGGTTATCGACTGCATCGCGATCGATACCTTCCAGCGTAGCAATCGCGTCTGCACAGACACCCTGTTGAGATTGCGGGTGCATTTCACGCAGGTGCAGGTTGCCCGAGTCAATCATGGGCGGCTTACTCGGATCGCCGATTTGCGAGTGATAGCTCATCATCTCGGTGCCGCCAGCGATAACCAGATCTTCCATACCGGACATGATCTGCGCAGCTGCAAGATTCACGGTCGTGATGCCAGAACCGCAGAAACGGTCTAGCGTGACGCCCGAGGAACGCACGTCGTAGCCGGCATTCAGTGCCGCCATACGACCGAGGTCACCGCCCTGCTTCCCACTCTGCGATGACGTTCCCCAGATAATGTCATCAACCTCAGAGGTATTGAGATTGTTCCGCTCAGCCATTGCGCTGAGCACCGTTGAACCAAGGTAAGACGGATGTAGGTGTGCGAGGGCACCCTTGCCCACTTTTCCGATACCTCGTGGTGTTCGGCATGCATCGACAATATATGCGTTACCCATAATGCTTCTCCTGAGAGTGAGTTTTGAGCCTGTCAGGCTCTTTCTATTTGAGCCCGTTGGACTTGGTCTATTGTTATTACCGTTTTTGTGAGACGGCCAATTATGTTTACTACGTTACGCTACGTTGACTGTGACGTTCGGTCAAGCCGACCTAGTCACCAGGATCAATGAGGTTTTACAGGGTGGCTTGCATAATGAAAACCTGAAACTTAGTGACAGGCAGCCTCAACCAAGGCAATTTCCTCTTTGGTCAATCGAGAATCACGCTCTGCATCTAAACACTCTCGAAGCTCCTCTCGGTTTTTTACCCCCAAAATGACCGAGCCTAAGTCCGGTATCGACAGTGCGTAACGGTGTGCGACCCGCGCCGGTGTTTGACCCCATTCGGCGGCCAACTTACGAAACCCCACTGCGCGATCAAAATCGAGTTGGTCCGGGTCGTCGGCCGCTAGCTCGCGATCCATTTTAGAAGTCAGGGCACCCGCTTGTACCGCGCGAATGGCCAGCGTTGGTACGTCGTTGGCTCGACAGGCATCGAGAATGCCTCGACAGTCAAACGAGTCGGTTACATAGGCAATATTACCTGCTGAGTTCAGCGGGTTTACGGCGCACTGCACTGCGGTCGGTGGTGACTCTGATGCAATAACAGCCTCAAGCGCGGATTGCTGGCCAAGCGCGAAACCCCAACCGCCAATTTTGCCCTCGGCTTGCAGGCGCTCGAATGCCGGGATCACCGATTCCATGAAATAGGTCAAAGGCGTGGCTATACGGTCGCGAAGCTCGTTGTAGCGGGATAGCACGTGCCCATCTTCGATCAATTGAGAATGCAGAAAGAAGAGGTCAGCACGCTCAATACCCATCGTTTGCAGTGAGCGTGTCAGCGATGCATTCAGCTTATCGTAGGTATTCTCAGGTTCGACATGGCCAAGGCGATACTTGGTGGTAAATCGAAAGCCAGAGGTGTCCATGCCTTTGAAGGCCTCGCCGATCACAGTCTCAGCTTCGCCACGACCGTACATGGGCGCCATATCAAAGTGTGTAATACCCTGCTCGAGTGCTAAACGGGCCGTTGCCACAGCCTCCTCGCGAGTTGTCTCACCCCAGACCTTACCCAGACCACCACCGCCCAGAGTAAGCGCGCTGACGGACCCAAACGGTTTGAACGGTCTAATTTCCATGTGCCAGGGTCCTCAACAAACGAGCGTAAAGTGAACGCGATTCCTCGAGGCTAGGAGGATGTGCGGAAGAGGTCAAATAACTGACCAAAGGCGCTCTAGGAAATGACCGATACCCCTAAGGTAAGTCACTATATATGTAGCTACTTGAGCGGCTTGCTAATGGCTTTTTTGCGCAGCTGGAAACTGACAGAGACGTCGGCCGATAGGGTCGCTAAGCCGCGTCGATAATCGCCAATAGCTCCTGCGTTTTCTCTGCCATCAGCGCTTCATCGCCGCGACTTTCAACGTTCAGGCGAACCACAGGCTCGGTATTCGACATTCGGAGATTAAATCGCCAGTCATCGTAACTTAGGCTCAAGCCATCCATGTGCTCAATGGTGTTTGCCCCATCCGCATACAAGGCTTCGACCTTCGCAATCAGCGCCTGCGCATCGGACACCGTGCGATTAATCTCACCCGAGCAGGGGAAGGCCTTGGTGCGCTCTTCGACCAAAGATGCCAGCGTTTTACCAGTCGTGGACATGATCTCAGTAACCAACAACCACGGAATCATGCCACTATCGCAGTAAGCAAAGTCACGAAAATAGTGGTGCGCACTCATTTCACCGCCGTAGACCGCGTCCACGCGTCGCATGGTTTCCTTGATGAAGGCGTGACCGGTTTTACTTTGCTCGGCACTACCACCAGCAGCCTTGGCTACATCGATGGTATTCCAGGTCAGGCGTGGATCGTGGACAACAATCTGATCGCCCGACTTCGCAAGAAACGCTGACGCCAGCAACCCAACAACGTAATAACCTTCAATGAAATTACCTTCGTGGTCGTAGAAGAAGCAGCGGTCAAAGTCACCATCCCAGGCGATGCCCATGTCCGCACCTGTCTCGCGGACCAGCGAGGCTGAAGCGACACGGTTCTCTTCCAACATGGGGTTTGGCACACCATTGGGAAAGTTGCCATCGGCTTCGTGGTGAAGCTTAGTAAACTCAAACGGTAAGTGCGGCTCGAGAAGATCGACCACGCGGCCCGCGCCACCGTTACCGGCCGTGCAAACAATTTTAAGCGGCTTCAATGAGTCGATATCGACGTAACTGAGTAGGTGCTCCTTATACGCTTCGTTGGTATCGACTGCTTCATAACCTCCGCGAGTTGCGGCAGGACTGAAGTCGTCGGCTTCTGCTTTACCCTGAATCTGTTTTAATCCCGAATCGCCCGAAATGGGTCGTGACTCAGCGCGCACAAACTTCATACCGTTGTAGTCTTTTGGGTTGTGGCTTGCGGTTACACAGATGCCACCGCCAACCTTTAGGTGTGACGTGGCGAAATAAATCTCCTCGGTACCGCACTGCCCAATATCAAAAACGTCGACGCCCTGTTCTCTCAAGCCATCGATCAAGGCTGCCTTTATGGACTCCGAGGTGAGGCGAATGTCGTGACCCACTACGACAGTGCCGGGCTGAATGACCTCGGCATACCCCTGCCCTATGCGCTTGGCGATGTCGTCATTGAGCTCATCGGGAATGCGCCCGCGGACGTCATAAGATTTAAAACAGCGAATCGGTTCTGGCACGGGGTACTCCTTACAAACAGCTCACCTGGGGGTCAGCTCAATACAAATTTTCGTAGACGAAATTCGTCGCCTCGACAAAACCCGGAACACTGCCGCAATCAAAGCGCTGGCCTTCAAATTTGTAAGCCAATACACAGCCTTTGTTAGCCTGTATCTGAAGCGCATCGGTGATTTGCACCTCGCCATTACGACCCGGAGGTGTCTCGCGAATAATGTCGAAAATATCAGGCGTCAGTATATAGCGGCCGATCACCGCGAGGTTGCTGGGCGCATCCTCTGGAGCGGGTTTTTCGACCATCTTATCGACTCTGTACAGTCGATCGCCCATCGCCTCGCCCGAAATCACGCCATAAGCACTAATTTGATCCTCCGGCACTTCCATGACGGCGACGATGGAGCAGCGGAACTGGTTGTACAGCTCCGACATTTGCGCCAGCACGCCAGCACCGCCTTGGTTGATGCACATATCGTCAGCGAGAAGCACACCAAATGCCTGATCACCGATAAGCGGCTCCCCCGTCAAAATAGCGTGTCCCAACCCCTTCATCTCACGCTGGCGTACCATCGTGAATACGCCGTTCTCAATGACATTTCGAATGCCCTCAAGATACTTTTCTTTTGAGGTACCAGAAATCTGATGCTCGAGCTCGTAGGAGATATCAAAGTGATCCGCAATGGCGCGTTTTCCGCGTCCCGTGACGAAAGCACAGTTGGACATCCTAGCCTCGAGCGCCTCTTCCACGCCGTACTGCAAGAGAGGCTTGTTTACCACGGGGAGCATTTCCTTGGGCGTGCTCTTAGTCGCTGGTAAAAAACGGGTTCCGTAACCGGCGACCGGGAATAGACATTTTTGAATCATGAACTTGACCTCTAAATCGCTATTACTTTACCCACCCAAGCGCCCGTAAACGTCCTCAAAACGGACGAGGGTTATTGTTGCCATTTGCATTCCCAGAGTTCGTTGAATTCATGCCTTAACATTTGACACATACGTCACGCCACTTGGGCAACCAGCCTATTACAAGTTTGTGACGAAATGTTACAACGCAGATGTTAACTAATTCCGTCGTTGAAGGAAGCTTCAATTGTGACACCCTCCACTCGGGCTACTGAAACCAAGTGCAACTCACATCGCTCCAAGGTACCCTACGCGCATGAGTGAAGAATTTGTATTTAACCCCAAGAGTTCCTACGCCAAAGATGAGTTAGTCGCCTGCGGCATGGGTGATTTATTCGGCCCCGGTAACGCCAAGCTACCTATCGATAACATGCTGATGCTCGATCGCATCACCGAGATCAATAGCGATGGCGGTAAGGCGGGAAAAGGCCTCATTTTTGCCGAACTCGATATCCACAAGGACTTGTGGTTTTTCGATTGCCACTTCCCGGGCGACCCCGTGATGCCAGGCTGCCTGGGTCTCGACGCCATGTGGCAGCTGGTCGGCTTCTTCCTTGGATGGCGTGGCAATCCCGGTAGAGGTCGTGCGCTGGGATCGGGGGAGGTTAAGTTTACCGGACAGATACTGCCTACCAGCAAACTGGTGACCTATAAAATTGAAATGAAGCGTGTCATAGAGCGTAAGTTGGTGATGGGTATCGCCGACGGATTTGTCTCTGTTGATGGCCGCGAAATCTACACGGCCACCGATCTGAGGGTGGGCTTGTTCCAATCTACGGATAATTTCTAATGACACAACGCGTCGTAGTGACTGGCTTGGGCATTGTCTCTAGCCTAGGCAACAATGCGAGTGAAGTCACTGACTCACTCAGAAATGGAAAATCAGGCATCACTTATAACGCTACCCAAGAAGAAATTGGGATGCGGTCTTGGGTGTCGGGTAAGCCCGACATTGATTTATCAGAGCACATCGACCGCAAGCAATGGCGATTCATGGGTGATGCGGCAGGGTACGCCTTTCTTAGCATGGAGCAAGCCATCGCTGACTCGGGATTGACGCCCGAGCAGGTGTCAAACGTTCGCACTGGCATCATCGCGGGTTCAGGTGGTGCCTCCTCGGCCAGCCAAGTTGAAGCCGCCGACATTCTCCGCGAGCGCGGCCTCCGTCGCGTGGGTCCTTATCGTGTCACGCAGACCATGGGTAGTACCGTGTCCGCTTGTTTGGCAACGCCTTTCCAAATCAAAGGGGTTAACTACTCCATCTCATCAGCCTGCTCGACCAGCGCACATTGCATCGGCAATGCGATGGAGCAGATTCAGCTCGGCAAGCAGGACGTTGTCTTTGCGGGCGGCGGAGAAGAACTCGACTGGTCGTTAAGCTGCCTCTTCGATGCCATGGGTGCGCTATCGACGAAATATAACGAAACACCCGATCGCGCATCGCGCGCTTACGATGCAGATCGCGATGGCTTTGTCATTGCGGGTGGTGGTGGCATGCTCGTTCTTGAGTCGCTTGAGCACGCGCAGGCACGCGGCGCCAAAATTTACGCCGAACTCGTGGGTTACGGCGCGACTTCTGACGGCCATGACATGGTGGCCCCTTCAGGTGAAGGTGCTGTGCGGTGTATGCAACAAGCCATGGCTACCGTTGAGGGTGAGATTGACTACATTAACGCGCACGGTACTAGCACACCGGCCGGCGACATTCAGGAGCTTAAGGCCGTACGAGAAGTGTTCGGCGGTAGCACGCCTGCCATTGCCTCAACCAAGTCGCTGTCGGGTCACTCGCTAGGCGCCGCCGGCGTGCAAGAAGCAATCTACTCGCTCCTCATGATGGAAAACGACTTTATTGCAGCCTCCGCGAATGTTGAGAGCTTGGATGAGGGTGCGGAGGGTATGGATGTCGTGCAAGAACCGCGGTCTGACGTATGCCTCCACCGAGTGATGTCCAATAGCTTTGGCTTTGGTGGCACCAATGCCACACTGGTGTTTCAGCGCTTCGAGGGTTGAGGACGACTCATTACGATGAGCGTCGACGAATGGCGCTCATTTTACTGCCCACAATCCCCTAATTCTAAACCTCGCTGCGGAGCACCTTTACGAAGTTACAGGGGCGGTGCGCTTCATCCAGTTGATCTTTAATCAGGCCAACCCACGCAGTCCGACACGCACCGGTTGATCCGGGCATGCAAAAAATTGCGGTGCGATTTGCGAGGCCGGCAATGGCCCTCGACTGCACGGTCGACGAGCCAATCTCATCGAAACTAAGGGCACGGAATACCTCACCAAACCCGTCGATTGTCTTGTCGAACAGCGGTAGCACCGCTTCGGGTGTCGAGTCACGACCCGAAAAACCTGTGCCGCCAGTCACCAGCACCGCGTGAACCGCCGTATCGGCAATCCAAGACGAAAGCCGCGCACGAATCTGATAAATATCGTCAATAACAATGGCACGATCAGCGAGCTGATGTCCTGAGACCAATAGTGACTCTTCGAGAAACTGGCCTGACGTATCTGTTTCATGGGTACGAGTATCACTCACCGTAAGAACCGCAACATTCAATCCTTCACTCATGGCTTTTCTATAACCCCTTCTCCCTCAACGTAGAGCTCTAAATACCGCGTTACGGCACGATCAATGAAGCTGCGCCACGGTAACTGCTGAATACCAAACTCTCTCCTGATCTTACTGCAATCTAGAGTGTGGTTACGAACTGGAAGTACCTCGTCCGTAACATCCTCCAACAGGTCACGCGCTTTGACGAAGGGTTCATATTGCGAAGCGCAGGCCATCGCGGCCTCGGCAAAGTCGTGATAACCGGTCTCGCCTAAACTGCAGTAGTGGAAGACGCCATGCCGATCGGCACCCGTACTCATCTGATCCAAAATCCCCATGCAGACACGAGCCACCTCGGCGACGTGAACTGGGTTCCCTTGCAACCGATCGGACACCTGCACCGTTTGACCACGACGCAGCGCATCCAGCGCCGTGCACAGTGCATTGGGGCGACGACCGGCAAACAGTCGGCCTAATCGAAGTATCAAAACATCATCCAATCGCGCGGTCAGTGTTTCCTCGATATCCAACAGCACCCGTCCCAAACCCGAGGTGACATCAGGCGTATCGCTCTCAAGATAGGGTCGGGTCATTTGCCCAGAGAAAACAAACGCACTCGACAGGTAGAAGTAACTGGCGCCAATACGCTCACACGCTTCAGCCAACCAAGCGGTGCGCTGCACGTCGCGTTGCCCGATGCGGTCAGACGAATCGATCTGGGTCACAATGCGGGTATCGAGGACGATATCGGGGGCGGCGTCTCGCACTACACGGCGTACTTTCCTCTCCCGACCCCAGCGTGTTTTCTCAATGCTGATACCAATCAGCTCGTGGCGTCTGAGCGGGTTGGCAAACGCACTGATGGAGTAGCCCAGCGGCGTATCATTCCCCAAAACCAGTACACGCATGAAACCCTGCTACCTCTTTGCTACGGACGTACGCCCAAAGGGCAGTAGTTAGAACGGGATGTCATCCTCTGGGAAGTCAGCAGGCTGTGACGTCGGGGCAGGCGCCGCATAGTTATCCGCAGGGGCTGCCTGTGCCATGGGTGCGGGCGATGGCGCATAACCGCCACCGTCCTGATTAATATTACGGCTATCCAACATCTGCATCTCATTTGCGACGATTTCAGTCGTGTAACGATCCTGACCGGACTGGTCTTGCCACTTACGAGTTCTCAAGGCGCCTTCGACATAAACCTTGGAACCCTTACGCAGGTACTCGGCCGCGATCTCGGCCAAGCGATTAAAGAAAACCACACGATGCCACTCCGTACGTTCCTGCATCTGTCCTGTATTTTTGTCTTTCCAGGATTCAGAGGTTGCGATACTAATATTGGTGACGCCACCGCCCGAGGGCAGGACGCGATGCTCGGGCGCATTACCCAAGTTACCCACCAAAATCACTTTGTTAATGCCGCGCGTCGCCATGCTCTCTCTCCTGTCTCACCTTTCGCAGCCTTCTCGGCTTCCTCGCCTACCGCAGCACCAAACGATTAATCAGTCACATCGATCGATCATTTTGTGTCGCGAGTGAGGTCTTTATTCACATTAAACCACTATACCAACCCCGTTCGATTACGGGGAGATCCATTCTGCTCTTTATGCGACTTTAACGCTGTCAGGTGACGCCAAATGCGACACCCCTAGTACCGCCGCCCACACCAACGTCAGTGCCGACATACCCAGCCAGACACCCATCACACCAGCTTGATCCAGTAGCGCGCCACCGAGCATGCCACCAAAAAAGACACCGATAAATTGCGAGGAAGCAAAAACGCCCATGGCGGTACCTCGTGAAGCGGCCGGCGCGTAAATGGAAGCCAACGAGGGTAACATCGCTTCCAACGCCGTAAAGCCCGTAAAGAAAAGCAGCAGCCCCAAAAGTGTTCCAATAAAACCACCCAGTGACATGGCAACCAATCCTGAGAGCAACACAAACAGACAAAGGAGTAACGTGCGGGTGGGTTCACTCAGGTATCGACGCCCCTGAATCAGAAAATATATACCCGGTAGTGATAAGACCAGTGCCCCAAGGTAAGCCAGCGCATGACGTTCGCGCGCAATGCTAGCTTCCGCTTCAAGCCCCGAGGGCACGACAACAAACACCGCCATCAATAAAAAGTGTAAGAAGAAAATACTGACGTACATGGTATTCAGCGACTTGATCGACAAGACTTCAGCCAGTCGTGAGCGGTGAAATCCATCGGCTTCATCACGTGCTTTGGCCGCCTGACGATCGGGCTTCGGTAACAACCCCACAACCAATATCCCAGCTAGCGCCAAGAGTGCCGTGACCGCAAAGACCGCCTGCAAACCACCAAAATTGGCGAAGGTGGGTCCAAGCACCAGCGCAAGGCCAAAGGCAATCGCAATACTGCCGCCAATAATGGCACTCGCTTTTGCCCGTTGCTCAACCCGCGTGTAATCAGCAACCAGTGCCATGGTGGCTGAGGCAATAGCACCTGCTCCCTGCAAAAATCGGCCCGCGATCACACCCCAAATGGAGGTCGAGTAAGCGGCCACTAGACTCCCCGCCAGCAGTAGGCAAAGTCCGAAAACGATAACCCAGCGACGATCAACGCGATCGGACAGCCATCCCATGGGTATTTGTAAGGCTGCTTGGGTCAGCCCATAGGCACCCACGGCCAATCCCAGCAAGAAAGGTGTGGCACCGGTCATGTCTGCGCTGTAAATAGCAATGAGCGGCAACACCATAAACAGACCCAACATGCGCACTACGTAGAGTGTGGCGAGCATGGATACCGCGCGGGTTTCGCTGAAGGTAAAGGACGTCACGTACATCGACTCTCGAGGAAAATCGTAGATTATCACGATCGCGACAAATCTCGGCGATCGCAGTCTATAGCCAAGGTATGGGCGTATAATCTAATGCTTTCGCTTTCTAATATTCCACGGATACAGATTCTGCAGTATGGATACCATTCAGGTACGCGGCGCTCGCACGCACAACCTCAAAAATATCGATCTCGACATACCCCGCGACAAGCTGGTTGTCATTACAGGCCTCTCTGGATCAGGTAAATCCTCTCTGGCCTTCGACACGCTCTACGCAGAGGGCCAAAGACGCTACGTCGAATCGCTGTCGACTTACGCCCGCCAGTTCTTGTCCATGATGGAGAAGCCCGATATCGATCATATTGAGGGTTTGTCACCTGCTATTTCGATCGAGCAAAAGTCGACCTCGCACAATCCAAGATCAACTGTTGGCACCATCACCGAAATCTACGACTACCTGCGACTCCTATTCGCACGCGTCGGCGATCCACGCTGCCCAACCCACGACATCACGCTGAAAGCCCAGACTGTCAGCCAAATGGTAGACACGGTGATGGCCATGCCCGAGGGCGAACGACTGATGTTATTGGCGCCGCTGGTTAGGGATCGTAAAGGTGAGCACTTACATGTGTTTGAGCAAGCCAGAGCTGCGGGTTTTATCCGTGTTCGCGTCGACGGTATTGTCTGTGATCTCGACGACGTTCCCGAGCTCGATAAGAAGAAAAAACACCGCATCGATGTGGTCGTTGATCGTTTCAAGGTGCGTGACGATCTTGCGCTAAGACTGGCCGAATCGTTCGAGACAGCACTCGAACTGACTGATGGCTTGGCCAGCGTCTGCCCCATGGATGGCGATGGACAGGAGACCTTGTTCTCGGCGCGATATGCCTGCCCTCAATGCGGTCACTCCATTGACGAACTGGAGCCCAAACTCTTTTCATTCAACAACCCCGCGGGCGCCTGCGACAGCTGTGATGGCCTGGGCGTTACACAATATTTCGATGAGGCACGCGTCGTCGCGCACCCCGAGGCAAGTCTCGCCGCTGGTGCGATTCGCGGATGGGATCGCAGGAACGTTTACTACTTTCACTTACTGACATCGCTAGCCAAGCACTATGGCTTCGACATCGATAAGCCTTATGAGGATCTCGACCCAGAACATAAGGCTATCCTTTTACATGGCAGTGGTGGTGAGGAACTGGAATTCGCCTACATCAACGATCGTGGCAGTGTGTTCAAGCGTCGCCATGCATTTGAGGGCATTCTCCCAAATATGGAACGGCGGTATCGCGATACCGAGTCATCGGGCGTCCGCGAGGAGCTCTCAAAGTACGTCTCTACCGCACCTTGCCAAAGTTGCGGCGGTACCCGTTTATGCGCCGATGCACGCAGTGTTTACGTCGATGGAAAAACGCTTCCGAGCATTACGCAATTACCCGTGGGCGAAGCACATGCCTACTTTGAAGCGCTCGAGATGGAAGGTCGCCAGGGCGAAATTGCTGAAAAAATACTCAAGGAGCTCCGCGCTAGATATCGTTTTCTCGTCGATGTGGGACTGAACTACCTCACACTGAACCGTAGCGCTGAAACATTATCTGGTGGTGAAGCGCAGCGCATCCGTTTAGCCTCGCAAATCGGCGCAGGTCTTGTCGGGGTCATGTACATCCTCGATGAGCCATCGATCGGCCTCCATCAGCGTGACAATGAGCGCTTACTTCGCACCCTTACGCACCTTCGCGATATTGGTAATACGGTTCTCGTCGTAGAGCACGACGAAGATGCGATTCGCACGGCCGATCATGTAATTGATATTGGACCGGGTGCAGGCGTCCATGGCGGTACAGTGGTCGCTGAGGGTCCCATGCAGAAGATCATGGAGTCAGAGGCATCACTAACGGGCGACTACCTTTCGGGTAGGAAAACCATTGCCGTCCCCAAAAAACGCGGTAAGGCTAATCCCAAGAAACAGCTGGTCATCGAGGGAGCATCAGGTAACAACCTTAAGAGCGTTAAACTCGATCTCCCAGTAGGATTGCTTACCTGCGTAACCGGTGTATCGGGTTCCGGTAAGTCGACACTCATTAACGGCACGCTCTATCCATTGGCGGCAACGGCACTAAACGGAGCCACCACTCTGCGCTCGGCGGCGCATGCTGACTGCCAAGGCCTTGAGCACTTCGATAAGTGTATCGACATCGACCAGTCCCCGATTGGCCGCACGCCTCGCTCAAACCCAGCAACCTACACCGGTATTTTTACGCCGGTCAGAGAGCTGTTTGCAGGAACGCAAGAAGCTCGCTCGCGCGGCTACAAGCCCGGTCGCTTCAGTTTTAATGTGCGTGGTGGTCGTTGCGAAGCCTGCCAAGGAGATGGCGTCACGAAAGTTGAGATGCACTTCTTGCCTGATATTTACGTTCCCTGCGATGTTTGCAAAGGCAAACGCTACAACCGGGAAACACTCGAGATTAAATACAAAGGCAAGAACATCGCCGAAGTACTCGATATGACGGTTGAGGATGCACTCGAGTTCTTCGAACCGGTGCCGTCGATTCACCGCAAACTCCAAACACTCATGGATGTTGGCCTCACCTACGTGCGGCTTGGTCAGGCGGCGACGACGCTGTCTGGCGGTGAAGCCCAGCGCGTCAAACTCTCACGCGAGTTATCGAAGCGGGATACTGGTAGCACCTTGTACATCTTGGATGAGCCAACGACCGGCCTGCATTTTGAAGATATTCGCCAGCTGCTCGAGGTCTTGCACCGATTGCGCGATGGGGGCAACACCGTGGTTATCATCGAGCATAACCTTGACGTGATTAAGACGGCTGACTGGATTGTCGATTTGGGTCCCGAGGGAGGCTCTGGCGGCGGGCAAATCATTGCGACCGGAACACCGGAAGACGTTGCTAAGAATCCGTCATCTCATACAGGCCGATTTCTTGCGCCGCTATTGGCCTGAGCGCATCGGCAGTAGTGACGACTGGTCGCTGCTCATTCGAGGTAGAAAAACAAAAAAAGCCCGGCCTATGCCGGGCTTTTCAGTTCAAGCATGGCTTAGAAGCGCATACCTACAGTCAGGCCGTAAGTACGTGGCTCTAGGATGAACTGGTTAGTGAATAGACGCGATACTGATGAAGTCAAGAAGCTACCAGTGATGTTGTCGTCGTCCAAGATGTTACGAACCCAAGCTTCTGCGTACCAGCCGTTACCCATAACGCGGGCACTCGCATTCCACATAGACCAGTCTTCAATTTCAGTCCCGGGCGTGTTGAAGTTTGTGGAGTACATCTTGTCTTGCCAGTAGTAGTTAGTTTGCATAAACAACGGCATACCACCCATTTCTGACCTGTAGATCAGGCCCAGATTGTAGTTAAACTCTGGGGTCAACGCGATCTGGTTGCCCGCCAAGCTCTGACGGTAGCCCGCACACGGGAATGGCGCTGGCTGATCGCACCGGCTGTAATCAACCGGAACAAGGTTTCCACTTGCGTCAGTGTAAGGGACAATAAAGTTCACACCGTTAATGCTGGTAACACCTTCGGTATTACCACGTGCGTTGGGGTTAGCTGTATCGACAGTGTCATATTCACCGATCTCTGCATCTACCCAACCGACATTAGCGGTAAACTCTAGGTTATCTGACAGTGCCATTCTTAGCTCACCTTCAAAACCAGTAATCTCAGCATCTGAGTTCTGGTTCAACGAGGTGACCGACACGATCTTAGACTGCTGCATGTCCACGTAATCGTAGAAGAAGAAAGCACCGTTAAACTGCGCTGCTCCGTCCATGAATGTGGTCTTCATACCGATTTCAAAGGCATCAACAAACTCGGGCTTGAAGCTGAGGTTCGCGGGATCACCGCCCGCCGCTGGGTCTGCAAGATCGTCGTCAACCGAAATGGGGTTAACACCACCTGACTTGAAGCTAGAAGAGATGGTGCCATACACCATGGTGTCGTTGCTCATGTTGTACGTTGCATTCAGCTTCCAGGTGAACTCTTCCTGATCATACTTTGGGAAACCGTATGCGTTGTTCTCTGGGTCGAGCGGAGGAAGATCGGCAAACGTCACGTAAATTGTACGCTGCTTGCTCTTCTTCTCCTCCTCAGAGTACCGAGCACCAAAGGTCAGACGAAGATCTTGATTCACGTCGTAGTAAAGCTCTCCGAACAATGCCTGTGCATCGAGTTCATACAAACGTGTATCGTTTTCGTAGCCCCACATGTGCGGACTAACCTCATTCGAGGGGTCAGTCAGATTGGACGGCGCGGGGAATACTCGAGGGTCGATAGGCAAAATCTGCCCGGGTAAGCCAATACCCGCGTTCCTGACGACATAGTGGCCTCTACTTTGATAATCCAAATTCATTGCGCCTAGCAAGAAGTTGAGATGGCCGTCAAAGTTTGACTGTACCCTGAACTCGTGAGACCAACCCTCGTCCATCCCCATGGATTGGTCAGCACCGAACTGTTTGCTGGTTCTAACGAGCGTGCCATCTGGCATCAGGACTGGGATTCCCGAACCCAAATCACCCAATAGCGCGCTGTTACCCGCCCAAAATGCTGACCCCGGACCCATAAAATCGACCATAAAGGGAAGCAGACTGTCTGGAATAGCCGGCAACGCACCGCCTGATCCGGCAGCAATTTGCTGGTACTGAGCGTACTGCGCCATACTCAGTGGTGTGGCATTACCCAAATCCACCAGCGCATCCAAGCCGGGCTGCCAACTGCCATTGGCAACT
>PKCZ01000097.1 GCA_002862405.1 Pseudomonadota bacterium
ATGATCTTTTTGTGGCGACGGGTGGGTATCGATCCTCCACCACAGACTGCGGTCCCACTCTATGATGCACCAAGGGGACTCTCTGCGGCAGCCACACAATACGTTTATCAATTTGGATTTGCGGACCCCACACATCTCATGGTTACGGCCGTTGTCAGTGCTGCGACTAAGGGAGTGATCAACATTGACGACAAGCACGCTAAAGGGACGCTCCTCACGCGCACGGGCGCTCCCGATGATGAATTATCGCCGGGTGAGCGCGTCGTTCTCGATGGCTTGATGGGAAACAGTGATCAGTTTCTACTGCTGAAAACGGGAACCTTGACCGATGATGAAGTGGTGCTCAATGCGCAGCAAGGCATCTTAATAGACACACAGGATGCTTTAGTGACTCACCTCGATAAAGAACTGGGAGAAGAACTGTTTGAGTGGCGGACGGGCTATAAAGTCTTTTTCTGGCTACTGGCGCTCGCTTCGGCGCTGGCCGCTATGACCATTGTTCAAAGCGATTCGTTCCTGAAGCGTAATGAACAGCTAGTGTCGGCTGGGTTTGTTTGTTTGAGTGTATTTCTTCCAGGATTGCTGATGGGGATGCGTGAAAAGTGGATGATCAATAAAGCGTCATTTGGCGGTCGATCCTCGGGGTTAGTAACCGACTTTATCTTCTGCTCCTTCTTCGCCTGCGCACTGCAGTTTGGCGTGGTTACGGCGTATGCCGGTTCAGATTGGCCACTGTGGCAAGCGCTGGTTCTACTGATGTTCCCCGGCGCGATTGGCTACGGCATCGGATTTTCTGCCTTTCTCATGGCGAAAATCATTGATAGTCCAACTGTCCAAGGAACACGGGCCATTGCGCAAGTCAAAGGCCTCAGAATGTATATTGCCGCGGCGGAAGAGAAATTGAACAGTCGTTTGGTCCCTACCAAAACGCCAGAACAATTCACGCGACTCTATCCCTACGCCTTTGCGCTCAAGCTTGAAACAGAGTGGATAGACCAGTTTTCTGAGGAATTGAAGCGCTGGATGAGCGATGGGACGATGAGTGGTCAGATGAATTGGTACCAGCATCGGTCTTCCAGTCGATGGGGGGGGCGATCCACGTGGACGACCGGATTCAGTGATTCTGTCACGAGTGGCGTCAGTTACACCCCTCCTTCCGCAAGCGGCGGTGGTGGCGGCTTCGGCGGTGGTGGTGGCGGCGGTGGAGGCGGTGGCGGCTTCTGATGTGATTCCCAACCCTGATCACTTCAGCATCGCGTTTGTGTTTGCCTATAATCGTGGGTAACGTGATACAGGTAATAATAAGAAGACACGCTTTGCTATGAATTTCGATATTCCCGAGGACATCCGCCTTTTTCTAGAGGAGGTGGATGGTTTTATTGAGCGCGAGATCAAGCCGCTCGAGAACAGTAACGACAATATTCGATTTTTCGACCATCGCCGCGAGGATGCTCGGACGGACTGGGACCGCGATGGGCTTCCCAACGAAGAGTGGGAAGCGTTGTTGGGGGAGGCTAAGCGCCGCGCCATAGCCGCTGGTATCTTCAGTTACCCGTTTCCCCGCGAGCACGGCGGACGAGACGGCGGTAACCTTGGCATGGCCATTATTCGCGAACATCTAGCCGCCATGGGCCTGGGTTTGCACAATGATTTGCAGAACGAGCACTCGATCGTAGGTAACAACATTGGTCTCTTGCTGATGCTTGAGTACGGTACGCCCGAGCAGCAGGCAGATTGGTTGCCCGGGCTTAAAAGTGCAACACGCGGATTCGCGTTTGGCATTACCGAACCGGATCACGGCTCCGACGCCACGCACATGGAGACAGTTGCCGTTCGGGATGGTGATGACTGGGTTATCAACGGGGTAAAGACCTGGAATACAGGTGTACACAAGGCGCATAGCGATATGGTGATGGCTCGCACCTCAGGCGGAGCGGGTGATGCCGGTGGTATTACCGCGTTTTTGGTGCCCATGGATTCGCCGGGCGTCGAGGTTGAAGAGTACCTCTGGACCTTCAATATGCCCTCTGACCATGCCCGGGTTCGCTTCACCAATGTGCGTGTGCCAGACAGCGCCATCTTTGCGGGTGAGGGACGCGGCCTGCAGGTGGTGCAACACTTTTTTAATGAAAACCGCATTAGACAAGCCGCATCCAGTCTGGGCGCCGCCCAGTATTGCGTTAACGAGGCCGTGGAATACGCAAAGCACCGAAAGCCCTTTGGTAAAGCACTCGCCACCAATCAGGCGATTCAGTTCCCTTTAGTTGATCTTCAAGCACGCTGCGAAATGCTGAGAGCACTCATCCACAAAACGGCCTGGTTGATGGACCGGGATGGTGCGTTCTCAGTCTCTGACAAGGTCTCGATGTGTAACTACCAAGCCAACCAGCTGTGTTGTGAGGCGGCGGACACAGCGATGCAGGTTCATGGTGGTATTGGATACTCGCGTTATAAGCCCTTCGAACATATTTATCGACACCACCGACGGTATCGAATTACCGAGGGAGCCGATGAAATTCAAAAGCGACGTGTTGCCGGTTATCTCTTTGGATTTATGGGGCAGAGAAAGCCCAAAGGCGTCAGTTAACGGTGCTGGACGCCGAGTTTAACGCGCAAATAGGCCAATTTATCGGGCGGACTTTTCCTGGCGCTCAGCTCATTGACGTGCGACAACTGACGGCAGGCGCTTCTCAACAAACGTTCAGAGTTAGCGTCCGTCACCCAGAAGGCGATGAGGCCAACTATGCGCTTCGCCGCGCACAGCCAGGGCTTGAACGTTCGTCTTACGGGCAGGTGACTCCCAGCGTCGAGCCAGAGCTACTCGAATTGGCGTCTTCGGCTCATGTCCCCGTACCTAAGGTGATTGAATCCTTGCGTTCAAGCGATGGCTTGGGCGATGGCTACCTTATGGAATGGCTTCAAGGCGAGACCATGGGTCAGCGGATCGTTAAGTTACCCGAGCTCGAAAGCGTCCGAGAGAATCTCGCCTTTGAATGTGGGCAAGCGCTGGCTCGGATTCACGCGATAGACGTCCCAAATCGGTTGCAGGAAGTGCTGCACTCGGTATCGCCTGAAGCGCTTGTCCGAGAGACCTGGGAGGCCTACATCGCGTTAGAGACGCCGCAGCCAATGATTGATTTCACTGCGCAGTGGCTACTTAGCAATCTACCTCCTGAGTCGGACAGTGCACTAGTTCATGGTGATTTTAGAAATGGCAACCTAATGGTGTCAGAACAGGGCATAACGGCCGTTCTTGATTGGGAACTCTGTCATTTGGGTGATCCCATGCGTGATCTAGGTTGGCTTTGCGTCAACTCATGGCGCTTCGGTCGGCGCGATTTGCCCGTGGGTGGCTTCGGTGCTTTGGATGACCTCGTAGCAGGCTATGAGGCCGCGTCAGGCAGTTGCGTCGATAGGGACGCACTCCATTTTTGGGAGGTCTTCGGGTCATTTTGGTGGTCTGTCACGACCTTAGGTATGGCGCAGACCTGGCGCACTGGAGAAACTCCTTCGGTTGAACGTCCGGTGATCGGTCGGCGAAGCTCGGAAGCACAGATGGATTGCGTACACCTTTTGATCCCGGGCGAGATTGACACCGGACGACTGCAACGAGAAGAGACGGACTTACCGACACCGGTCGAGCTTCTAAGCTCAGTAAGGACACACCTCAAAACATCGGTTCTAGAGAACCTCGACGGTGCTGACAAGTTTTTGCTCCTTGTAGCCATGAACTCTTTAGCCATTGCCGAGCGGGAGCTGCAGCTTACCCCTACGCTAGAGGCGCAGGAGTTGAGTCGTCTGATATCCTTGCTTGGAGAAGGGGAGCTGCCTGAATTGCGCTGGAGGCTCGTACAGGCCCTAAGAAGTGGAGTTTTCCCTGATACGCCCGCATTGCAACAGCACCTGCGATTGAGCGTTGCGGGTCGTCTTGCGGTTGATCAGCCCACGTATTCTGCGCTGACGGCTGGGTAACCTTATAGATCGAAGGTTCGACGTTAGAGTTTTGAGTGAACCTAGCCTAGACTAAGCACCGTGCCGTTGTAGCTCAGTTGGAAGAGCGTTTGCCTCCTAAGCGAAAGGTCGCAGGTTCGATCCCTGCCAGCGGCGCCAGTTTTTGATGTTCAAAGTTCTAATGAAGCAAGAGAATGGCTAGACGGCAGGGGCCTTAGCTATAACCACTCATTGCTGAGAGGGCCATTGCGTTTCCTTTGAACTCTTTCTAGAAAACGTTCTGAGCTTTTTTATCTGTTGGGGAAACCATTCCCGCCATGGAGGTCAGCTTGTTACCTTGTTCTTATTTACTAGCGAGTCAGCTCCGATTTGTCACGTCGTAAAGTAAAAGTAAATCAACCTCGCAGCAAAGGACTGTCAGCTACCGTCGTCAAGGATTCCTTTACCGGTATTGTTCGCGATCTAAGCACTGATGGTCGCGGTGTGGTTCAGGCACCGGATGGGCAGGTGGTTTTTGTGGCGGGTGTATGGCAGGGCGAGAAAGTCGAGATAGAGCGATCGCGACGGGGTAAATCAACGTCTGCTGAACTCATTTCACTCCTTCAGCCGTTGGATGCGCGCCGTACACCTGAGTGTGAGTATCATCGAGACGGTAGTTGCGGTGGTTGTCCTTGGATGTTTGTCGACTACCCAACTCAAATTAAGCAAAAGCAAGCGCGACTTGAGAAGGTCCTTGAACGAATCAACAGCAACATAGCCGGTTGCTCTGTGCTAGGAGCTCGTGAGACGCTGAATTATCGCAATCGCGCCCAATTCAAATCGGATGGCGTCAAGTTGGGTTACGTTGCTCAGGGGTCACATAAGATCGCCGACGTGACACACTGTCCTGTCTTGAATGAAGTCAACCAAGTCCACTTGAGAGCACTTCGCCAATCCCTGCCCAACAGTGATTGGCGTCCCAACAAGAAGCGTCAATGGACAACGATTGATATTGATGATGAGCGGGGTACCCCACTGGTCAATCAGCGCCAAGGCTTTCGACAGGGCAATTCGGAACAAAACGAGCAATTACGCGTTTGGTTGAGGAACCGACTTGCCAACCTGTCGAGGCCCAATACCGTATTCGAACTGTTCTGCGGCTCTGGCAACTTGACGGAGGTGATTGCGGAACAAGTAGACGTTCCTGTAATCGCGATCGAGGGTGATGAGATGTCCCTCGATGCCTTGTCAGCGCGCAACCTATCCAAGGTTAAACCCGTACGGATCAATTTGTTTTCGGAGCATAGTATTGTCGACGATATGCCGAACTGTCAGTCTGGCATTGGGGTTGTTCTAGATCCCCCACGAGACGGTCTTAAAGAGCGAGAGGCGTTAAAGCCGTGGTTTACGCGGGCAGAGTGGGTTGTGTATGTCTCCTGCGATCTTGCGACCTGGGAACGCGATGCCGCATTTTTGCATAGCTGCGGACTGGATCTCGACGAGGCAACGGGCCTGGATATGTTTCCTCAAACTCCGCACATTGAGACGTTATCAGTCTTTACTCGGCGTGCCTGACCGATCTTGGAAGGAATTCTAAGACCTCGGTAAAGTTGCCACAAAAGACGACATGTCGCTGTTTTGATTTCAGCTGGTAGTCGTACATGGGGTCGTAGTAATCCCGCAACAAGACTTCAATCCATTGCTTGTGGGGCTCTGGGTCACCCTGTTGGTGGGCCGCCAATGCAGCTTCCAGCACCTTGGATAGCTCCTGGTACCGCGCGCCGCCCAAACGCTTTCGAATGTTCCCAAGGCTGAGCCTTAGCGAATCGGCAAAGGCGGTAAATGCGATCGCGTCTGAGTTGCAGATCGCAACCTGTTCTCGGTAGTTACTTAAAATATAATTCTCCCAGGAGTGGTGAACTCGTTCTTCAAGACTCGCCTCCAGCATGACGAGAGGCGCCTCACGCAGCTTTTCCTGCAAAGTCAGGGGTAATGCACACCGGCCGACCAACCGACTCTCATCTTCCATCATCACGTGCTGATGACCACATGCCCGCAGTTTCAGGAGTTCAATGGCAATATGATTCTCAAAGTTGATCTGAGTTGGTTGCGATTCGGCGCGTTTCCCAAAAGCGCTGCCCCTATGGTGTGCCAGGCCCTCTAAATCAACCACAGGGCACCTTAGTGTGTCGCAGGCTTGATTCAGCAAGGCGGTCTTTGCAACCCCCGTCCTTCCGCCAATCACGATGAGACTCAATTCGGATAAGCACTCTTCAAGCGATGCGAGAAGGTAAGAGCGGAGAGCTTTGTAACCACCGTTAACCAGAGGCACTTGATACCCGCAGGTAGCCAGCCAGCTTTGCACCGTCTGGGAGCGCAGCCCACCACGAAAACAAAAAAGAGCAGCATTTTCGTGACGTTTTACTTGCTCTATCCATGCCGCAACGCGCTCTTCTTTAGTATTGCCCGACACGAGTTGGTGACCCAATGCGACTGCCGCATGCTCCCCCTGTTCCTTGTAGCAGACCCCTACCTGCTCGCGCTCGTCGTCGGTCATTAGTGGAATGTTCACCGCTGAAGGAAAACTACCCCGCTGAAACTCGATCGGTGCGCGAGTGTCAATGAACGGTCTGTCCTCGAGGAACAGCTGCTCGAAGGTAGATGGGTCGAGACGTGACAATGTCGTTTTAGTCACTGAGCTTCAAAGTTGCTTTTTCATTGAGTTGCTGGCTCAGGCGTCCAATCTGATTGAAGGGTAGGCCTGCTCCTTCCAAAATCGCAGCGACCTCATCAACTGCCTCTGGTTCAACCGTGACGAGTAATCCGCCACTGGTTTGTGGGTCGCAGAGAATGGCGCGCTGGGTTTCACTGAGTGTTGGTAAATGCTGTGCAATCGACGCGTAATTGCGGCCCGTTCCGCCGGGAACACAGTCCTCGTCCACGTAGCGCTCTAAATTCGGCAGTTTTGGGATCTGAGACCAGAAAATCTCGGCATCAAGCGCACTTGCCGTCATGATTTCAGTCAGGTGTCCCAAGAGACCAAAACCCGTGACATCAGTCAGAGCGTTGACACCTTTAACCCTAGCCAGTGAGGGGCCAATGCCGTTAAGCGAACGCATGCTCTGGCTGGCGAGTTCAACGTCACTCGCCTGAGCCGTGCCACGTTTTATGGCTGTGCTGATGATCCCAACGCCCAACGGTTTGGTCAGGAAAAGGGTGTCCCCACTTCGACCGGCGTTGTTCTGTTTTAGGTTTTCGATGTCGACGAGGCCCGACACGGCGAGCCCGAAAATGGGCTCTGAGATGTCGATGCTATGGCCACCTGCCAGTGCGATGCCTGCTTCTCGACATGTACGACGTGCGCCAGCCAGTACGCGGCTCGCAATAGCGGGTGCGAGTTTATCCACGGGCCAGCCTAAGATGGCGATGGCGACAGTGGGATGTCCACCCATGGCATAGATATCACTGATCGCATTGGTTGCCGAAATTTGTCCAAACTCGAAGGGATCATCAACGATCGGTGTGAAGAAATCGGTAGTACTCAGCAGGGCTCTTCCGCCGCCAATATCAATGGCTGCTGCATCATCACGACTACTGTTCCCCACCAGTAGGGGCGATGTGCTGTCCTCGAGTGCATCGATTTCCACAGGGGAGAGAATTTCCCGAAGCGTCTCAGGGGATAATTTGCATCCACAACCAGCGGCTGGGCTGAATTGTGTCAACTTGATTGTATTTGAGTTCATGGTGACCGCGTTGTCTTGTTTGCCGTGATAGGCGCTCGTATTTGGATTGAAAAAAGGGTCAGAGAGCTTCATGCTCCCCGAGATGTTCAGTTGTATCTTCCGAAACTCTCGCACAGTCATGGCTTGTTGTCTGCTGTCGCTCGGTCCTCTGGTCACAAGCGCGACTGAAGTAGAGGAGGCGGCGAGCCAGATCAGCGATCGTGACAAGTTTAAATCAGCCGTGAGAGAGCTCCGCACCGGCGTTGGGCCACGGTATCAGAGTTTGCGCCAGCAATTGGATGATTATCCACTTGCCGTCTACCTCGATGCACTCGTGATTGAGGGAAACTTGCACTACGGCAAGCCTGAGGACGTGAAAGCATTTTTGCACACAGCAGGCAGGTCCCCAATTGCTATTCGAACGTTACGAAGTTTCGTACGGCATAAAATAGAGGATCGAAGATGGGGTGATGTCGTCGAGGTGACCGAAGGCTTAACGTTGAGCACGGAGCTGACCTGTCACCGCGCGCATGCGCTTTTGATGACAAGGGAAACAGCCGACGCGACACCGCTTTTGAATCGGGTATGGACCGTAGGTAAGTCTCAAATCAAGGCCTGTGATCCTGCGTTCAAGACTTGGTATAGAAAGTCTGGCCCCTCGGACGATGTGGTCTGGAGTAGGGCGTTGAAAGCGGCTGATGCACGGAACTCAACGCTGCTACGCTATTTAAAACGATTTGCATCTGCAGAGCTGAGGCCCAGCCTTGATGATTTGGGTGAGATCTACCGGCGTCCCGATCGTGTAACTCGCAAGACAAGAGGATCGCTTCTTCGTCAGCGAGATATTGCTCACATGGGCGTGAAGCGACTGGCCAAAGTGAATCCCAAGCGAGCACTCGATGCCATGCAGGCCCTGTCGAAGCGATTCGAGTTCGATGCAACTCAGCAAACTATGATAAGCAGTCTTATTGTTCGTCACAGTTTGTTTGCCAAAAGCGCCGCTCCTGTGGACTGGGTAACATCCCGTCTGGCGGAGTTACGCGATGATGAGCTGACCGAGATTTACCTGAGATCCACAATTGCTGAGGCGGATTGGTCGAGCTTTCGAATGGGGTACGAGTGGCTGTCTGCGAGTCGCCAGACAAGTGATGAGTGGCGCTATTGGCGCGTTATGGCAGCCGCGCCAGGTGAAGCAGAACGATCCGAGGCGGAACTCAATGCGCTGGCGACAGGCCGGGGCTTTCATGCCTATCTGGCAGCAGAGATTCTCTCACTGCCTCTGAGCTTGGCGCGTGACGAAGTAGTAGCGTCGCCGGCCGCTAATAATAGCGACGTTGCGCGCGTTCGGGAGCTCATCGCAGTAGGTATGACTTGGGAAGCGAGAAGTGAATTCAGAGCAGCGCTCGACGACCCTGCTGTGGCTCTGAGCCTTGCAGAGTTGGCCGCTGAATTGGAGTGGCACAGCCTTGCTATTGAAGCCGCGGCTGCGGCGCAGGCTTGGGGCCATGTGGATTTACGGTTTCCTGTTGTCTTTGAGTCTGAATTTATGAATGCATCCGAGGAGTCGGGCTTGGACGTTGAGGAGCTATTTGCTGTAGCGAGACGGGAGAGCGCGATGGCTGCGGATGCGGTATCTGAGGTTGGCGCGCGAGGGTTGATGCAGCTAATGCCCAGCACCGCTCGTTTAACCGCGCGAAAGCACAATTATCGCTACAGTCGTTCGCGTTTGATGCGTCCGGGCTACAACACGGCGGTTGGTGCACTGTATTACGCTGACTTGATTGAACAGTACGATGGCAATCGTGTCTTAGCTTTGGCGGCTTATAACGCAGGCCCCAACCGCGTGAGGCGCTGGAGCGAAGGAACCATGAGTGTCGCGCGATGGGTCGACACGATTCCGTTCAAAGAGACGCGCGAGTATGTTCGCGCCGTTTTAGCTTACAACGTAATATATCGCCTCAAAGCGGGGAAGCCGGCAGAGATGCTGAGTGAAAGTGAGCGTGATTATCTCTATTGATCGGGCTAGGCTGCAGTCTTTCTGCGGTTAACTGATCAACAAGGCACCAACCAGAACAACAACGAGGAAAATAGTATGAAAAGTCTCCAGATGCAGTCTTGTGTCCACGAAGAGGGCACGATCGAATGTGCCTTATTTGAGGTTGATATCGCGTCGCCCAAAGAAAACGAGGTGATGGTCAAGATCGAGGCGTCGCCCATTAATCCTTCCGATCTTGGGCTCATGTTCGGTGCGGCTGATGTTGGTTCGATTCGTGCCTCAGAGCGCAATGGTCACCCGTCTATCGTGCTTGATGTTCCACCGCCTGCAATGCGCGCGATGGCGACCCGGGTTGGAGAGTGGCTCCCGGTTGGAAACGAGGCCTGCGGGACCGTTGTCGAGGTCGGTGCTAGCCCTGAGGCGCAGGCGCTTCTCGGAAAGCGCGTGGCGCTATTTGGTGGGGAAATGTATTCCGACTATCGAACGGTCTCTATTTTCCAGTGCATTCCCTTGCCCGACAGCACAACGCCGGAGGAGGGGGCCTCGTGCTTCGTAAACCCAATGACGGCTCTTGGCTTCGTAGAGACCATGAAAATGGAGGGCCATAAGGCAATCGTTCACACAGCAGCCGCCTCGAACCTTGGGCAGATGCTGAACCGCATTTGTCTTAACGACGGCATCCCGTTGGTCAATATTGTGAGAAGCGAGGATCAGGTTAGTCTTCTCAAGTCGCAAGGCGCTGAGTACGTGGTCAACAGTTCAGATGCGGACTTTGCCGAGCAGTTGACGGCAGCCCTCAATGCGACCGGCGCTACCTTGGCATTTGATGCGATTGGTGGTGGAAAGTTGGGTAACGCTATTCTGATGGCCATGGAGGCGGCTGCGGTGCAGCGCATGACTGAATGGTCTCGCTATGGTTCGAATGAATTTAAGCAGCTGTACATTTACGGTGCGCTCGATCTCGCACCTACCACGCTCAATCGGGGCTATGGCTTCTCATGGGGTATTGGCGGCTGGCTTCTGACTCCCTTCATGATGAAGGCAGGTCGAGAGGTGGTAGATCGCATGCAGGCAAAAGTCGTTGCAGAACTCACAACGACCTTCGCCAGTGGCTATTCTGATCGAATCTCCCTAGCCGAGTCTGTTACTCCTGGGGCAGGCGCAAAATACGGTGTACGAGCTACGGGTCAAAAGGCACTCATTACCCTCTAACCTAGCCACCGGCGAGTTTGCAGGTAAATCCAAGGTGCTCGAGTATGTTTTTACAAGTTGCGCGCTGATCACCTTGGATTTCGATCTGCTCGCCTTTAATCGCACCACCCACACCGCATTTGTGTTTAAGCGTTTTGGAGATGGCTTTTAACTCTGCGGGTGGGACGGGAAGGCCGTTGATAACCGTCACTGCTTTCCCGCCGCGCCCTTTGGTCTCACGCGAGATCCTTACAATGCCGTCTCCAACATGGCTTGGGCGGTTGCTTCCGCATGCGCAGTTAGCGACAGCCCGGTGACATTGAGGACAAAGTCGACCCTGATCCGTGCTATACACCGCGTTGCCTTTGATTTTTTTCTTCATGCTGTCTTTGGGGTGTTTTTTACTTCCCCAGCAAGTTTAGCAGTTGGTATGGTGTGCGGTGCTAGGGGGCGTTCCCATTAACTGAGAAAACAACGAAGTGAATAATCAGGAAACGACAGAGGTCATCACCGAATTAGAGACTAAAATTGCATTTCTCGAAGCGGCGAATGATGAAATAGAGCGAGCACTGCTGTCACAGCATGAACGCATTGACCGGCTCGATGTCATCGTCAACGAGTTGCGAAACCGTATAAAAGAGCAGGCATCTGTCATCGAAGGACTCGAGAGCATGTCGAGCGAGCCGCCACCTCCTCACTACTAAAACCAATAATAACATAGAGATACAGACTTATTATGAAACGAATTCTAATATCGCTTGTCGCGTTAGTTGTCATCGCGGGACTTTATGTTTCTACGCTGGTTTCGGCGCCTACACCGCCGAACCATCAAGTGTTCATTGGAGGTGAGGTCCTCACCATGGACGCTGACAACCGAATTGCAGAAGCGGTCAGCGTTCGAGACGGCATTATCGAACAAGTGGGCACCACAGATGAGATTTCGACCTGAATCAAAGACAGCACGGCTGTCGTTGATCTTGCCGGACGAACGGTCATCCCGGGTTTTGTGGACGCGCACGGCCACTTTCCTGGCTCCGGTCAAACCGCTTTTACGGTCGATTTGAATAGCCCTCCGATTGGTGACACCGAGTCTATCCCTGAGTTGCTCGAAAAGTTACGAGCGTTCGGTGAAAAGCGACCCGACGGTTGGCTGATTGGCAGTAACTACGATGACACCTTGCTCTCCGAGAAACGTCACCCTACGCGTGACGATCTAGACCTTGTGTCGGCAACTCGACCGATTGCAATCGTGCATGTCTCCGGGCACCTCATGGTGGTTAATTCAGCCGCGTTGGCAGAGCTCCATATCGATGAAACAACCCCTGATCCCGAGGGTGGCCACATTGTGCGTGACCTGTCCTCCGCCGATCAGCGCCGGCCAAATGGGATTCTTGAGGACCCGGCGACACACCATGCTAGGGATAAAACACTCGATTTGTCTGTCTCTGACGCTTGGCAGATGACCAAGCTCGCTACTGCCGAGTATTTGAAGTACGGCGTAACAACCGCGTCGGCAGGTGGTATGCCCACAGCTATCGCCAGCCTGCTGGGTCCCATGTCCACTTACAATCAGATGCCCCTGCGAGTGGCGCTTTTTCCGTTCTTTGATGAGGTCGGGGCCGGTTTGCTTTCGGGTGAGTTGGCATTGGATGAGTTCGCCAGCGGCCGTGTAATTGTTCCCAGAGTCAAGATTATCGCGGACGGCAGCATACAGGGGTTCACCGGGTATCTGAGTCAGCCTTATCACAGGCCTTATAAGGGCGATGCTGACTATCGCGGTTATCCCTCGGTATTGCGCGAGGCACTTTTCGAGCAGGTCGAGGGCCTCTATAGGCAGCGCGTGCAGGTGGCGATTCACGGTAACGGGGACGCTTCAATTGAAGATGCACTTGATGCAATAGAGATAGCCGCATCCAAATACCCGTGGCCCGAAGCCCGACCGCTAATCATTCACGCTCAAATGACGCGTAAAGACCAAATTGACCGTATGGCGGCGCTGGGTGTGACACCGAGTTTCTTTGCTGCTCACACGTTTTTTTGGGGCGACCGCCATGCCAGCATTTTCATGGGGCCGCAGAGGGCGGCGAATATGAGCCCGGCGAAGTGGGCTCAAGATGCGGGTGTTCGGTTTTCCTCGCACATGGATACGCCGGTAACACCTATGAGGCCCCTCCAAGCAGTCTGGAGCCCTGTAGAGCGTAAAACGAAGACAGACGTCGTATTGGGATCGGATCAGCGAATCAATCGCATGAGCGCCTTGCGAGCCGTTACGATTGATGCGGCTTGGCAAGTGTTTATGGATGATGACATTGGTTCTATCGAGCCCGGAAAGTTGGCGGACTTGGTGGTCTTGTCGGGAAGTCCATTAACTGCCACTGATTTGCGCGAATTGCTTGGAGACATGACCCTGATTGAGGGAGTCACGCATTTTGAACGCAATGTCGATTAGCGTGTTTTAGAGCGCCACGTCCTCAGCTCACTCACCAAAATATCGGGCACTTCTAAGGCGGCGAAGTGTCCACCACGCTCAAACTGATTGCTGAAGTGCACGAGATCGTGGAATCGACCTCGGGCCCAACGTTCGCTTGTACGCATGATTTCTTTGGGGAAAACACTCAATGCCATAGGGCGAGTGATCGGACTCAGGTTAGGGGTGTTAAAGCTCTCCCAATAGAGTCGCGCCGAGGACGCGGCTGAGTTGGTAGCCCAATACAGTGTGACGTTATCGAGAAGTTGGTCTTTGGAGAGCACGTTTTCAGGATGACGGATACCGTTTTGCTCGCAATCCATCCAAAAGGCAAATTTTTCCACGATCCACGCCATTTGGCCCGAGGGTGAATCGGCGAGACCATACCCCAGTGTTTGTGGCCGGGTACTCTGTTGCTTTGAATATCCCGAGTCCCAATCGTTATAAAACTGGAAGGATTCAAGCGCATCAAGCTCAGCGGGTTGCGGTTCAGCCAAGGTTGTCTCATCCGGCAGCACGATGGGTAGCGTGCAGTGACCCGCGGCGCAGGAGGTTTCCTCTTGTAGGAGGATTGCTTGTGTCACGATAGAGCCCCAGTCACCACCGTGAGCGTGGAATTCGCTGTAATTCAATCGCCCCATAAGCGTTTCCCAGAGAGTGGCGATCTTGGGAACGCCCGTGCCGGTATCTCTGGGTTTGCCCGAAAAACCAAATCCGGGAAGGGCAGGTAGTACGACGTGGAATGCGTCGTCGGGTGTCCCGCCATACTGCGTTGGATCTGTTAGTGCATCGAGAATGTCGAGGTATTCCAAAACGGACCCAGGCCATCCATGGGTGATCAGGAGAGGCGTCGCTGCCGTGTGCGGACTGCGCTTGTGAATGAAATGAATCTCCACGCCGTCGATGTCAGTTTTAAAGTTATCGAACGCCCCAAGCCTTTGCTCAAGACGCGTAAAATCGTACTCATGGGTCCAGTAGGTAAGAAGCTC
>PKCZ01000056.1 GCA_002862405.1 Pseudomonadota bacterium
TGTCTATTGCCGAGATGAATGCATTATTGAGGGACATGGAGGTCACCGAAAACTCGGGACAGTGTAACCACGGCCGCCCTACATGGGTCCAATTGGGACACGATGAGTTAGATAAGCTGTTCCTTCGAGGGCGATGATTTGGCCGAACCGTTAATTTGTCTGATGGGGCCTACGGCGGCCGGCAAGACAGATGCCGCTGTTGCTCTCGCTGAGTCTTTTGATGTTGAGCTGATCAGTGTGGACTCGGCCTTGGTTTACCGGGGTTTATGTATTGGTGCAGCGCAGCCTGACTATCCGCACCATCTGATTGATATTCGCGACCCTGCTGACGTGTACACGGCGGCAAATTTTGTTGAAGACACACTTAGCTGTATTGCCGATGCGCGAGCCCGCGGGCGCCGCGCGGTATTGGTAGGTGGAACGATGATGTACTACCGGGCATTAATCGAGGGACTGTCTGATATGCCTTCCTCAGATCAGGTCATCCGTGCCGAGATAGAGCTAGAGGCGTCGCAAGTGGGGTGGCCCGACATGCATCGAGCGCTTTCGGTAGTGGATCCCGACACGGCGAAAAGTCTGCATCCTAATCACAGTCAGCGCATCTCGCGGGCGCTGGAAGTTTTTCGCCAGACGGGAACCCCCATGAGCCAGTGGCAACGCGCGAATACCCAAGAGGGCCGCGATGCCATCTGTCTCGCTCTCGCACCCGAGGATCGAGCCACGCTGCATGCTCGAATTGAAACTAGGTTTGACCGCATGCTGGAGGCCGGTTTTGTCGAGGAGGTGGAAACTCTTTTTGATCGCGGTGACCTGCATACTGACCTTCCTGCGATCCGAGCCGTCGGCTACCGACAAATTTGGTCACATTTGTCGGGTGAGTATTCGCTTGTAGATGCGAGAAATAAAGGCATTGTGGCCACACGGCAATTAGCCAAGCGTCAAATAACGTGGCTTCGCGGCTGGTCTGGTCTACACTGGATAGACAGCGAGGCAAAAGATGGTCAGGAACAGGTCAAGAACCATCTTAGGAACTACCTAGAGGCTCCGCTGTCGTAATAGAATACTCACCCCCGATTTTTGGGGATATTGGGCCGCCTCGTTTTTTGCGGCCGTTAACATTTTAAGGAGCTCCCATGTCAAAAGGGCAAACGCTACAAGACCCTTACCTCAACGCACTGAGAAAAGAACGCGTTCAGGTTTCTATCTATCTCGTAAACGGTATCAAGCTTCAGGGGCAGATCGAGTCATTCGATCAATTTGTCGTCCTGCTGAAGAACACCGTGTCGCAGATGGTATACAAGCACGCTATTTCCACGGTTGTGCCTGCGCGCAACGTGCGCATTCCTATTGCGCCGGTCGAGGAAGAGGCCGCCTAATATCGGCCATCAGCGCGCTGCAGTAACACGCGTAGAGACAAACGATGTTCTTTGAACTCCACAGTGGTGGCGAACGCGCTGTGCTCGTCCAAATTGCTATTGACGGTGGTGCTAACGAGCCCGACCTTGGTGAGTTTATTGAGCTGGTCAGATCTGCCGGTGGTGATCCTGCGGCTGTGGTGCGAGGCTCGCGCCGTTCGCCCACGGCTAAATACTATGTCGGAGAGGGCAAGCTTGAAGAAATCGCATCGGAAGTCGAACGAGTAGAGGCTGAGCTCGTGGTCTTCAATCACGCGTTGTCATCCAGTCAGGAACGCAACCTTGAAGCCTATTTAAAGTGTCGAGTGATTGCCCGGACGGGGCTTATTCTCGACATTTTTGCTCAGCGCGCTCGAACGCACGAAGGTAAGTTGCAGGTCGAACTGGCGCAGCTAAAACACATTAGCACTCGCTTAATACGGGGTTGGACTCACCTAGAGCGACAAAAGGGCGGTATCGGGCTTCGAGGGCCAGGTGAAACGCAGCTAGAGACCGATCGACGATTGCTGCGCGCTCGCGTAAGTACGATCGAGTCACGGTTGGATAAAGTGCGGCAACAGCGCGCGCAGAATCGAAGGGCGCGACAGAGAGCCGAGGTGCCGTTGGTCTCGTTGGTCGGGTACACCAATGCTGGCAAATCTACTTTATTCAATACTTGGTCTGACTCCGGTGTGTATGCCGCCGATCAGCTATTCGCAACTTTGGATCCAACCCTGGCGCGAGTTGAGATCGAGGGTTTGGGTGGGGTCATCATCGCGGACACCGTTGGGTTTATTGCTGACCTGCCCCATACCTTGGTGCAGGCTTTTCGGGCAACGCTCGAGGAGACACTCAATGCGTCCTTGCTCATTCATGTTATCGATGTGGCCGCTGACGACCGCGAGTTTTTAAAGATGGAAGTCCAGTCGGTCCTCGATGAAATTGGTGCTGGAGACATACCCCAACTATTGGTCTTTAACAAGATCGACCTTTTGGAGCGGGAGCCGCGCATAACGCGAGATAGTGAAGGTCGACCTGACTCGGTATCCGTTTCGGCTAAAAACGGCGTTGGTCTCGACCTCTTGAGGGATGCGATTGGTGAGCGACTAGCGGGTAACTTTTTTAGGGGGTGTGTAGAGTTGACACCAGCGCAGGGAAAGTTGCGTGCGGCTCTCTATGAGATGGGCGCAGTTAAGTCTGAAGACTGGCTAGACGCGGGCGGCAGTGAGCTGGACATCTATCTTCCTGAATCCGATTGGACACGTTTGAAGCGGCAGCATGGTTTTTAGTTACGGGGGCCCCTTTTACCTCCCTATCTTGTACCTCCCTATCTTGGCAGGTTTTGTTAGACTGTCTTCATCAACTATCGAGGAAGAAGATATGTCATGGAATGAGCCCGGCGGCGGTAAAGGCCCGCGCGATCCTTGGGGTGGCAAGGATCAGGGTCCACCCGATCTCGATGAGGCACTTCGTAAATTGCAGGATCAGTTAAACGGCCTATTCGGCGGTCGATCTGGCGGTAGCAGTGGCGGCAGTGGTCGCGGTGCTGGTGGTCTCCTCGGTATCGCCGCCATCGCCGCCTTCACGGTTTGGGGTTTGTTGGGTTTGACTCAGATCGGGGAGCAAGAGCGTGCCGTCGTGCTTCGCCTAGGTGAGTACGACAAGACCGCTCAGCCAGGGCTGTTCTGGTATCCGCGAGGTGTGGATACACTGACCCGTGTCAACATCACCCAGGTGCGATCAGCTCAGTTCCGCGAAACAATGTTGACGCAAGACGAGAACATCGTGGATGTGAGCATGTCGGTTCAGTATGTAATCGATGACCCTAAGAATTTTGTTCTCGAGGTGCGTGATCCCGAGCGATCACTTCAGCATGCCGCACAAAGTGCACTTCGCCATGTGGTGGGGGAGAGCACTATGGGCTTGGTTTTGACCGAAGGTCGAGCCGAGATTGCGGTCAAGGTTCGTGAGCGACTTCAGCAATATCTGGTCGCTTACACCACGGGTATTAACGTGCAGAAGGTTAATATCGATGATGCTAGCCCACCGTCGCAAGTGCAGGAAGCGTTCGATGACGTGATTAAGGCGCGAGAGGACGAAGAGCGTGTTAAAAACGAAGCTGAGTCCTACGCCAACGGTATCGTACCCGAGGCGCGTGGTCGCGCGCAGCGGATTAAAGAGGAGGCGGAAGCTTACCGTCAGCAGGTGATTGCTAAAGCAACTGGTGAGGCACAGCGCTTTGACCAGCTCCTCGCGGAATATGAAAAAGCGCCTGAGGTCACTCGAGAGCGTTTGTATCTCGATGCTTTAGAGTCCGTCTTGGCTAACACCAGCAAAGTGATGGTCGATGTCGAGGGTGGCAATAATATGATGTACCTACCGCTCGATAAATTGGCTCCGGCCGGCGGCAACAATGCTATGCCCGGCAATATGATGAGTCGAGGCCTAACGTCCCAGCAGCTTCGAGAAGTCACCGATGCCGTGACGGAACAGCTACGAAGAGACTTGGGTAGTCGCAACACTCGGGGAGGTCGCTAATCATGTCGAGATCTAACCTATTAGGAACACTGATATTTTTTGGTTTCATCGTGTTGAGTAACGCAGTGTTTGTCATTAGTGAGACGCAGCGTGGCGTGCTTTTGAAGTTTGGTGAGGTTGTTAATTCCGATCTTAAGCCTGGGCTTCATTTTAAAATTCCGTTTGTCGATTCGGTACGCAAGTTCGATGGCCGTATATTGACTGTGGACTCTACGCCCGAGCGATTTTTCACGCAGGAGCAAAAGCAGCTAATCGTTGATTCCTACGCCAAGTTCCGTGTTGTAGATACTGCTAAGTACTACACGGCCACGAGTGGTGAAGAGTTTCGTGCGGCGGCGCTGTTATCTCAGCGGATTAATGATGACCTTCGTAACCAGGTGGCAGGCCGTAGCGTTCAGGAAGTAGTTTCTGGTGAGCGTGACCAGCTAATGGAGGCGGTGAAATCACGACTTAATGAAACTGTGCTTACCGAGTTGGGTGTCGAGGTGATCGACGTCCGAGTGAAGAAGATTGACTTGCCCAACGAAGTCTCGCAATCGGTTTACCGTCGAATGAATGCCGAGCGGGAAAAAGAGGCTCGTGAATTGCGGTCTGAAGGTAAGGAAATTGCTGAAGGCATGCGTGCTGAAGCCGATAGAAAGGTGACGGTCATCGAGGCGGAAGCGGTGAGAGATGCGGAAATCATTCGCGGTGATGGTGATGCAACTGCCACACGGATCTACGCTGATTCTTTCAACCGTGATCCTGAGTTTTACGCCTTCACTCGTAGTTTGAACGCCTATCAGCAGACCTTTGCCAATGGTAGCGACATCATGTTGCTCCAGCCCGATAGTCAGTTCTTCCAATACTTGAGAGATCCGAAAGCGGGTAAGTAATCTTCCACTGTATCTCTGAGACCATACCGGCGATAATACGTCGGTACGGTTGCAGGGCGTTTCATCGCCTACCTTCATAGCTTGGGCAAAAACATGGGTGACACAACACGATGGTTGCTCCCTAACGGGATCGATGAGCTTTTGCCTGAGCAGGCAGGTCGCGTGGAAGACTGCCGACGGCTATTGCTCAATACCTGTTCCAGTTGGGGTTATGAGTATGTCGTGCCCCCGCTCGTTGAGTTTACGGATTCCCTGCACGTTGGCTTGGGTGCTGACCTCGAATTACTCAGTTGCAAATTTACGGATCACGAGACCGGCAAAACCCTTGCTGTAAGGGCTGACATCACCCCTCAGGTTGCACGAATTGATGCTCACAGTATGGGGCTGCAAGGTGTGAATCGACTCTGCTACGCGGGATCGACCCTTAAGAGCGTCGCCAATTCCATTCCTGCGGACAGAAGCCCCGTGCAACTTGGTGCGGAAATCTTTGGCTGTGGTGGTATTGAAGCCGACATCGAAGTCGTCGATTTGCTCCTCTCTCTCGTGGAGCGGAGTGGGTTATCGGACATTACGTTTGATATTGGACACGTCGCATTTTGCGAGCTGGTGATGTCCCATGTAGGTCTCTTAAGCGAACAGCAGAACATGGTGCTCGAACTGTTGGCGCGAAAAGCAAACTCCGATCTCAATCGTCTCCTCACCACACTGTCTCGCGAGCAGGCCGAGAAAATATCTACGCTAGCCACAATGCATGGCGGAATTGAGGTGTTGGAACGTGCACGAGCAGCGTTTGTCGATATCGAAGGACTCGATAAGGTCATTGGCGAAGTGGAGGTTGTTCTTGCCTGCTGTCAGCGTCTTCAGGGCCGGGTGAATGTCTATGTCGACATGACTGAGGCACATGGGTACCGCTATCACTCGGGTGTTGTGTTTGCCTTGTACGCAAAGGAACTCGGTGCGGCGGTGGCAAAAGGTGGCCGATACGATGGCGTCGGTGAGGTGTTTGGCCGGAGACGTCCAGCTACGGGCTTCGCCATCGATTTAAAGGCGTGGTCCGCGCTAGCTGTACTTGAGGTAGCAGACAAAGTCTTAGTTGCCTCACCCGTCGACGCGTCCGCTCAGCTGGCCGCAAAAGAGTCTGAACTTCGCGCTTCTGGTGTCATAGTAATCAAGGCTATCGGTGGTGAGGTGGATGACCGATGTACCGGACAATTGGTAAACCGAGATAACGAATGGCTAGTCGAGCCAGTGGAGAAGCAATAATGGGTCGCAACGTCGTCGTACTCGGTACACAATGGGGCGATGAGGGCAAGGGTAAGATCGTCGACTTGCTAACTGAGCAAGCCGAAGCGGTTGTCCGATTTCAGGGTGGCCACAATGCGGGACACACGCTCGTCATAGACGGTGAGAAGACTATTCTTCATGTTATTCCCTCGGGTATTTTACGTTCGGATGTTGAGTGTCTGATTGGTAATGGTGTTGTGCTCTCGGCGGCCGCCCTGCTACAAGAAATCAAAGCGCTCGAAGCTCGCGGTGTACCCGTTCGCGATCGTCTCAAGATATCGTCTGCCTGCCCCTTAATTTTGCCCTACCACGTCGCGCTTGATCAGGCCCGTGAAGCGCGTCGGGGCGAAAAGAAAATCGGAACAACAGGTCGTGGTATTGGCCCAGCCTATGAAGACAAGGTGGCTCGGCGGGGCTTACGCCTGGGCGATCTCAGAGACCGGCAAAAGTTTGCTGATTCATTGCGCGAAGTCTTGGAATATCACAACCATGCACTGGTTCATTATTACGGTGCTGAGGCGCTCGACTTCGACGATGTCCTCGCAACTGCCTACGAGGAGGGTGAGCAGTTGTTACCCATGATGGCCGACGTGACGTCGCGCCTTCACGAATATCGTGAGGATGGCGCTAACATCATGTTCGAGGGTGCTCAGGGTTCGTTGCTCGATATCGATCATGGCACTTACCCATTTGTGACCAGCTCGAATACCACGGCTGGTGGTACGGCCACCGGTTCTGGCTTTGGCCCACTGTACCTAGACTACGTCTTAGGCATCACCAAGGCCTATACAACCCGTGTCGGCTCCGGCCCTTTTCCTACGGAACTCTTCGATGAGATTGGGCAACGGTTAGCAGAACGCGGGCACGAATTTGGCGCGACAACAGGCCGCCCAAGACGCTGTGGTTGGTTTGATGCCGTCGCGCTGAAAGCCGCAGTTCAAATCAACTCTATTTCCGGCCTCTGCCTCACCAAGCTTGATGTGCTCGACGGGCTCGAGGAAATCTCCATTTGTGTGGGTTATACCGACGCTGATGGAAATCCCATAATGGGTGGTGCGGAGAACTACGATGATTTGCATCCCGTTTACGAGTCGGTCCCCGGTTGGACTGAGTCGACGGTTGGCGCTCAACGCGTTGAGGATCTGCCAACCGCTGCTCGAAACTACATTACAAAGCTCGAGCAATTGGTGGGTGCGCCCATTGACATTATCTCGACCGGGCCTGATCGTGCAGAAACAATCGTATTGAGGAATCCCTACGCCTGATGTTCACGTTGACGAAAATACTCTCGCTTTTCGTCTACCCACTCTCTCTAGGGTTGTTTTTTGTCGGCTTATCGCTCTGGGGTCAGTTGCGCGGAAATCGAGCCGCAGCGGGCCTCTACACTTGTCTGGCGCTAGGTGTCATCTACATCCCATCGACTCAGTTCGGTGTCGATGCGTTTGCAACACCGCTTGAAGCACGCTACCCCGCCTTTGCGCCCGAAGAGCTCCCTAATGGTGACGTTATTGTTGTATTGGGCGGTGGTGTGGTGGCCGAAGGGAAGTTTGGGCGCTGGGGCGATCTTAACGAGGCCAGTGATCGGGTTCTGATGGGCGCGGAGCTATGGCAGGCAAAAAAAGCACCGCGTTTGATTGTCAGCGGTGGCAGTCTACGAGGCCCCGTTTCCGAAGCGTCTAGGACGCGTGATCTACTGGTCCGGCTTGGCGTCTCTCCGTCAGTGATCACACTCGAGGAAGACAGCCTGACTACCCAAGGTAATGCTGAGGATGTCGCCAAGCTGGAACGGGGCCGTAACCAGCATGTGTTGTTGGTCACATCCTCTTTGCACATGCGGCGTGCGGTTGCCTTATTCAGTGCGCAGGGGTTTAAAGTCACTGCAGCGCCCACTGATCACCGAGTTCATCGATACCCACATGCCATCCCCAGTTGGATGCCCACTATTGAGCACCTTTCGACCAGCACAGCGGCCATCCACGAGTGGGTCGGTTATTGGGTCTACGACCGATTGGGGCGTTTTGACCCCGTTGACGCCAACGAAGGTTCCTCAGATCAGCAATAACTTTACGTCGCTATAGTTCCTTCCGGTCCATCGGCGGAATGCGCGATGAAAGCTGTTGACCTCCGCATAACTCAGATCCCAGGCGAGGCATTTTCCAGGAACCCAATCGTCAGCCAAGCTCTCCTCACATCGATGGCGTCGAACCGCGTCCAAAATGGTTTGATAGCTCATGTTGTCCCTGCTGAGCCGACGCCGGAGCGTTGTAGGGCTGACGCGCAAGCTGTCGGCCACTGTCTCTGAGCGAATTCGACTCAGATCGCCCGTTAGCAAGACGTCGATGACTTTGAGTGTTGTGTGGGATAGCGGCCTTTGAGGACTTGGGTCAAAGAATTCTAGCAGTCGCTCGGGTGGCTCGGGGGGACGCTCCCGCAGCCGAAGTGCAAAAATATCGCAGTCGCGACCCCTGGCTAGTGGGCGCTGTGCATTGGTGACAGAAGAGTTATTTTCTTCGAAGCCGTGATTTTGACGTGTCAGTTGTAAGTTCATGGTCACTTCCTTGTAAAGATTGAGGCCCATCCATGGGCTCCCCTAACCATAGCTGAGGTTATTTTAAATGCCAGTGAATGACGGTATGTGATGATTTTTGACCGCCACCTTGAACTTGGTCCCCAGGCTATCCATCATGCAAGACGGGGTTGCTTTAGTAGGAAAGATAGGTGCCTGAGACATTGCCGCTTCGCATTGTTGTGCATATCGGATTGCATAAAACAGCAACGCGTTTCTTTCAGAACTTTGTGTTTTCTCAACTGACAAGCGCTGGTGTGCTTTTCAATCCGCCGGCGCTGATGGCACCACTGCATGCGCTCTATCGGGATCCCTCAGCCGAGGAGGCTAAAGCGAGAGTCATGACCGCCCTAGCGACGTTGCGAGCGAAAGGGCAGGGAAAGTGCCTGTTGATCTCGAAGCCTGATATCCTAGGCGAAATGTATGATGGCTACCCCGAGCACCCGGAGTATCTCGCGATGTTAAGAGAGTTGGTGCCAGAGGCTCGCATCCTCTACGTCGCGCGGCACCCGGCGGACTGGCTTCACTCAGCTTATCGCCAATCGCTGGTCAAGGGTCGGGGCGGCCCTATCGAAACATTCCTCAACTACAGGGATGGGACGTTTAAAGAGAAACGCGCCGTCTTTGCCGATGGCATGCGAAACATGGACGCTCGAGGATTTCCGGTCAGCTCAATTTACGATCACTGCGTTGAATTATTTGGCCGTGATCGAGTGGTACTTATCTGCTTTGAACATGTTCGCAGTCACAAAGACGATGTGCTGGAGTGCTTGCGTAAACTGATAGGGCTCCCGCGCTTGCCGCACCTCGAGCCAGATCGGGTGAAAAATCGAAGTTACTCAGCACAGGCCATCGAGCGCTTCTGCTCGGGCGGAGCAGCGTCATACGAGCCGATATCCTTTTCCGACGATGGTCCAAGCAATCTGTATTGGACGTTTTGGCTAAAGCCTCTCAGAAAGCTACGCGCTAATTTTATTAAGCACGGGTTCGACCGGGTGTCTTACCGCGACTGGGATTTGATGAGTAGAGGTGGAATGCGAGAGCAGTTGGACGAGCTGTACCACTCTGACTATGAACAATTGCTCGCCATTTCTCGGGCCCTGCTGGCGGAAAAAACCGCTTAACAGACACCTCTGCTCCCACTTCTATTACTACCGCACATTTCTTACGAGCACCTCCTATGACTAAATCTTCTGCGCCTCGAGCGCCAACGTCCGCCAATTACGCACCGGTTCTGGAAAACATCACTCTTGTCATCACCGTGGTCTCGGGTGTAGGCATGACTACCAAATGGCTAGATCCTGTTGTGTCGTTTGCTTTGTGGTGCCTGGGTTACTCCATTGTCCTATTGGGTGCACACTTTCGGCAGAATCGACGAAATGTAATGCTCTTTACATTCCTCGCATTGAACACCGGTTATGGGGCTATCAACTGGATGTGATTCTTGCGACATCACTTGATTGTCGGTCGGTCTGCCACTAGCGTGTCATAAGGCACACGAATAAGAAGCGACGGAGTCGATATGAAGCCACTTGAGTCAATTACGATTCTCGAATTTTCCACCATGATCACAGCGTCACTTGCCTCGATGATGATGGCTGAGCAGGGTGCTCGGGTTATCAAGGTCGAGCCCATGGCGATGGGGGATCCGATGCGTTACATCGGTGCGCGAAAAGCCGACATATCGGCCCTGTTCGCTAACTGCAATCGCGGCAAGGAATCGCTCCGGATCGACCTAAAGTCAGAAGAGGGCGTGCGCGTTATTAAAGAGATGATTCCGTCGGTCGACGTAGTTATTCATAACTTTCGACCCGGTGTCATGGATAAGTTGGGTTTAGGGTCTGAGACACTCCGCGGTATCAATTCCAAGCTCATCTATACCGCGATCTCGGGGTTCGGTACCGAAGGCCCTATGAGTAGCGCACCTGCCTACGATCCCATTATCCAAGCACACTCTGGCGTCGCTGCGACTCAAGGTAAGGGTGACGAACCCGCATTCATGCGCACGCTCTTGTGCGACAAGATTACGGGCTACACAGCCTGTCAAGCGGTCACAAGTGCGCTCTTCTTAAGGGAGCGAACCGGGGAAGGTCAGCACATAGATCTCTCAATGATTGATTCTGGCTTGTTCTTTATTTTTCTTGACGGCTTTCAAAATCACACGCTGCTCAGTGACGACCACGAACGGGGAGCTATGCTCATCGATATCCTTTACGATCCGTGGGTGTGTAGTGATGGTGGCGTCATCATCTCCGCAGGTAGTTACGAGATGCAGAAACGCTTCCTGACATCGATCGATATGCAGCATCTGTTGGAAGACGAGCGATTTGCGACATTTGAGAACCAGATGCGCAATATCCACGTTCTCAAAGGACTTGTCTCCGAGCGATGCGCCGAGCTGACTTGCGATGACATGGTGGGGCGGTTACACGAAGTCGATGTGCCCTGTGCCAAGGTCATGACGCGAGACGAGGTACTCGCACAAGCGCAGTTATCGGCGAATGGCTCGGTGGATATTTATGACCACCCAATTGCGGGGTCGTCTCGGCGAATTCTCGCGCCCCCGCTATTTGGCGGAGAGAGATTAGAGCCGGGAAGCGGTGCGCCTACACACGGGCAGCACACTCGGGAGGTATTGGAGAGTTTTGGCTTGAGCGACGCTGACATTCAAAAGCTCAGTTCCGAGGGCGTAGTTGCCTAGTTAGCACTCAGCCATCAAGTTTTTGGATAAAAGTGGTTAAAGAAGAGGAATAGCAGTCGATGACGGTTGATGGGTGCCGAGTCGTTATCACGGGTGGTGCAAGTGGCATTGGCCTCGCCATTGCTAGGCAGCTGGCTGATTGTGGTTGTCAGATCGTACTTGCCGATGTTGATGCGGCAGCACTAACTATCTGTGCTTACGAGCGTGGCTCATTTCATACGTTTGTCTGCGACGTGACCCAGCAGGATGCGCTGGAGGCACTGGCTGACTTTAGCTGGGCAACTCTAGGTGGCGTCGATTTAGTCTTTGCTAACGCGGGCGTTGGACTGCCTCTGCGCCCACTATTGCATCAGACCGAGGCACATGCTCGATGGGTGATGGAGGTAAATTACTTCGGGGTATGGCATACCCTACAGACGTTTGGGCCTCGCCTTATTGAGCAAGGATCTCAGTGCCATGTTGTTGTCACGGGTTCTGAAAATAGTATTGCAGTCCCTGCGCCGCTACTGGGTGCTTACAACGCCAGTAAGCACGCTGTTTTGGGGCTCACAGAAACATTTGACCGAGAGACGCCTGATTTTCTCGGTGTGAGCTTACTGTGTCCTGCGCTGGTAGCGACTAATATCGCAGCGTCCGTTGCGCGAATTCCTGACGAATTCGGCGGCCCCGAGACCTTCTCAGGGGGTGGCCCTGCTCTTGGCTTTTCGCCGGAACATGTTGCTGAGCATGCTATTTCAGGCGTGGAGGCGGGCGACTTCCACATTTTTACCCATAATCGTAATCGGAATATGATTTCAGAGCGGCTCTCTGCTCAGCTCAATGCGATCGACCGTCAGACTCAGCCCGGTGACGGTAGCAATGCCTGCAACACACGATCGCTGCTCGGTAGGCTTTTTGACCAAATTGTCGCTTAGGCAGCCAAAAAACTCGTTTTAGCCTTGGTATTGCACTAATACTTATCTATTTGCAGGCGGTAACTTTCCGGGGAACGCCCACTTGAACCATTTAACAGCGCTTAAACATGCTGTTCTGATGACAGTGTTGTCTGTGACAACACCTGGATCGCTGTGGGCATCTGATTCGACTGATTTCGACCGCGGTCCTGTACTGCAGGTCGAGATGAAGGGCTCAAGATTAAATGTTTACGGTGAGCAACTGCTCAGCACTCCGGATGATCGCGTCTTTTTCGGGGCTGAGGATGCCGACTACCTCTTTGAGCCTCGGCTACTCGATGCTAATGATTCTCACATTCAACTAATGCTGCCCTTTCAACCTATTTCGGGTCGTTACAAATTGAAAATTGGGAAGACAGAGACTGAGCCCTCTGTCGATGTGGTGTTGGTGGTCGACGATTCCCGGATTGACATTGACGATAAAACTAAAGGGACCGCGAACGCGATACTGACCGTGAGAGACTGTGAGGAAGATGAGGCCGGCTGCGTGTCTGAGGTTGACGCCGACAGTAGTGCCTTTTGCGGAATGTCCGCAGACTTTGACCCTTATCAGGGCTCCCAGGCAATTACGGTGAGCAATACCCAAGACCTCCACCTCGACGACTATTACACCATCGAGGCACGGGTCTTTTTGCGCGATTATGTCCGTGGGGGGATCATTGTCGACAAGTATTCTGGCTCCGGTCGAGGACGGGAATACCGACTCTCAGTGGGCAAAGACGGTTTGTTACGAGGTTGGTTTTCTATCGATGGAACACTGGCGAACTCGAGGGTTCTGTATTCCGATTACCCAGTACCCAAGAATCAATGGGTACACGTCGCCTCAACCAACGAAGAAGGCCTCATGCGTTTGTTTATCGACGGCCAGCTAGTGGCAGAAAAAGAATACAACGCTCGCCCTGCCCAGTTGGGGTATCAGAATATTGCAATTGGCGGTAATAATTGCTGCCGCGGCTACTACGAGGTACTCAATGGCTTGGTGGATGAGGTTCGTATCAGCAACGAGACCCGCTATCGCGCCTCGTTCCAGCCACCGACCCAAGAGTTCGAGCCTGACGCGCGAACACTGTTATTGATGCACTTCAGTGAGGCCGGTAAAAACTAGGGCTTGGTTGGCGGTGACGCTCAGCTATCAAGCTTCAATACGATTCGGTCCTGCGCAGCCTCCTGACGCGCCCTAGAACTCAGCTTCTTTCGGGACAATCACCCCCCTTGCCATCACCCCCTTGCCATAGTCGAGCAGTCTGGCATGCTCAGAGTGGACGGCAGAGCGAC
>PKCZ01000197.1 GCA_002862405.1 Pseudomonadota bacterium
TAAGCATCCTGAGAGGCAATGAAAATGCCTGACCATCCTGCTGGTATTTCAGGGTCGTAGACACTAACAACTCCTAGCCCAAAGAAAATCGCGCCGGTGATACCTAGTAGCAGTTGACCAAACACATACACCTCCTCCTAACCGGCGCGAATGATAGCAAACTGCATATTCGAACGATAGGAATCGATTGGTGTGCATGCGGACACTCTAAAGTCCGCACGTTCAACTTCTCCTCGCTTCTACTGATCACTCGTATCTTGCGCGGACCGCTTCCTGGATTAAGGGCAATGCGGTGCGCAGAATTGCGCCACCCTGGCCAGAAGCTCTTCGGCTGTAGTCGTCTATAGCAATAAAGCCACCGATGCCAGTGTTGAGATCAATGAAGCTGACAGCACCAAACATGCCTCCGTCGGTATACAGTCCTGGACTTTCAGTTGATATCCACCATCCCATTCCATAGGGGGTAGGATTAATGGGAACCGCACTTCCTTTGTCCGCAAACATAGAGTCTATTGAGGCCTGGCTGAGAACTTGACTAGACCCACAATAACCTCCGTTAAGCAAGACTTGCAGCAATTTCGCGTAGTCCGACAGACTTGTAATTCCTCCACCTTCAATGTTTGGGTTATGTTGACCAACCAGGCTGGCGGGCGTGCCGTCGAATGAGGTGTACGTAAATCCTGAGTAAATAAGCTCTTCGTAGGGATTACCAAAAGTAAATACATCCAGGCCGCATGGTGTACCTAGATACTCGTCGAAGAGTTGATTCCAAGACGAGTTATTGGCTACGCTAGCGGTTACTCCGGCAACCTGCCATTGACTGCCCCCGTAGTCAAAAATGCTACCCGCTGGATGTGTTGTAGGCAGCTCAGTTGAAACAATAAGCTGTCCGCATCCCTCAAAAGTCATAAACGGCTGAGAGCTGGCTTGACAGCCGTGAACTCCACCGGACGCAATGTAGGCCGGAGAAAGCGTTACCCGTAATCCGGGGATACCTGATGTGTTGCTTATCATTTGCTCTACAGTACGATCAGCATAAATACCACCGAAAGGCAGATACTCGCTAACTGGTTCTCTTATTGAAAAATCGACCGAGGGGTCATCGTCCAATGCCAGTATTGCCATCACAGCAGGTACTTTGCTGGTTGATGCAAGTATCGTGACTAGGTCCTCAGTATGGTCGCCGAACACCGCCGTATGGGTTGTCCCTTCTTTATCCACTAACACGTAGCTAATGCCATCAAGCACTTCGTGGTTATCGAGAAACTCCTGGAATGCAGCGTCTACTGCAGAGTAGTCCGCAGGTGGAAATGGGATTGCGGTTGGTGCCGACAATGACGGCGCCGTGTAATCACCACCCCCACCACCACCGCAGGCAGCAAGACCAAAGGGGGTAAGTGCAAGGAGCAGGGGTAGCTTTAACTTTTTAATGTTGTAATTAAAACTATTATTACGATTGCGATAGCGACTAAACATAATGTTGTCCTTCTTCTTATTGGTATCTTGTTTCCTTGCTTCCGCGCTTTAGTCACGGTGAAGCGGTCATAAAAATGAAACAGTAATGTTACAAAAATTTAACATATCTAAGACTAGTGAAATGATCAAGACGTCACCCAGGTATTCGACCTGCATCGGATACGCAGAAAGATTAGCTAGCGAAAAAATTTCTAGATATACTTATGCTGGCTGGTGACATGCATTTTTTGGGGCCATAGCTCAGCTGGGAGAGCGCAACACTGGCAGTGTTGAGGTCGGCGGTTCGATCCCGCCTGGCTCCACCAATGCTCTGTTTCAAAAAGGCTTCGGCAACGTTCGCCACACAAATCACTTACTGGCGGATGTTGCTCTGACCTCGACCCGCAACTTGTCTCGCCCTACAAGACAAACATTTTTTCTTAATTCACAAACGGTTTTTGGCATATCGTGAGTTTATGTTTTGTTACTGGAAGAAATCCTAATAGTCCGCGGCCACTTGCCTATGCAGATGCTTGGAAATACGCTCAAAGAGTATCTTACAAATACGGGATGTCACTAACATGCTGAGATACCTGATAACCGGCCTTTTGCTATCAGTTGTGGCGTTACTTCACTCCTGTGGTGGCGGAGGTGGCAGCAATGCAGGCAGTGAAAGCACCGGGAGCGCACCACCACCCAGTCCCGGTGACGGTACAAGTCCCGGCGTTAACAATCCCTCAGCGGGCTGCAGTGCCAACACTGGATTGCTGACTGAAAGTGGCGCCTATATGTTTCAATTTAATAACATTGAGCGTGCTTTCCGACTTCATGTACCCGAGAACTATGAAAGCACCTCAGCCAGTCCCCTCGTAATGTTATTTCATGGATGGGGAGGCGGTCAGAATGAGTTCGTTGGCAACGCGACGGTGACCAGTGAAGCGGATCAACAGGGCTATATCTTGGTTGCGCCTGTGGGCCTTGGCTCGGGTGAGCCCGATAACTCCTTTAACTCATGGACCTTTAGTGGATCCGCCAATGGACTTGACGGTGATGGCGGCAATGGCATCGAAGGCGCCATATGCGATTTTAACAACACACCTGATTATAGGTACGCCTCTTGTGATGGTATTGCGGAGAATAGCTGCTCTTGGACACAGTGCCAGCAAGACGACGTTGCGTTCACGGCCGCGCTGCTTGAGCACGTTGGTAACCGCATGTGCGTGGATGCAGACAACGTGTTCGCCAGTGGTGGTTCAAACGGAGGCATGTTTACCTGGGAATTGGGACAGAACCCCTTGACGGCACCTTTGTTCAGAGCGATAGCACCGATCATTGGTTTGCCGCACCGGGGCTACCTGAACGGTAAGGGTAAAAATGAGGACATGCCCGCGTTGCTCATTACTGGCCTCAATGATTCCACCGTACCACCCGGTGACTGGGAAGATCATAACTTTACCACCACGAGTAATGGCGAATCCTTTTACTATACAAGCGCTACTGGAATTACGCAGAGCTGGGCCGGGTCGCACGGCTGTGATGTGACGAACAACGCCGTTGTCTTTGATGCCAACACCAGCGAGGCCGAATGTAGGACCTATTGCTCGAGTGACACGGGCTGGCCTCGAGTTTTGGATTGTCGCTCTGGCATGGGTCATACCTACCAGTTCAGTTGGACTTGGCCACTCATCTTGGAATTTTTTAACGCGCACTCGCTCTAATTGGGGTAAGTAAGACAGACCAGTCCCGACTGCCGGTCACGTTAAAGATTCAAGGTTTGTTGTAACTTAATTTTTCATATCCCGACTGGCCCCACCAAATCGAAGCCCCTCACTCACATCTCCCTAATTTCGAATATCGCTCGTCCGAAATGGATATAGCGTATCTATAGGTGCATATTGGTAGTCCAGTGCATCAAGGCGCGTCGTGCCAAACCAATCGCCTGGTGCATCAACCACCATGATGGTTTTTGCATACCCCGTCTCGTCAAAGCCCCGTCGAAAATGAACGCGGGATTTTACGACAAATACGTCGTAGTGGTCGGGATTAAGTCCTTCGATACGCAGTGGCGATAGCGTTCTGATCTGGGTGTAGGTTGGAACAATGAAAAGTAGATTGTTATCCCCGAATTCAATCATTGCGATCTCGTCGTAACCCCAGCCCTCGCCAAAATATTTAACTGTTCCTTTGATGCGGACAGGCTTGCCAGCTTGCTCACCTGTGAAGCCCCCGACAGACATATCGAAGGCATCGCCTGGTTTGGCCTTAGTTGCGCTAAGTGCGGAAAGGGCACGTTCATCGCGTAACGCCGCATACATCATGTTACTGACGTCCTCATCCATCAATGCTTTGAGAATCCACGTTGCATCCCCGGGGCGATCCGAATAGTCACCGAGAACCACAGGTGTGGCACCTCGTTTCATTGCCTGTATCGTCTGCTTTGCAGCGGTCTCAGGCATAGGGAAGGCGCCATTGGCAAAGGGCTCTCTTACGCGCCAAATGAACTCTGACATGTCGTCCGCTATTGCGTCAGCTAACTCCTGATCGTCATTAGTCATGACGTGCACCGTTGCGCCAACGTCTGGAACGTCTGACCAGGGAAAGCCATAAAACACGCTGACGAACGCCTCAGGCTCTCGCGCTTCCCAGCGGCGGGCTCGCTCCATGATATCCATCGACGGAGACTGCCCTGTCCATTGGAGAACACTGGCGGTAATAACGGGCGGCTTTCGTGTGGCCGTCGTCGCGTTGTAGAGACCCTTTAAACTTCGATAGAGGAACCGCGCTGAGCGCTCGCCTTGCAATGCCGCGTCGTAATGCGGGTATCGTTTGGTAACGAAGGCAGCATTGGCCCACTGCAGAAATTGCTCGTCCTCATTGCCGTGTAAGTCGAAAGAACCGGCAATGGGGATATCGGGTCCAACGATTTGCCGAACGCGCCGTGCTATCTCGGCTTCCGGTCGGGGAACGCCTCTTACCGCCATGGCGCCGTGAAGCGCAAGATACACACCGTCAACAGGCATATTGGCTTTCAGGTCATCAGTGATGATCGTCATGAAATGCTCAAAGCTTTCTCGACTTTCCCAGCTTCGAGAGGAGCCACCGTAAACTCCATCAGGCGAGTTGATCCCGATAACCTGAACATCAGGGTATTCGCGTGCGGTATGCACAAAGCCGCCAATAAATCCTTGTTCACGGTCAATGAGTTCGTCGCCCTTTACGAAGGGAACGCGCCACGCTCGGTCCTCAATTTGAGTGTCTCCCCCGGGACAGAATGTGCACGTTTCCTGCATGTATGTGATCACCGTGAGCTTGTGAGGCTCAGCGCTCGTCGAGGGTGGAGCGTGAGTGAAAAACGTGAGCAATAAACCTGCGACTGCTTGGCGTAGGACGGCGTTGCAATGATTCGTCATGACTTCGCTCCTTCAATTCGGTGCTTTTACTTTATGCCAGCCCGTTCTAAAAACTTCCCGCGGCATTTTTTATAGTAGCGGAGTCGCGATCTCGTGTTCCTCGCCGAATTGTCAGTTGCCTGAGATCAAATTTTTACCGGCCTTTGTGCATGGCTTTTGTATCCTGGTATCCCGCTCTGCTTCCCCTTGCTAGACCTGACTTCTCTTCTGAATACTAGACTGCAGGGAAGGTCATTGTTGTCGATTATGCTAGGTGTCATTTCCGACTTTGGGAACCCCCTACACGCAGGAGGACATTTTTCTCCCTCGCAACGCCAATAGCACACAGAGCAGTGTCCCAATCGGAAATAACCACGGCCAAGCCAGGAGTGGTGTGTTTGCGGTCGTTGGAAGCATCCAGTGGAAGAGCTCGGGCTCGTTAATGATCAGTACGCCGAGCATGCTCAAGGCGACGGCTGGTGCCAAACCACCGACGTTAAAGCGTGTGCTCAGGATACCTAGCGCGAAGAGGCCGAGCATAGGGCCCAGTGTGTAAGTCGTCATCGAGAAGGCGAGGGTGATCAGGTCGCCACTGTTTCGCGAGAATTGCCACGCGGTGAAGCCCAACACAATGCCCCAAATGATGACTAGGCCCCTCGATACCTTAAGGTAATGACTATCATCACTGCCGGGTCGCACAAAAGGTTTGTAAAACATGGTGACCGAAATCTGAGCGAGAGCCGCGAGGATAGAGTCGAGGCTTGAAATGGCAGCACTGAGAATGCCTGCGATCAGTAAGCCGCGAACGCCCACTGGCATTTCGCTAATGATGAAGACAGGGAAGATACGATCGCCTTTTGCATCCACCAGCGACGCAAGCTCTGGCGCAAGCGGATTGAGTGTATAAAACGCGTAGAGACCCACACCGACGAGTAGCATCAACGCAGGAATGGTCTCGCCCGCGATGCTCCATAAAAGCGCTTTCTTTGCTTGGTCTTGGTCTTTGCAACAGAGCAGTCGCTGAGTAAACAGGTGATCAGTCCCGTACACCGAAATACCCTGAAACGGCAGTGCAATGAGTGCCACCCAGAACGTGAATGCCACGCGCGGGTCGCTACTGAAATCGAAAACCTGAAATTTCTCGGCGGTACTCCCCATCTCAGAGAGGGTATGCCAGCCGTCAGGCAGTGCACCGGTCATCACCACCAGCGCAGCCACCGCACCGGCGATTAAAATGAAGAATTGCACCACGTCGGTCCAGATGACAGTGGCGACACCCCCCATCCACGTCCACAGAATGGCAAACAACGCGATTACGGTGATGCTCTCGGCCATGCTCCAGCCCGTCAGCAGCTCAAACACCAGTGCTGTGGCGTACACGCGAACACTTTGACCCAGTATGCCGCCAACGATGAAAAGCCCAGCGGTCAAGCGCCCAATGCCCACGCCGAGTCGGTCGCTCATGTAGTCATAGGGGCTGTAGTAGTCGGCTTGGTAATAGCGTGGGATTAGATAACGGGCGATCAGCAAGCGCGCAATCACGCCACCGATGGCAAGCTGCAGGTATGTGAAATTACCGTCGCTGGCAAACGCAATTGCCGGAACGCCAATAAAGGTAACGGCACTGATGGTGGTGGCGATAATAGAGGCGCTGACTGCATACCAAGGGATCTGCCGACCCGCCAAGAAGAAGTCGTGCGTTGTCTCTTGTTTGCCTTTCAGTCGGTGACCAATCCACGTTGTGACCGCGACATAGGCCGCCACGATGAACCAGTCGAAAACAGAAAAATCCATTACATCGCTTCTTAGAGGGTTAGATGATTCAGGTGGTACAGCATGCCATGAGTTAATTCTCGGCTCACTAGGCTTTCGTTCCACATAGCTTTCCTTTCACAAAGCATTCGTCTCACAAATCACTACATAAAAAGCGGTTTCGACCTTGCATGCACTTGACTCGAGATGACGCCTGATGGAGGGTAGAGGGTCAGGGAGAGCTGCCGTGAAGCCAATGAAAACAGGGACAAAAATCGCGTTAGTGGCAGCCGTCATTGCGGCGGTGACTGCACGCTATTGGTTTTACCTGGCGGCGGAAGTTTCGCTTCCCGCGGACCGGACCGGCTTCGTCATCGCATTCTTAGGTGCGGCGGCTTTGGGTGTTTACGCCTTGATTAAGCGAACGAGTTGGTTGGGTGCCATTCCAGCTGTCTTCGCAATCGTTGTCGGTGCTTTTTTACCCTTCACAGTGTCAATAAGTGCACAAATCGTCGAGCGCGATTCGGTGATTGAAGTGGGTGATGCGATGCCTCAGTTCACGTCGACCGACGGGCAAGGACAGGCATTCGACTCTGCGTCACTCAATGGGCACTTGGTGCTCATAAAATTCTTCAGAGCACATTGGTGACCCTACTGTGTCGGCGAGTTACGTCGACTGGAAGAACTGCGCGCAGAGTTTGACAAGCGCGGCGTAAAGGTCCTCACCGTGAGTGTCGATTTACCAGAGGTCATAGCGGACCGACGCCATCTCCATGGTTTGCAGGCGACCATGCTGTCTGACCAGCAACTTACCGTTACGGATAAGTTTGGACTGCGAAACAAGGGGTTTCATTCGGCGCCAGGTAGCGAGGAAGCCGAGGCCTTACCGGTGCCCGCCACGCTACTGATTGATGAGTCCGGCAAAGTCGTTTGGATAGATCTCTCCGCCGACTACCAACGACGCTCTGACCCCTCGGTCGTCCTAGCTGCCATGGAAGCGCACTTCGATATCGCCGGTCATTAACCTCAGCGCTTAGATCGGCGCTCCATACGTTTCCGATTCCAGATGAACTGCAAAAGTCTAAGCGGGTTCTTTCTTACTTTCCGCCAGACAAGCCGCTTCATGGCGGGTGTGCTGTCGTAATTACCTTCTCGCTGTCCGTGACCGGTGTGTATCGGGAGGTTTGGTACGTCTACTTCTTCAAGTTCAACACGAAGCGTCAGTATGCGTGTTTGTGGCAACAAGCACGTTTCATCTGTGCACGCTTGAAAAGTCACGTGCACTGAGAGTTCTACCTCTCGCTCATCAATAGGACGACACTCGCTCACCAATTCGCCTACCGGATAAAGTGGTGTGGCGAAGCGAACGGTGCCGCTCCACACATTTAGATCGATATCTAATGTTTTTGAACGCAGTGGCGCCGTTGATGGCGCCTCCATCGGAAGCGTTACCAATCCAGCAGGTCCCTCGACTTTGATTTCAGTGGCGGTCAAACCCTGAGGTACGGGCTCTCCGTAGATGTGAAGGCCCTCGGGAAGCTCAAATGTCGTGACCAGTTGCCGGACAATACCTTGCCGTAAACTCCCGTTGCCGCCATGCAGCGCCGCTGTTATTCGGATGCCATCATCACTACTTTCAGCGCGTGGTGCGGTCTCATCGATGGTGATGCGTCCGAGGGCTGCATCGATCAGCATTTCGGGGCTTTCACGTTTCTTGTACGAGTCGTGAAAGAATTTCGAGATAACCGTGCCGTCTTCATCGCAGACGAATACACCCGGGTAGGGAATACCGTAGAGGAAGGCGTCCTTTTTCGATAGCTGCTCGTTGAGCAACCCGTATTGTTTTATGACCCGGGAGTCGGTATCTGAGAGCAGTTTATATTGGACTCCCTGCTTTTGTGCGAATTCAGCCAGTGTTTCCTGGTCGTCATACGACAGGGCATATAGCTTGATCCCGGCAGCCTCAAACTTATCAAACGCATCTCGCAACTCACCTAGCTGCGTCCAGCAAGGGGGTCACCAAACGGCGGAGCGGTAGAAAACCAATGCGGCTTTGCTCTGGCCGCGATCCTCATGGAAGTTAACCACACGTCCGAAAGCATCAGGCAGGGAAAAGTTTGGAAGTCGATCACCAATGGCGGGGCCGGTAGGTGCATCCGCAGGGAGGCTCGCGCGAACCGGGTGTCCCACCGGTGCTGGCGCATCAAATCCGAGTTCGTCGCGTTCTGCTTTCATGGCTTCAATGTGCCATAACCTGTTCGCGTGTTGAAGAGAGTGAGGGCATGTATCGATACAGTTATGTCTTTCCTCTGGGCCTAAACCCAAGGCATGATGGCGGGATGCTGTCGGGTGGCTGTCATGGCTTTGGCGCCACCGACTTCAATCTTTTTGATTCAATCTCTATCACCAGAACGCAGTAAGGACAGGTCAGTGATAAAAAGCCTCAGAACCAAGCACCACTACTCGCAGGAGCAACTCGCGCAGATGTCAGGTCTGAGCCTCCGCACAATTCAACGTGTTGAGTCAGGTCAAAGCGCGAGCCTTGAAACACTGAAATCCCTTGCTGCGGTCTTTGAAATTGATGTCGATACATTGAAGGGAGACATTACGGTGATTGATAAGAAATCAGAGGAGTGGGCTTTGGCCCCGGCATGGGTGAAGTTTGGGTTTTGGGGAATACGAGACCGGCGCGTGGCGATACGGTTTGAGATCTTTTCTCTGGTGTGTGGCTTTATTGGAAGTTCGGCGGCCTTGTTTTATCCAGTTGCCGCTGGTGCGCCACTTTTCTTTCTAGCAGCCTATTGCTACGCAATTCAGATTCGGTGGGTTGACAACAAGGGGCTCTGGACCTGAGCTGTACCTCTCGATGCAGGCACAGTTGCCGATGTTGCTCGCAAGATCGAATTAGTCAGTGTCCGGGGAAAATATCTCTTCAATGGGAAGCCCAAAAAGCGCCGCAATCTTAAATGCCAACGGTAAACTCGGGTCGTATTTGCCTTTTTCAATCGCGTTAATGGTTTGTCGGGTGACGTGCAGCCGATCTGCGAGCTCCGCCTGAGTCCAATCGCGATCCGCCCTCAGTGCCTTAAGTCTATTTTTCATTCACTTGTGCGCCACAACCAAAGGGTTATTACTGACAGGATGTAAGAGATACCGATGACAAATAAGACATTGGCTGGTTGTGTGCTAGCGAGCACCTTGGCTTGTGGGAGGGCACCATAGATAACGGTCAGCACCATGGTTATCCCCAAAGTTAATGCCATGGCTTCAAGATGCGTTTGTCGCTGAAGTTCATCCATATTTTTTAGGTGTTTAAAAAAGCTGTAAAGCATGAAACTGCCCACTATTAGATTTACGGCGATGGCTAAAAACGTGACTGCAACATCAAAGCCCCAAATCGCGCTTGGACCAAACGACATGAGGGCAGTGCTCCCCACCCAGGCGCCCGTTGCGAGGAACAGTTGAAAAGTGGATTTTTTGAGGCCTGCCTGTAGCGAGGTCTCTGTGCGCGTGTCGGTCATGTATTGTCACCCTTACAAAATGTTAAGCATACTTTACATATTATGCCGAACCTCTCGGAACGTAAAGGACGCTTTACATGTTATCTTTTTTGCAGAGGTTTACTCAGTGAAGCCCAAAAACGTGGCTGCTTCATCAACGGTTTTACGCTCCGATACGACCGCGTTGGCGGGGAATGAGTCATCGGGCCACCCGAGCGCTACTGCCTTCATGATGATTTGATCGTCAGCAATATTGGCGTGCTCTCTAACGACGGGGGACTGCATGATGCCCTGGCTATTGATGACCGCTCCGAGACCTCTAGACCAAGCGGCGTTGACCAGCGCCGTGGTGACCGCACCGCAGTCAAAGGCTGTGTCGTCACTGTCTGATAGCACCGCATCATAGGTAATGATGATGCAGACGGGTGCATCAAACTGTCTAAACCCACGAAGCACCCAATCCTGACGTTTTTCCGCGTCCTCACGGGCAATATCCATCGCGGCAAATAACTGTTTTGCTACGCTGACTTGTCGATCTCTGTGTTGCCCCGCAAATGGAGAGCCAATCCGAAATTCCCGCGAGTGAGGAATACCGGCTAAGTTGCGTTCGGTATTACCTTTGCGGATACGATCCAGCACTTCGCCAGTTACGACAGTGAAGTTCCAGGGCTGAGTATTCATGGAGGAGGGCGAGCGCATCGCCAGTGCCAAGACTTCTTTTATCAGGGACTCTGGAACTGGGTCCGGCTTGTAACCCCGAATACTCCGCCGGCCTAAAACTACCTCGTCATAATGCACTATTTTTCTCCTTTATCATTCGCAATAGTCAACCTAAAACAAACTCGCGGTAAACGATACAAACATTGGAGTTTAAGTCTTGTGCTTGATCTGACAGCGCAGTATCTACTTGGTGCCAACAGAGGTTTCGACGCTGTATTCAGGAAATGTATTAGGCTGACCCGAGCTATTTTTCTAATTGCATTAATAGCTACAGAGTCTGTAACTGGTCCGCTCGGTAACGGCTAAGAAGTGCGAACAAAATTGCCGTAGTTTCAGCGTCAATTTCGCCGTCTACCTTATGCGAGCGGAAATGCAGTTGAAAAGCTTCCAATGCAGCCCTTGTTTGATCATCCCAGACAGTAGTTGCTTCAACGCGGTAACCATAAATCGACAAGGCTCTTTGAACGGTCTCAACGGTCGGCAGTTCAGCGGAAAAATGGCTCAAAAAATTAGTCGCGACCGTTTCATCGTACCAGGCGCCAATACCCGCCTGGTGTAGCCTCCGCCAGGGAAATCGCGGACCTGGATCGACCTTACGACCCGGAGCAATATCGCTGTGGCCAACAACATTGGTAGGGTCTATCTCCGGGTGTCTAGACAATATTTGCCTGGTTAACACGATGAGTTGGTCAATTTGATCGTCAGCATATGTGGGAAACGAACACAGGATGTTCCGGCCAAGCAACTTATAAGTGTCAGACTTTTTCTGTTGTAAACAACGGCCTAGATTGACGACTTCGATGCCAATAGATTGATCATTTAGACCACTTTTACCGCGCCAGAAACTCTGTCCCGCATGCCATGCTCGCCTGTTCTCATCGACAAGCTGATAAGTTTTCAGCTTCCCATGCGGGTATGAACTGTCGTTAGATTCTGGAAGCAAGTAATGAGCACTAACGGGATTTGACGAGCGCTTCGTTAACAACTCTAGAGAGTCTGCAAAGTTCTCGGAGGTATAGTGAATTACGATCATCCTGACTCTACTGTTCTGATTTTCGGACTCTATAAAAGTCGCGTTTGACCCTGTGATGCAACCTGTCAGGCTGGCCATCATGACGAGGCAATAAAGTCTGAAGTTCATAAAAGTATCATCCTGTTTTTGAGAGTGGCGTGTCGTATTGCTGAATCCGAAGGCGTACCAGTTCAACTCTCTAAGGAAATAATGTACCTCAATACTAGGCTGTTGCTACGACTTGAAACCTTCGGTATGGCACTCGTGGGACGTTTGTGTGTTTTATATTCCGGCTACTAGAGCTCATGTCGGGCAACGTTGATTGTATTTGAAGACCTGTGGCGGCAGGCGACTGGGCAATTGATGCTTACAAACAGGTCAAAGCCATATGTGTGCATTATAGTCGCCCAAGTACTTCTCAAAGACCGCATGTGTTGACAGGTTCTGCAGATGAGCGAAGGTTCTAGGGTATGCGGTTTCCGCGTCGTGGCTTATGCAGTGAAGGTCGACGGGGTCAAGTCTGTTTTGCATCAACCTCTCTCGCAGGAATTGGCTGAAGTCGCAGGCAAACGCTATGTCGGCAAGCGTCATTTCGTCACCGACTAGGAATCTATTGTGTTGCAGGGTTTGCTCGATTCCGGCTGAAAAAAATTCGAATGCTTCGGCCATGCGCTCATATTGATAAGTCGTCATTTTATCCATTGCAAGCAGATACTCTTGAGCTTCACGACTGAAAACCAGAATGCTGTCCAGAAAGCCATCAATGCGGGATGCTTCCGAAACATTCCGCCCGTAAAGCCCGATACCCTGATCTCCCAGTCGGGCGACCGCACGAAGGATGCTGTTTGATTCAAAGATACCCACGTTACCGTCCTCACTGAATCCAGCGGGAACCGTTCCAAAAGGGTGAGCGAGCATGAAAGCGTCTGTTTTGAAGAGCGTTTGAGAGAATCCTCTTCTCGACTCGCGCGCGGCTGGGTTACCGGAGTGCCTCTCGTGGTCCTCAAGCAGACGCGCTTCATGATCCCACAACCACTTGTCTAGGTTACTGGGTTTGTCTCCCGCAACCTCAATTTGTAGATTGAGTAGGTCCGCGGCAATCAATGCTTTCCAAACGCGAGGATTCGGCAAGTAAGAAAAAACCTTTAACACGGGCTCAGACATGGGAGGTGACCTTAGTTTCTTCACGAGCGGTCGAACCAACTTAGCAGAAGGGACAAGCGTGCAGAAAGTGAACGACGGTCTAAATTTGCAGACTCAAAAAAACGCGAAGTAAAAAAAATGTAAATAGTTACAAAAAAGTGTTGACAGCGTTTTGAAGATGTTCTTTACTATACTTGCTGGCGGCGACTGACGAGTGACCAACTGCAGACGGGAGCGAGAGGGAAGCCGACAGAAGAGTACTCAGGTAGAAAGCGTGACAGAGGGCCGGCATAGAAAGCGCTTTGTTGCCCACCGAG
>PKCZ01000046.1 GCA_002862405.1 Pseudomonadota bacterium
GGCTTCGGGTGGGGAATATCACTTTCTGACTGAGCTGATTCATCCCTATGCTGGGTTTCTCTCGGGCTGCGTTTCAGCCACCGTCGGTTTCGCGGCGCCCATCGCACTTGCGTCGCTCACATTTGGTATTTATCTCGCCACCGCCTTTCCCGCCTTACCGCCGAGGATCACTGCGACAACATTGATCATGCTCATGGTGCTCATTCACACACGAACGTATCGTGAGAGCTCTAGCGGTCAATATTTACTGACATTACTTAAGCTGTTACTGATCGCTGCCTTTGTGCTGACCGCATTTGCCACTGGCAGTGACTTCTCACATCAGGTCACAGGCGCTTCATTGTTGAATGCTGGTGAGATTCTGTCCGGTGCAGGTGCCATTGCCTTGATCTATGTCACCTATGCCTATTCGGGTTGGAATGCTGCTACCTACATCTTGGGTGAGTTGGAGCACCCCAAAAGGGATTTGCCGAGAGCCCTGATCGTGGGTTGTGCCTTGGTCACCGTACTGTACGTGCTGCTCAACACTGCCTTTTTGACCTCAGCATCTATTTCGTCGATGACGGGTGAGGTCGAGATTGCCTTTATTGTGGCTGAAACTGTCTTGGGAGAAAGCGGCGCTTTCATTGTCTCACTGCTTCTGTCCGGCGTTCTGATTTCGACGGTTAGTGCGATGATCATGGCTGGACCGCGAGCACTCCAGCGTCTGGGCCAGGATTATCGAGGCCTCGCGTGGCTAGGCAAAACCAATGAAGGCGGCCTTCCAACAAATGCGATCGTATTCATGGGGCTGGTTGCCCTCGGCTTTCTCTGGACTTCGACATTCGAGCAAATCCTGTTATTTGCGGGCCTCGTTATGGCAGCAAATACGTTCTTCACTGTCGTGGCTGTTTTTGTGAGCAGGAGGCGACGCACAGATCGTCCTCACGGCGGGTCGATATTTACCATGCCATGGTACCCGCTTCCCGCACTGATCTTCTTGGCAATCACAGGATGGACCGTGCTCTATACGGCCATTCAATACCCGGTCCAGTTACTGGTAACTGCTGCAGTTATCGCATTGGGCTATCCCTACTTTCAGCGAATTCGCTCGGTGCAGTAAACAGGATTGACTCCTTCCGACCCAAAACTGGTCCCAATGTTGTCACTCTTCGTAGGGTATGTAGTGAAAGGCGGCCAAATTGAGTTCTGAAGATCTCTTTTTCACAACAGACCTATGCCTTAGTCAGTGTGTCGTGTAGCTTTACTTTCGATGAGCATCTGGGAACAGGCTCGTTACCTCAATAATTCAAACAGTGGTAGCTCATGACTGACTCAACTTCTGCGACAGAAAGCGCAAACAATCCATATGCGTCTACAAAGGCGGCGTATTACGCCCTTGGCATTCTAACGATCGTCTACAGCATTAATTTTATTGATCGACAGCTACTCTCGATTTTACAGGAGTCGATAAAGGCTGACTTGATGCTGAGCGATGCACAGCTTGGCCTTCTTACAGGTTTTGCCTTTGCCCTGTTTTACACCTTTGCGGGCTTACCCATTGCGAGCCTTGCCGACAGGAGTAATCGACGAAACATTGTTGCTATCTCACTTACGATCTGGAGTGGTATGACAGCCATCAGTGGCCTGGCTCAAAACTACTGGCAGCTGCTGGCGGCGCGGGTCGGTGTGGGCATTGGTGAGGCTGGCGGTAGCCCGCCCTCGCACTCGATGATTTCCGATATTTTTCCGCCCGAGAAGCGCGCCAGCGCCATTGGTTTTTACTCAACGGGCATCAGTATTGGCATCTTATTCGGCTTCTTATTCGGCGGCTGGTTGAACGAGTTTTTCGGGTGGCGTGTCGCGTTTTTCGTCGTCGGTATTCCTGGTGTGCTGCTGGCTCTAGTCCTTTATCTAACAGTGCCTGAGCCCATTCGAGGACTTGCTGAAAACAGGGCATCTACCGGTGACAACCCCTCAATGATGACGGTGTTCAAGGTATTATTGAGCCGGCGCTCGTTCTTGTTCATGGCCCTTGGTGCAGCGATGAACGCGTTTGCTGGATATAGCACGGCCAACTGGGTTGCGTCATTCATGATCAGAACCCACCAAATGCCAACTGGAGAGCTAGGCACTTGGTTGGCACTTATTATTGGTTTGGGTGGCGCGATCGGTGTATTCGGATCGGGCGTTCTTGCAGATAATCTCGGAAAGAAAGACAAGCGCTGGTACATGTGGGTGCCTGTATATGCTGCTGCCATTTCAGTTCCTTTCCAGATAGCTACTTATTGGGTAGACGGTCCCTACGCGGCACTTATGTGTATGACGATTCCATCTATTCTCGCAAACGCCTATCTGGGCGCAACTATTGCCAGTGTCCACGGCATGGTAGGCCTGAGGATGCGGGCGGTTTCCTCGGCCTTATTATTTTTTATTTTGAACATCATTGGATTAGGTATGGGGCCGACGACCGTTGGTTTAGTAAGTGATTTACTAGTTGATCAGCACGACGTTGACTCCTTGCGGTATGCCATGATGTACATTATCCCTACCTCCATGTTTATCTCTGGTGTGCTGTACATCTTGGCCTCTCGTCATATCAGGGAGGATTTAGCGAATGCGCCAGACTGATCGCAGGATCTAATAACAAACACCCGCTTTCGTGGGCTTTTTCGTGCTCAATCGAGAGAGCGAAGTACTTTTCTTGATACAGCATGATTTTCGATGTCGCTCGGCGTAAAGCGTACTGGCCGCCAGGTCTTCTCGGCATAGAGCTGGGTTTGATCATCGAAGTGTGGAGACTCAGGGTCGCCTGACTGTGAGTAGGACAATATGGCGTCGGCCTCTGGTCCTGTGTCATTCCATCCAAGTGTCATGATAAAGCTGGAGCCGTGAACGACGTTGTAGCCCGATTTCGACAAGCTGTTGCTGTTCCCAGTAAACTCGTTGCTGCCCGTAAAGATAGGTGTGTCGGTGGGGTTATTACCCACGGTGGTACTCATTTGCAGGTTGGCAATGCCCTCGTGCCGGTTGCCGCCATGAACTGGGTATTGACGCTCAGACCGGTGCCCAACTTGCAGATTGCCTAGCGCCGTATTCAGACCAATGTCCTCCTCCTCTAGCAGCAATACTGCACGAGCGAGCCGGTCGAGAGCGAGTTCGGTATTGGCAAGCCCGGTAGGCGTGGTAGCGGCTTCCATAGGATTGAAAGGCTGTTGAAACAGTGATGAGCCAAGTGACGTTTCGTCTGCGGGGTATTGCGTGATCCATTCTCTGAACAACACAGCGCCGCGTGACTCGCTGTTGAAGCGACGATCCCAGACGGCCAGCACATTACAGGCTTTGTTCAGATTGACTGTGGTGTTCTCGACAGTGCGTTGAGGCGTTGCATCACAGGCTGCGAGTAGTTCGGGCAGGAGCATGTCGGCGGTCAGGCTTTCATTGCTGAACAAGGCGGTCTGAATTTCGCCGCGACTAAACTTACCATCCTCACCGGCATGTCCGTACGGGCTATCCGGGCGCAGTAAAGCAATATTCATGCGTGTGCGAACGCTCCGAGGTGTCATGGTGGGTCCGTATAAAGGTGACAATGCCGCGGCTGGCTTGTCCGGATCACTGAGCCAGTAGCTGTCATTCGCATTGAAGACGTACTGATCGCTCTCGATGAGTGGCCGACGCTCAAATGGCTCGGTCTTTGGTACAGGAGAGCTTGTTTCAAGCCATTCGTTACTCTGCTGGGTGCCATCCAGAATCACGAGTCCTTGTGACAGATAGAGATACTGAAGCTTAGGGACAGCTTTCAGTGTGTTATGCCAGTTGAGAATGGCCTGCTCACCTAAGGCACCGACATTTGAATTATCAATGTAAACCGCACGACCATCGGCTGAAGCCGCGATCGTGTTAACCCAGGGCATGGCGTTGTAAGTGCGATGCGCCTCGATGAATTCATCCATGCTTTTCGCACTCCCCATGGCTTGCCATTGGGCGAAGGTATGAAGGTTTTCTTCATTGGCATCTCGGACGGCAAATGCCGTGAAGGGATCATCGGTCAGTCCTGGTAGGGTTATCAATGGGCCATGGTGTGAGAACCATACTGTGTGTTGCTGGTTTTTCAGCGCATCCGCTGTTTTCACGTTAGCGCTTACTTCAACTGAGCTGAGTTCGCGCCAATCATTTTCCCACCGGTACTGCCGAGGATTATCAGGATTGAGCGTGAGTTGATAAATAACGGTCCGTTTCGAGTCGGATACTGTGTGTGTCCAACCTACAGTTTCGTTAAAGCCAATAAGAACGCCCGGAGTGCCAATGAGGCCTGCGCCATAGGCATCGTAGACGCCTGGAATCGTAAGATGTTTTTCCCAAAATCGTGCGATGCCGTACCAGGGATAGTGTGGGTTGGCTAGCAGAAGCCCTTTACCATTTTCTGACCGCTTCGAAGCGATGGCCCAGGCGTTCGAGCCCATATCGCGAAGCTTCATATCTTTAAGCGTATCGCCGAGTGGTGGTACTACTTCGAGCGCGGCAATAGATGCACTTAGCTCAGCTTGAGGCGTAGGTGGTGTCGCTGCGGTAACTGCCCCCGCAATTCGTGGCAAGGTGTAAACCAGGGTAACGTACTGAGCCATGAACTCCGCCGCTGTAACCGGTCGTACCCAAGTTGCTTTATCACACCATGAGCCAAACTTGCTGGCGCGCTCATTAACAAACTGGTTATATCCAGCAGTATAACCCTCAATCCATTCTTTGATCTGAGGCTCTTGCGCTGCAAGCGCCTCGCTAGCTCTCTCAGGGATGCCGAGCGCCTTAACGACAATGTCTCTACTGAGATTTCGGTTGCGGGGCCCGGGACCAAAAACTGCGGCGCTCTCACCGCGCGATTGCACCAGTGCCAGTGCCATATTGCATATGTGATCTTCTGCTGCCGTGTAAGCTTCTCCAAAACCTAGAGAACCCCAGGACTCAGCCGTGATGTGCGGAATACCGTATTCGGTCTTTACCACGGTCGCTTCATAGCGGTGGGGTCTATAAGTCTCTGATTGACTGCATCCAAGACTGACCATTATTCCGCTGGTCACAACGAGCGCTAGGACCCGTTTGGTCTTGCTCAGACGGGTACTACTTATTTTTTTGGTTGGCTTTTGGAGGGAGAGTGAGTGCATGCGACATCTCTTATGTTTTTGATGAACGCGCTACACGTTACTCGCAAAGTAGCAGATAGCGCCAGTGAAAGCGCTGTTTCGTTGGGTGATAGGGATCTGTTGATGATTAGCTATGAGTGTAGATATCTGCGTTCGCAGAGTGACGGCTGCTGACTAGAACGCTGTTGCCTCTTCCGACTTTAAGCGATGGTAAATTCAATCGAACCCAGCGGCCCGTAACTGACTTCGTAATGGCCTCGATCCGCTTCCATCGCGACTCCGTTGGTCCCACCCAGCAGTACTCCACCTTGAGGTATCGCAAATCCAAGGCTGTTCGCTTTTCTGATGCACCAATCAAGCGCTGGCTTTGGGCCGCCAAAAGAATCGAGGGGTGAGGTCGTGAGTATGACCTCACCGTCCCGCTTCAATTCAATGTCAATGTCCGCTAGGGCAGTGAAGCTGAAGCTATCCCAAGCGCTCATCTCACCTAAGATAAATTGGTCCGCTCCCAAATTGGTGAGCGTCACATTGCCGGGGGTCAAATCCTCAGGTCGGCAGAAGTCCAAACGGACAAATTCCACAGCGGGGCCGATGCTGATAGGGCTGCCATCACTGTTGAGCCGCATAGCCAGCTCACACTCGATGCGGCGACTGGCTGTGTATGACAGTGTTGCCGCGTTCTCGGTTTTGCTCTGTTGGTAAAGCAGGCCCAGTAAAGGCTCTTCCAGATCAAAAAGTGCCTGAAGGTCTGCGCTGGTTACGCCGGCTTTGATGCCCGCCGACGTTTCTCCAGAGATGAGGCTCGTCAGCTGAGGGATGAACGAGTAGGCCTCGGTAACAGTTATGCCAGAGGGGAATTCAGGCCAGGTTGACTTGGTCCTGATGGCATCTGCAAGATCTTCGATAAACCTATCCGTGCTCATCGTTCAGTACCCTCTTACAACGCGATTTTCTCGCCGCTTACCACTGGGTGTCCGCAATGGTGACCCGGTGTAAAAGTCGATCGTAGCCATCGAAGCCGCCCGTTGCCGAGTGTAGGAGGGACCGATTGTCCCAGATGACCAGCATGTCTTTTTCCCACTGGTGGCGGTACTGGAACTTCTCCTGCGTCTGATAGACATACAACTCCATAGCGAGGGCCTGCGAGTCTTCCAGCGACATACCTTCGAAGCTTTGTATGTAGGCAGCGGATGAAAACAGGGCTTTGGTGCCGGTCTCATGGTGCTCACGCACGAATGGATGTGGGCAGGTTTCTCGTGCTTTCTCGCTTGGTTTGATCTGCATGCTGCGACCCGCTGCTTGATCGCCATCGCCGTAGGCGCCGTCGGGGGCATAGCCGAGCGCGGCAGAGTGTACGGCGGTAAGACCTTCAACTTTTTCACGAAGCTCGTCTGGCATCTCCTCGTAGGCCTTCACTTGGTCAGCGAACAAGGTGTCACCACCATGAGGAGGGATCGTGATGCCAAACAGTGCTGTGCCCGCCGGTGGTATTGCCATAAAACTCCAGTCGGTATGGAAGATCTCGGCAAAAATGGGGGTCTTCTCATTCGCGTCGCGTTGAATCGCACAAATATTAGGGTAGCCATCAATGTGCCCGAAAAATGGGTCCTCTCCGACTTCACCGAAGTATTGGGCTACTCGCTCGAGGTCCTCTGGCGTCAGGGCTTGATCGGGCAAGGCGATGACCTTGTGCTCGAGCCAAAGTTGCCTGAGTTCGGCTATCTGTGAGTCGGTAAGGTCTTGAGTGAGGTCGATGCCCTCGATGCGAGCGCCGCAGGCTTGCCCTGAGGGGGTAACGGTCAATGTCATGCCGAGTTCTCCGCTAATTATTCTTTTGTTTGTTGTCAGATTAAGGCGCGTGGTTCCACCATGCTAGATCTGAGTACGCCCTCAAATCCAGCTCGTGTGTCCACGCTGAGCGGTGTTGATGAGCGATGTGGAAATAGGTCTCTGCCATTTCAGTAGGCAGCAGAAGGCCGTCATGCTCCTTGCCACGGGTCTCGCGGAGTTTTTCGAACATCTCTGCGCCCAGCATTTTTCCAAGGGTATCGGGTGCATCGACGGCGCCATCAACGATGATGTGCGCAACGTGAATTCCTTTGGATGCGTATTCGGCGTTCAAGGTTTGACAGAGCATGCGTCGGCCGCCCATGGCAGCCGCGTGTGAGTGCTGCCCGGCGTTACCGCGTACCGCAGCTGTGGCTGAGGTCACCAGAATGGTGCCCGTGCCGCGGGCTTCCATGGCTGGTATCACTGCTTTGGCGAGTCTGAATAAGCCCATACAAGCCATCTGCCATCCCAGTTCAAAGGTTTTTAGTGCGGTGCTCTCGAGTGAACGGTTACCGATCTGCGCCCCCAAGTTGAATAGCACTACCTCGATGGGGCCGATTTGCTCAACCTCTTCCACTAGTTTTTCGATGGCACCCGCTTCGACGGCGTTGACCAGGTGACCTGAAGCGGTTCCGCCGCTTGATTCAATGCCATCAACGAGCTTTTGTAATCCTTCAGCGTCACTTCGACGGCATAGGGCGGCGTGATAGCCATTCGCGGCAAACTTCGCTCCCACTGAGCCGCCAATGCCCGCGCCCGCGCCAATAATCAAACAAACTTTTTTCATCTCATTGTTCTCCGATCCTTAGTGGCCGATCTTAAGCCGGCCGTTCTCGATGAGTGACTCAATGGCTTCTGCGTCATAGCCAAGTTCCGCGAGCAAGCTTGGGCCGTGTTCGCCTAGCTTTGGCGCGGGCCCTGCGATTTCGCTGGGTGTTTTGTCAAAACGTGCGGCCGGGCGCGCCTGCCGGACTTCGCCGAAACCTTCGTAAGACGATTTATTAATGGATTCGTTGGCGAGGATCTGATCGTGATCCATCAACTCCATGCGTGTCAGTAGCGGGGCGCAAGGGACGCCCTCGGTATCCAAACGCCCAAGTACTTCACTGCTGGCCCATTTCTTGATCTCGCCTGCGGTGATTTTTTTGCGCTCTTCGACATTCACGAATCGGTCACCAGCGGTCTTGAAACGTGGGTCCTCAATGAGGTCTTCGCGATTGAGCGCACGGCACATGCCAGCCCACTCTTTGTCCGATATGGCACCCGCCGTGATGTAGCGGTCTCGTGTCTCGTATATGAGATCCTGAGTGCCCTGCAGTTTGGTCACGTCGAACTCCATGTCGCCATAGGTGAGTCCAGCCATGCCCTCGGGCCAGAAGAAGGACAGCATCGTCTCGAGCATCGACAAGCGAATGTGTTGACCCTCGCCGGTTTTCTCGCGCACGTACAGCGCCGAGCTAATCGCCTGTGCCGCGGTCAGCGATGTGACCTTGTCCGCGAGAATAATGCGGAACATCTGCGGCCGCCCCGAAGCCCGATCCATTTGGATGTCGGTAGCACCTGACAGAGCCTGAATGACGGGATCGTACACCCGCTTTTGTGAGTACGGACCGCTCTCGCCAAAGCCGCTGATCGAAACGTAGATCAGTTGTTTGTTGGTTTTTCGAAGGACATCCTCACCAAAGCCCATTCGCTCGATGGCACCGGGGCGAAAGTTTTGAATGAAGACATCGGCGTCAGCCGCAAGTTCTAGAAGAATCTTTTTGCCCTCATCGGACTTGAGGTCCAAAGAAATCGACTCCTTACCGCGATTGCACGAGTAGAAGGCGGGCGAGACCTCGTTATGCTTTCCACCAATATGCCTCATTTGCTCGCCTACAAGGGGCTCTACTTTAATAACTCGAGCGCCCTGGTCGGCCAATATCATTGCCGCTACCGGCCCCGAGACCATGCTGGTTAAATCAAGGACCTTCAGTCCGTCTAAGGCACCCATTAGTTACCTCCAAAAAGATCAGGATAGTTTAGTTTCATGGCTCGCATATACGCGGGCCTTTCGGAAATGTGAGCGTGATAGGCGTGCAGACTGTCCGGCAGAGCGACCTGGTAGGCATTCGCCCAGTCAATGCATGACATGAGGAAGATGTCAGCAAGTCCAAATTGGTCACTTACCAAATAAGGACGTTTTTCCAGAAGCTGTCCTACGACTTCAAAGTGCTTCTCGGCGTAGGCGCGCGACGCGTCGACCGTCGTTTCAGACTCACCATAAATCATGCCGAGATCGCCATGGCGACGCATGACGTACAAGCTGGTCTCGTCTAACTCACCGTAAATGTAGCAGCACCATTCGTCTTCTTTGGCCTTGGTAACGAGGTCCTGTGGTGTGAGCACCTGCTCCGAGGGATACTGATCTCGAAGGTAGCGGCAGATCGCCAGACTTTCCGATAGCTTTACGTCGCCATCCTGCATAAAAGGAATTTTCTGCTTTCGATTCAGCTGCTGGTATTCGGGGGTCTGTGTCTCGCCGGTTCTGGGTCCTATGGGCTTGTGCTCGTAATGAATACCCAGCTCCTCGGCCATCCACAGCGGTCGAAAGCTTCGCGGTGTGCTGGTCCCCCAGATGGTTACTCTTGGTGTGTCCATGCTGATAGATGTCTCTTTATTTTCTTACACCGTAACAAGCATCTGGCACTCAAACTAATGAATAGTTTTATTAGTTTTACTAAAATAAATGAATAGCAAGTTGTGTTGGTGATATTGAAACGGTAGCTACCTATGGATATTCGCGATATTGAATTGATTGAAGCGGTCCACAGAACGGGCAGCCTCTCCAAAGCCTGCGGTGAGCTTTCAATATCGCAGCCAACATTGAGTAAGCGGCTCGCTCGGCTTGAGCGCACCTTGGGGGCTGAGCTGTTTTTTCGTTATTCAACCGGCTTGGTGGCCACCCCTGTGGCTGACTACGTGCTCGAGCAATCGCATCAAGCGAGGTCTCAGTTACGCGATATCAAGCGTCACGTGGAGTTGATGACTTCACTGGATTCGGGTGAGCTTCGATTGGGGGTGGGGCCAATTGTTGAACAGTTGATGCTGCCGCAGGTTCTCAGCCGCTTTCTGGAGACAACAGGCGATGTGTCAGTGTCGATTGTTGCGGAAGACGATCAGACCTTGCTCAGATTATTCGCTGATGCTGAGCTCGACATCATCGTGGGTCCATTTTCTGCGTCTGAGCAATCAACCGATCACATTCGCGGTTTTGAGATGGTCAGTGACAAGATTGTCGCGGTAGTACGAGCATCACATCCACTGTGCGAGGCAGACATTACCGAAGCGACCTTTACTCTATACCCGTTGATTTCGCCCAAGGCCCAGGGAACGGTGCGAGGGCAGAATATACCTGCTGGTTTTAACAACCTAAAAATTGTTTCTGATAATTACGACTCGTTGAGATCGCTGACTATGTCATCCGACGCTATTTGTATGGGTCCCAGGGCCGTATTCGCCGCTCAGTTACAGTCAGGTGACTTGATCGAGTTGCCGTTACCCGTGTCTGTCGAGTGGAAGAGCGCGTTACTCGTCAAACGCGAAACCTACACAACACCGCTTGCGCGCCATCTGGTTGGCCTATTTGAAATCGTGGCGAGAGAGGTCAATGAATCGCTGAGGTAACTAAAGCTTCGCGGGTACTCGGCGCTGACCAGTCAGTCCTTGTTCTTTTACAGCGGCGATAATGCTCTCGACGTCGCTTAAGTCTGTAATGAGTTTTCCCACACTAAGCGTTTTTGTCTTGTAGTTAACAATTACAGGTAAAACAGGGGCTGATGCCGCTTTAGCAATGCGAGCAAAGCCTGCTCTTAAGGTCCCGTCACTGTTGCGAGTACCCTCTGGTGCAATTGCAAGCATTAGTGACGACCGCGAGTTGAATTCGTTAGTCATTTTTTCGATCAGTCCTTGGGGCGATCGCCGGTCTACGGGAATACCGCCGACAGCTCTGAAGAAGAGGCCATGGGGAAATTTAAAGAGCGTGTGCTTGCCCATATAGTTGAGCTTAAGACCCCACCCCCAGATAACAGACAGTCCTAAAATGAAATCAAAATTTGAGCTGTGCGGCAGTGCCACAAGGACCAGCTTGGATTTATTGGGTAGATTTCCCTCGAGCTTCCACCCAATGAGCTCGAACACTGCGCGCCCGATGAGTGTGCGAATAGGATGCTTACGCTGGGGGATAGCGTCGCCGAGACGGGACCACTTCATTCTTCTCATTTACACCGCTTTGTTCGAGGTCAGCAGTATCATTATTTTTTTCTTGGCTGAGAAGTAAATTTTATAGGGTGTTGGGTGATGACCTTATCCATGCTCTACTGATGGGGTCGTCAGGGATCGACGAACACCAAAATGACTGAATAAAAATAAGTAGTCATCGTGCGAGAGCACCAAGGGGGAGTTATGAAGACCGCATTTATCACGGGCGCGGCTCAAGGTATTGGGCTTGCCATCGCAAGGCGGTTTGCCCGTGAGGGTTATCAGGTTGGTTTGTTTGATATCAATGCAACTCGTTGTCAGGCGTTGCTGTCGGAGCCGGATTTTCAAAACGCCATTGCCGGTTACTGTGATGTTAAAGATAGCGCTTCGATTGAAGAGGCTATTGCTATGTTTTCGCAGGCGACGAGTGGGAGGCTCGACGTGCTCGTTAACAACGCAGGCGTTCTGACGGGCGGCGAGCTGATGACGCAATCGGAGAGTCAGATTCGCGCGATGGTGGATGTCAATGTGACGGGGCTCACCTTGGTCTCTTATGCGGCACATCCTTTTCTGAAAGCCACCGAAGGGTCCATGGTGATTAATCTGTGTTCCGCATCGAGCATCCACGGTATTCCTCTGCTTGCTGTTTACAGCGCGACCAAGTTCTATGTGGATGGCTTCACTCAGGCGCTAAATATCGAATGGGAAGATGACGATATTTATGTGACCTGCATTAAGCCGCCGGTTATCGATACTGAAATGGGACGCTCGCTAGATCCTCGGCATATCGAGAATATGACCTGGGAAATGAAGCCGGACGATGTTGCCTATGCCGTTTATGGTTTGACCCAACGTCGAGAGCTTCATTATGTCTTGGGCTCATCAACCCGCCGATGGCACCGTCTAAGCCGGCTCTTTGGGATGCGCGCCAGTCGGTGGTTGACCCGGCGGTTGACCGGATAAAGCGTCTCAGTTCGGTGTATTGAGTCTCTGAGAAAGGGCGACAGCAAGTGTCTCGCAAGCGCGTTCTGCCTCATTGCTGACGCGGCCAAACACGAGGTAACTGTGTGTCAGGCTCTCGAAGCAAAAGTGTGTGACCTCGTTTCCTGACTCCGCAAGCCGGCTGGCAAAGGCATTCCCCTGGTCCCGAATTGGGTCAAATCCCGCGGTCCCGATGACGGTCGACGGGAGACCAGCAAGATTTTCCACATGCAATGGATTTGCCCATGGATGATCTTTTTTGAGGTCGTTGGGAAACACCTGTGAGTTAAAGAATTGCATGGTGTTGGCCGTCAGAGGAAAGGTATTTGCACAGCTGCTGAGACTCGGCTGATTCTCGTTATTGGTTGTGACCCAGGGGTAGGCCAGACACAAGGCTTTGGGTTGACGACCACCTTCGTCTCGTAAGATGAGTGCGAGCGTGCTACTGATCAATCCACCCGCACTGTCGCCTGCCAGTGCAACCCGTGCCGGGTCGACATCGTAGTCGTCACTAAAAGTCTGAACGTGTTCCCAAAGCGCCTTGGCATCTTCAATGGGTGCCGGAAATGCATTCTCCGGGCACAACCGGTAATCGAGAGAAAAAACGACAGCTCCGCATCGCGCCGCCAGAAGCGAGCAGAAGTGGTTGTCCGTGAGATGGTCCATGATGACCAGCCCACCCTGATGAAAAAACAGCACGGCGGGCTTCGGGTTAGCATCTGATACTGGGCGATAGATTCTGGATTTTAGCGAATTGCCCTGTAGCTCAATGGTGGTATCTTCAGTGGAAACGCCCGCTACGGTGGGAAGATTCAGTTCGTTGAACTGGGCCGCTCTGCGTCGAATATCATCCACGCTTGGTGGGTCATCCGATGCAGTCGATCCACGCGCTGACAGCTTGGTGAGCACCTGCATGTTCATGTCAAGGCGATTACCGTCAATCTCCTGCGGCTTGCCGCCAACCCATGTCAAAAGCCAATGGGGCATGACGCGTAATGTATCGAGAATAAGTAGTTGGAGATTCATAGCGAGAAAACCTGTTGGTGCCGA